>CAZDIS010000234.1:0-1517 GCA_964505585.1 uncultured Pelolinea sp. | reverse complement strand
AAAGCCCTATAGTAATTCCGGCGGAACCGTACCGGCTTCCAGCTTTGTTGCTGAACGGAAAACAGCGGGACCACGCAGTGACATCGGAAGCGGCTCGATAACCAGACGTCTATCCGCGGTTTGGCAGCGGCCTGTCGGGCATATTCCTGAACCGCCGGGAACACCGAATGATGATACGCGATGGCGTGCGTTGATTTGATGACGGTCCCGGGCGTGGGAATCGCCAGGTTCGTCTCGGTCATCTGCAGACCCCCGGACGACACATTCATGCCCAGATACAGCAACTCCCACGAGTCTTGGCGCCGCAACTCGCCCAAGGCGCCGGCCAAAACGTCCGGCGACTCCAGAAAACGAACATCATCTTCAAATACCAGAACGGTCTCGTGTCCAGCACGGGCACAAGAGGCGCAGATCGCCATGTGCGACGCGGCACACGAAAGGTGGGCTGCATCTCCTTCCGGGCGTTCCGACAAGCCCAGTTCCCGATTCAGCTTGGTGGCTGAAAACCGTTCAACGCGATCGGCAATCCCCTGCCGGGCAAATTCCGCCGTCGCCTGCTGCCAGCGCTCGGTCTGGTGGTCGCAGTTGATGCAGTATATGCAGTCGAAGAAATCAAACGGTGAATTCATCTTAAATGATCTTTCGTGGCCTCCATTACAATCTTAGCCATGCGATTTGACGCTAGTCTACACTACCACTACATAACGAACGACACCACTGCTTAGCGGTCACTGAACCCCACATTCCCAACGCACCTGCGGGAAGTGAGTCAACACGTATCAAATAAAAAACAACCAAGGCATACATTTCGAGTTAAAATATAGCATATAAAAGCATATAATAATTAAGGGGGGATAGCTCTGAATAGAGGCGGGGGGCGTGCGTTTGTTGCTGGCGGTTACGGGGTGTCGAACTGATTTTGCGCTGGGCGTTGGGTTGTTTCTGGGCAAGCTGAGCAGTTTTCAGTTGGGCCAGGACCTGTTGCTGGAGGCACCTGGAAACTTCGGGGATACTTATGTGATTGATTCAACCGAATTATGGGGCAGGCCATGTTCAAAATGTAACTGTCACGCAGTCCAGATCAATTTTACGCACGCTCATTTTTCAGCTTCAGATTTGTCCGGGACTTTTTTGACTGAGTCCACAATGCTGATGATGTCGCGATGAAATTTCTCAGGTGACTCACCGTTATTGATCAAAAAGTCGTTCATTTTAGTTTCGAAGAGCTTCAGCTTTTGTTCTGCTATCAATATCCTGTCGTCTTCCAGATCTTGGTTTATTGAGCTAATGATCGAATGCACAGGAGCACTCACGGAACTGTGGAAACGGGTTCTATCGATTAATCTCAAGGTAATATGCTGCAACACGAAAAGTGAGAACACAGCCAGGCCTATCAAGATTTTCTTGTTCATACAAATTGGCATCCTCTTTCATTGATTCCCGCCGCCGAGTGGTCGGCGAACGTTACGCTGTTCGTAAAGAACATATTATTCCTGGGAAATGGGGCATTTTCGATC
>CAZDIS010000233.1:450-1574 GCA_964505585.1 uncultured Pelolinea sp. | reverse complement strand
ATTATGCGTGGCGTGCAACAAGACCGTGGGCCAAATGCTGCCCGACTGCAGCCGCAGCCACACGAACAGGAAAGACATCCCGATCACAAGCACCATGAAGCAAAGCACGGCAAACCAGGTCGGCGCTCCACTGCTGTAACCACCGTTAATGATCAGTGGTATGTGCCAAACACCCCAGATGAAGCCACTCAACACAGCGGTTTTCCATAAAGGCATATACACAGCGAGTCGCGGAACAAGCAACCCTCTCCACCCTATCTCCTCGCCCAGGGCGAGTACCATTGATCCGAACAGCCCAAGTGTGATCGTGCGTAAAATTCCTATCATTGGTGTAGGGCCAAACATGCTTGTATCCACTCCGCCCAAACCCAATAGCCAGATGATGGCATATGCCAATCCCGCGTAAACTAAAGGCGCAATATATCCGATCAGGAAGTATTTTGGTTTTGTGATTCCCCATCCGATCGACGACAATTTTTCTTTGTTCATTCGGAGGGCTATGAAAGCGGCAATTGCGGGTGTCCACATGAGCGGAATCACATATAATTCTCCATTTCCATCCAAGCCGCCATTCGCAGAAATGACTATATACAATATGCTGCTTATCCCAAAAACAAGGAGTAAGTAAGCAGCAATGATGCGTTTGTTATTTTTGATTTCCATTGACCATCTTCCTCGAGTATTTTTCTAATGTAACTTTCCACAAACACAAGTATGATCTTTCCTGGTTCTATCCGAGGTAAATTTAGTAGACTTGCCGGGTTTTAAAAATCGGTTCCGGTAAGTAGTCCCTGTCTTTGATCTTCCAGGATCAAGATTGACATCATTTTATTTGAATGCCATTTTATTCTTCTGGATCAAGACTGTAACTTCCATCAGGCAGAAGGAATCCAGTGTAATCCGGTGTTTCAACGCAGCTTGTGTCCGGTGCGGATGTTGGATCAGCGATGAACTGGGTGAATACATCCTTTACACATGCTTTGAGATTGCCAAGCTGATCATGCGTGTGTCCGGGGAAAATAACATGTGTTGCATTCGGTAATGCATCGGCTATGATTTGGCTGCGTATTGGGGGCGTTGCAACATCCAAGCTGCCGCTTAATAGCAGGGTTGGAATTTCAACA
>CAZDIS010000233.1:0-440 GCA_964505585.1 uncultured Pelolinea sp. | reverse complement strand
ACATTTTCATCAGTCTCTTCAGGCAGTTCCTTTACATCGATCATGGGGCAAAAGGCAACATATGTGGCTGCTTCTGAACGGGCTGCTTCGATCGCAAATTGGCTGGCGCCATCCAGAATGATCTCATCCTCTGAATTCACCATGTCATCTGAGCACACCACAGCCAAGTGCATTAAGTATGCCTCCTCGCCTTTTGTTATATCACGGCTGGCAATGGTGCTTTGTGCCATTGTTTGCCCTAAAAAGGCAACAAGTGTTTCAGCCTGATCGGGAGGAGCAAATGTTGCCAGGGTAGATGGAATACTGAAAACAGCGTATTTGCTGCCCTGGGCATAAGAAATCCAGCCGGCTAAAATGGTACTATTAACCTCAACTTCTAAAGTGATCGAGGAGTCGTTCGGATCTGTGTATGTGAAAGAGAGAGGTCCTTCATCAAAATG
>CAZDIS010000232.1:0-1630 GCA_964505585.1 uncultured Pelolinea sp. | reverse complement strand
CGCGGGGATGCGGGTGATGTGTATTTTAAAGCATTGAATACAGTCATCAAAAAGGAAAAAATTGATCTCGTTATCCCGAACAATGATACCGAATCCCGCATCATCGCGACCCACCGCGATAAAGTCAATGCCAGTGTCTTTCTGCCGACGGCTGAAACAGTTGCTCTCTGCCAGGATAAGTTGACCTTCAGCCAGAAACTGACGGAAAATGGTTTCAAAGTTGCGAAAACATATGGCGTTGAAAAACTTGAAGACATCGAAAGCATCTTTGAACAATTCAAAGGCCATGAAAAACTTTGGTGCCGCATGCGCAAGGGATCCGGTTCCGCCGGTTCACTGCCGGTCTCAAAACCAGATCAAGCGAGAGCATGGATCAAGTACTGGCAGGACATGCGTAATGTCGAGGAAGGCATGTTTACCCTGTCTGAATACCTTCCCGGGAATGATTATGCTTTTCAGAGTGTGTGGAAAGATGGTGAGTTGGTTCTGGCAAAGACCTGCCAGCGGCTGGAATATCATTTTGCCCGTCTTATGCCGTCTGGTGCGTCATCCACACCGGCGTTGGGAAAGTTGGTTAGAAACCCGGAGGTAAACATGGTTTGCACCGATGCTGTCAAAGCGATCGCGCCAAAAGCAACCGGTATGTTCAGTATTGATCTGAAAGAAGACCGAGATGGGAATCCGTGCATCACGGAGATAAACATCGGCCGCTTTTTTATGATCACGATCGTCTTCAATATCAGCGGAAAACACAACATGGCGGAAACCTATTTGCGTCTCGCCTTTGATGAGGAAGTAAATATCCCGGATGAAGAAAAATATGATGATATCGGCAGTGAAGACACATACCTCATCCGTGGGCTGGATAACCCCGCCGGCGTGATTACCGCGTCCGAAATGAATCGGCGTTTGACTTCACTGGTATAAAATAAACATATGGCAGCCCGGATCAGATTACGTGAAAAATATCACTACGATGATTTCACCGAAACCGCCTATCGTAAATGTTTGCAGCTCGCTCGTTCTCGCTACCGCTTCATTCAATTTTCCGACTATATGCAAAGCGGAAAAGTATGCCTCTGGCGGCATGATATCGACACTTCCCCCCAGCGTGCGCTCGCCCTGGGGAAGATCGAAGCGGAAGAAAATGTTTGCAGCACCTATTTCTTCCTCTTTCACAGCGACCGCTACAACCTGTTTGATTATCAGGTGCGCGAGCTGATACGGCAATTAATAGGTCTCGGCCATCAGATCGGACTGCATTTTGACCCGATCTACTATGGCAAAGCAATACAAAGTGACCAGGACCTTGAGCGCAACTTGGTAAACGAAAAACAGCTGCTTACCGATATCACCCAACAAGAAGTGCGCGCTTTTTCCTTTCACAATCCCTCAACCAACAAATTACTCAATATAAATCATGAGAAGATCGGCGGGATGGTCAATGCCTATAGTGGGTATATTAAACAGAACTTTGCCTATTGCTCAGATTCATTTTGCTACTGGCGCTACCAGCGATTAATCGATGTTCTGCATGATGAAAATATTGAAAAATTGCATATTCTCACCCACCCGGTTTGCTGGACCCCTGAACCGATCAGCCCCTATATGCGTTTCAAACGCGCAGTTG
>CAZDIS010000231.1:0-1642 GCA_964505585.1 uncultured Pelolinea sp. | reverse complement strand
ACAAGTAGTTACTTCCTATGAGGGAATTGATTCCCAGCACGAACAGCATATATACATTCATCCACACGATAACCCTGCGCAGTGATTTCCATGTTGGCCGGAATCCTTCGACCGTGGTCATGTAGACCGCGCCTGTTACCAGCAGACCATGGGAAATAAAGGTCTGGAAGAAACGAAAATGCGGAAACCCATAAATGCCAATATCCGGTGTGAATAAAGCTTGCAGCGCGCCAGCGATACCCATGAAATATGCGAACTCATAGATGATTTTATTCTTCTTGATCAGCATAAAGCCGGAGAACCAGATCAAAACCGAACAGGCATGCAGGGGGATATGTTCCTGGATACTCCATGATCCGAAATACATATGCCATAAATGAAATAAGGCCTCGTTGACCCACAGGATGATCGCGATCGTCCAGCGTGTCCGCGCACGCATGTTTTCATCTTTCTTTTTATCCCCCAAAAGAATAATATTTAGTAAAACCAATAACAGCAAGGTAATAATCTGTGGAACCCCCAGAAACTGAAACGGCCTTCCCTGATAATCATTTGTGATGAATTCTCCCATCCCTGCCTCCATGTACGATATTGCATGTTTTATCCCAGAACACCCGCTCCGGGTTTCACCCAATTTTATACTGATATTTTTCCAGATCAGTGATCATTATCAAGTAAATCCAAGAACTGCTTGATCTTTTCTTCATAGCCCTGCGCAGACGGCTGATAGAACCTTGTACCGCGGACATCATCCGGCAGGTACTGCTGCGGTATATAATGCCCAGGAAAATCATGTGGATACTGGTAACCTTTTCCATGCCCAAACCCATCTTGATCACGATTGCTGTCCATTAAATGAATTGGAACTGGTTTTGCCCCCTGCTTTTCTATCAATTCTGACGCCTTAAAATAACCCAACGCAGAATTGGATTTAGGGGCAGTCGCCAGGTACAGCGTAGCTTCAACAATCGGGAATATCCCTTCCGGCAAACCAATATATTCATACGCATACGCCGCCGCCGAGGCGACCTGAATTCCTTTCGGATCTGCCAGACCAATGTCTTCCCCGGCGAGTATCATCAATCGCCTGAGGATAAAACGTGGATCTTCACCGGCTTTGATCATTTTCGCAAGCCAATAAAGCGCAGCATCCGGATCAGATCCGCGAATTGACTTGATGAACGCGGATATGGTATCGTAATGCTCATCCATATTCTTATCATAGCGGATAGCGCGTTTCTGAATGCTGTCCTGCGCTGTCCGCATATCAATAATAATGCGTCCGTTTTCATCCGGTGTTGTCGATTCAACAGCCAGCTCAAGCGCATTCAATAAGCTGCGCGCGTCTCCGTTCGCCATATTAACAAGATGAGCTTTCGCATCCACAGCCACCTCCACAGCACGGATACCATACCCGCGGTCTGTATCAGACAGGGCCTGGTCAAATATCGCGCTTAGTTGGTTTTCATCCAGCGGTTTCAAATTGAAAATCCGCGATCGTGAGACCAGCGCCGGAATGACATCAAAATACGGGTTCTGGGTCGTCGCGCCGATCAATATGATGAGACCGGATTCAATGGTCGGCAGGAGCGCATCCTGCTGGGCACGATTCCAGCGGTGGACTTCATCCACAAAGAGGATG
>CAZDIS010000230.1:0-1718 GCA_964505585.1 uncultured Pelolinea sp. | reverse complement strand
GGTAGTATCGCCGCCGCTTTCCCGCCACTGTCTCATACTCACTGTCCAGCAGGCCATTTTCCTCCATGCGATGCAGCATCGGATACAGCGTACCCGGCCCCACGTCATATCCATGCCGCTGCAACTCTCCCATCAACCACACGCCATATACTCGCTCCCGGCTCGCATGGTGCAGGATATGAACGCGCATGAACCCCAGGTACAGCTCGTTGATCAATGGTTTCTTCATTATTGCTATACGATATCGTGTAACGATATTATAACTGAAAATCGTGCGTGACAACATCTGTATCGGTGGTTCTTTTTGGATGGATAATTAATGAGGTCTGAAAATAGGTTAATATGAAGGTATATGATTATATTTAAGGAGTCACCATGAAACTGATCATTCGCTGGGCGGTCATCACGCTCGCCCTCTTTGCTGCGGTCTATTTCGTCCCCGGCATTTCGGTTGAAGATCCCAACGCCTGGACGGTGTTTGCCGTCATGGCCCTCATCCTCGGCCTCGTCAATGCTTTCATCCGCCCCATCCTCAAGCTGCTCTCCTGCCCCCTCATCCTGCTCACCCTCGGGCTTTTCACCATCGTCATCAACGGGCTCTCTTTCTTCATCGCGGCCCGTATCGCGCAAGCTGTCGGCGTTGCTTTTTATGTGAAAGATTTTTGGTCCGCGCTGTTGGGTGGCCTGGTTGTCAGCGTCATCTCAGTCCTTTTCAACGTCTTCCTCAAAGATGACCGCGAAGACCGGCGGGAAACGCGCTAACTCAATCGTCTAAATACACCGCCATATTGCCCAGCACCCCCCACGTGTTGGCAAAGTTCTCAAACGGGATATCATAAAATTTGCCGTTATTCATGTAGCGGATCGTGTCCGCATCATAGCCGGTCAGGATCACCACATGTTCATACGCCGCCACGATCACCGGCGTACCCTCCTGATCAATATATTCGTACGGGATACCGCCTGAGCAGTTCCCGATCACCCACGCGATCACGGGCTGGCCGGATGCCAGCTCGCGTTTCAGGTCATCGATCGTCAATCCTTTCTCGCCCGCCGCGTTCATGCCGTAGTGCTCCCGCAGCAATTTCGCGACCGGCGCGGCATGCACGCCATACGCGTACGGCGGCACCTGCCCCCAGGGCCCCTCGACACTGCCCACAAATCCCAGGTCCGGGTTATCCGAAAACGGCAGTCGCGTCTGGAACGCGAATTCACTCACAGTCACATCAAAATAAGCCGCCCAATCTACCGCCGCCGATGCTTCGCACCCCAGCCCAAAATACTGCCGGTGTCCCCAGATATCCCAGATATAATGCGCTTCCGATAATTCACCTGGGATTTCTGCTGTTATTTCTTCACTCTCTCTCCCCGCCTGCGTTACTACAACGGATGGTCCTTCTGCAGGATCAAGGGTGGCTATCACGTCTGGTTCCATGGTTGCCGGAATATACGCTTCCAGTGTATGTGCCGCCATCGTCCCCACCACATCTGCAGCAATAACGGTCTCTTCCTGCGCCGGACGGCAGCTGGTTATAAACAGAAGAACGATCAGGATGGATATCTTTTTCAAAGCGCTTAGATCCCGCGGATCACAACCTCATCCGAAGGCAGCGTCATCACCTGGATTGCCGCTTCTCCGCCGGCCGGGCAGTGGTATTCGCACGCGCCGCATCCAATGCACAATTCCCGCAGCACATACGGCAGTTTGATCACAAAAG
>CAZDIS010000229.1:0-1737 GCA_964505585.1 uncultured Pelolinea sp. | reverse complement strand
GGAGCTGCATCGATTCCAGGCATTACAGCCAAACGACGCACACAGCCAATTCCTGAATCTGGAAACCGGCGTAAAGGAGGATTCCAGCCAGGTATTTCAGGAGATGTATGACCGCGAATACCAGATGGTGCTGCAAACCTGCATTGATAAGGATGGCAATTCTGAATGGGGACGGCTGTTCGTCATTTCCGAACCGATCCTGGAAGAGATCGACCTGACAGCAGAGCAAGCAAACAGATTACGTTAACGTTTTCTTCCTTGGTGATGAAAATATTTACAGAGGGAAAAGCCGGGAGGTACCACAAAAATCACCAATGATACGCTTTATCAAACACAAATCGGGAAAAGTTAGCAAGGACGCTGGATGATGCGGATATTAAGATTCATAAGTCTCGGCTTATCAGTTGCTGCAATTTTCGCACTTATCATCATTTCCGCAAGCGTAATTCCTGCGATAAGAAAAACAATTGATACGATCACTTCCAGTCTGACATTGGTCGCGGAACCGGTGAACGGGTTGACTGGCTCATTGGAGATCGCTACACGCACACTATCGAAAACAGCATCAAGCATCTCGGATGTATCAGAGGCGATCGGTGATGCCTCCGAAATGATCGATACCACCTCCGGCATCATCGGTGACCTGGGCAGCGGCCTGCTTGGAGACAGCGCAGGCGCGTTGGAGAATGTGCAGAGTGCTGCCGAAACCATTGACCAAACCATCGTGCTCCTCTCCCAATTAGGGCTGATCAAACTGGATGATTACACGTCGGAGAATGGATTGAGTGCGTCCATAAACGATTTGAAAACTAACCTGGATGAGCAGAAGGTTGCGTTTTCGGGATTAAGTGAATCATTGGATACATTTTCGCTGGATGTGGGAGATGCTTCCGCATCGCTGGAAGATATCGCTTCGGAAGTGGACCAGTTCGGTTCAGAAATCGAAGACCTGGCGGATGATCTTTCAATATTATCGCAAGATTTCGAGCAAATAAAGATGGAATTAGGCAGGCTTTCAAGCCAGACGCCCCTGCTCATTTGGGGTTTTTCAGGGTTTGTGATATTGCTTTTATCGATCCATATTCTGACGCAATACATCCACCTGGCTGGACTTCCCAGAACCTCTAAAAAGGTATGAACTTTGTCTTACAAAATGATTTGGAAATTATGAATTGAAGGAATAAATATGGCAGTAAAAACAAAAAAACAAACGAGCAAAAAAATTACTAATGGGCCGCTGGCAAAAAAACTGATGGTTGAAATGCGCAATGCATCGCTGGATTTTGGCGGCGGTGCAGGCGTTTTTGATCTCAACTTTGAATTACCCACCGGCACGATCCTGGGGCTGATCGGGCCAAGCGGCTGCGGGAAGACGACCACCATCCGCCTGATCAATGGCGTTCTACTGCCAACTGCTGGCGAGGTGCATGTCTTTGGCAAGGAACCGCATGCGTTCAGCGATGAGGATCGCGACAAGATCGGCTATATCCCGCAGCAATTCATCCTCTACCCGAATCTGAGCGTGCGTGAGAACATGCACTTTATAGGCAGTATTTACGGAATGCCTAAGGAAGAGCGCATCGCAGGTATGGAACGGCTGCTTGAATTTGTTGAATTAAGCGAAGCAAGCGACCGATTGGGGACGAAGTTGTCCGGCGGGATGCAGCGGCGGCTGATGCTGGCGGGGGCGTTGATGCATAGTCCCGATCTATTGATCGCGGATGAACCGACTGCGGG
>CAZDIS010000228.1:0-1853 GCA_964505585.1 uncultured Pelolinea sp. | reverse complement strand
GTGTGCCGCGGACCGAGCACGTAGGATCGGTTTGTTTTTATAGCGGAGCTGGCGGCGCATTCCAGGTTTTGGCAGCTGTGCGGGGCTTTGCAATTTCCGCTCTGCTGTAGGAATGCGGCCGCAAAGCGAAGCGCAACTCGGAGCGCGGAACGGATGAGCCGAGCAAAAAACGCATTTCCACGAGCGTTTTTTGCGATCCACTGCGAGCAAGGGCGGCTGAGCGGGTTGCGCTTTTTTGCGCCACAGCGAATAGAAGCCAGCAGAGAAGCAGGGGCGGCTGAGCCGGTGGAGCGCGGAGATAAGCCGGCCAGGTGTTGGCGGTTTCGTGAGCAATCTTGTTCTCCGATCCAACCGTTAAAGCGCGCAGCGGCGCCGGGCGAAGCACAATCGGCGCAAGCGATAAGCTGGATCGGAGAGTGCGGAACGAATCCGCCAGGACGGCGAAGAAAAAGCCTTGAGAAAAACAGCCAGCGCATTCCGGCGGCTGTTTTATCTGCGCGGCGGTGTGCGCGTGCCTGGAGAGAAAAAGAACCCGAGAAAACAGAACGAATCTGAGAAATACAACGCTTAGAATGGCTTAAAACGCACCCGAGAAAAGCGGAGCAGCGATAAACGCAAGCATTAGCCGCCCAAAGCCAACAGATGAGGGCATGAGCGCGGAGCGAACGAACGCAAAACAGGAATCGGCGAGCGGAGGGACGGAGCGAGCCATTGCTTTTTGCGGGAGTGAAAAGCGGAGCGCGAACATCCACATCAAGCCGTTTTCCGCGGGGGCCGCGCCGCGCATGTCCGGCGCGACCGTGAGCGCACGCGCGAACGGGTGTGCCAATCCGCGGATTGAACGGCGGGAAAAGAAAAGCAGCCATCATCTCCATACGGACGTATCCCAGGTGAAAGCGCCATCCGCCGGCGGCGAATCGTGCCAGTAAGAGCCAAAGAACAGATCGGAATCGATGGGCGGATGGTAGGCGCTGAGATTGGCGAACTTGATCGAAATATACATGGCATCCACCAGGTGCAATTCGGTTGATGTATGGCCAAGCTGGCCAAGCCCAAGGAACGTGCCATCGTAAGTAGAGATACTGAATTCCTCGGATTGATCGAGGAAGTCGAGAATCATCGCATACATGGTTTGCTTGCTATCCGCATGTTCCGAGCCATCGGGATTCTTGAGATCATCGGCTAACAGGATGGTAGCGAATAAAAAGATATGCGTGAGGCCATCTGAATCAATGTTGCGTTGAATAGAGAAAGCGGATCCACTCTTTTGCGGGTCAGGGGAAAGAACGAAACCAAAGGGGTCCCCACCGTTGACATGGGGCTGGCTGAGGATGATGTCGCAATTCTCACCGATCACGGGTGCAGTCATTATTCCACCTCCCAACTGTAGGACTGATAGGGGTATAAGGGTTTGAGGGATTGGGGGCGCAGGGTGGCCAGAGGGGCGTCCACGCGGGTCATTTGCGAATATTTCTTATTGGGATCATAGACCGATTCAGTTTTCCAATTTTTCTCAAACCACCACCAGAGCGGCTCAAGGATATAGCCCAGGTTCTTAAGCGTGAAATAACGGGAACCAGAATAAGAGCCATCGATATTTTGAAAGTGGCGCTGGGTGGCGAGGACACGCCAACCGACCGTGTCACCGAGGAAGGTATCCCTATGCGAAAAGAAACCAGAACCGCCCATTTGTTTAAGTATTTCACTAAAGGGCGTATCCGCCCCGGCGGCGAGGTGCAATTGCTCGATCTGTTGAACAATCGAATTCTGCCAGGGTTGAATCATAAACGTCGGGTCCCATACCTGTAAAGGCCCGCCCAGCCAGAAATCGGCATACTGGGGTACATTGACGC
>CAZDIS010000227.1:0-1931 GCA_964505585.1 uncultured Pelolinea sp. | reverse complement strand
GGTCCGGCAACGTAACTTTCAAAACAGCCTGTCTGTCCGCAGCCGCATGGTTCTCCTTGAATTTCATCATAAATGCTGTGTCCAAGATTTCCAGCAAATCCATGTGTGCCCTCATAGATCTGCCCGTCCAAGAACAAATATCCTCCATAGCCGGTACCTAGCGTCATCCATGCTACATAGTCATATCCAACCCCCTTCCCCCACAGCATTTCAGCAATCAGGGCCATACGCACATCTGTCGCGGAAAACACAGGCAAGCCAAATCGCGCTTCTGCCATATTTCCAAATGGCACATTACGCCAATACAGGTTCGCCACCAACACGGCTTCACCAGTTTGTTCGTCAATATTTCCGCAAACACTCAATCCAACACCAAGAAAATCATTAAATTCAGATTTGGCTTTTTTTACATAAGGCGCAAGTATATCCAAAATTTTTGATGCGTCGGCAGTCCCATCGGGTTTGAAAGGAACGAGAAGGCGTTCAGAGGAAGTGTGAAATGATCCGTGTTGATTAATAATGCCGATATCCATTTTGGTACCGCCGATATCGACCGCCAAAACCCAATACGTCTTCGAATTATTCATGGTTTTTCAGAACGATTTCTTAACTATATCTAATGCTCCCGTTGTAAATTGTCTTTAAGGACTGGTTTCCCGTCCATCTTGTAAACTCTTTTCGCGAATCCTTTTTTGATAACCGGCTCATATTCATGCCCGGCGGATAGATGGTACGAAGCGACAAAAACAAGTGGGCCCTTTCCTGTATTCACAACCCTGTGAGCCCACATAGGAGGAATATGAGATATCGTCCCCTTGGTCCATCGCTCGGCCTGAAATTCGCCATCACGGGTTTCCATCAACAGATAACCTTCCCCACGAACACAAAAATAAATTTCTGGTTGGTCAATCGCCTCGTGAAAATGGCCTTTGGTCATATAATATTCGCCGCTGATCGTACCGGGCTGGATTCTCGTCACACCTAGCGCCATATCCGATAGACTGGTTTTAAACCCGTGATAGAAGATTTCATAGATAACGGGGTCGCCGTTTTCTATCATCTTTTCTGCTTCAGCCCTGTCAGCATACATCATTGCCACATCACTGACATTGCGCTCCGCTTTGCTTTGGAGCGGTGAAAATTCACCTTTTTCAAAATCAAATTGAACACTTGTTGGAAAATCTTCTTTTTTTAATCCCATTTTTTCCTTGGTTAACTAATTTGTTTCACTTCGACATCCGGTAAAATTCGCTCGACATCTTTCATCCATACGTCTCCAGTGCGTTCAGTCAGCACAGCAGCTGCGCTGACCGCGCTTGCAAAGCGTAGCGCCTCTGCCCATGAATCTCCTTCATGAAGTTTTACAGCCAGCGACGAAGATACTGCGTCACCTGCTCCTGCTGCGTTCAATGGCTTTTGAAAGGGCGCCTTGGCAAGAAAAGTGCCCTCAGGGGTTACAGCCAAAATACCATCTTTGGACATAGTTATGACTAAATTAATCAAACCTCTCTCTTTGTAAAACACCTTCGCTTCAGTGACCAATGCCTCTACTGTATCAGCGCGCTTATCAAACGTCCAACCAAATTCTTCCCAATTCATTTTTACGATATCGGGCTTGGAGACAATAGCCGCTTTCATCACCTCTTTTTGCGCATCCACAAGCGTAGGCACACCCATATCTTTCACGATTGGAATAAGTTCTTTGTATAATCCCGGATCCATCGATTTTGGAACTGAGCCGGCAAAAATCACGGATTTAGCATGTTTGGCTAGAGGAGTAAATTTCTCAATAAAATTTTCCCTCTGACCAATATTGATGATCATTTTTCCTGCGATAACATGGCTGTGAATATTCCGCTTTTCATCGGCGATCACATGCGCGATCCGTGTAGTGCCATCCACCCACACCGGCGTGAGTTGAATACCGTAAT
>CAZDIS010000226.1:0-1977 GCA_964505585.1 uncultured Pelolinea sp. | reverse complement strand
GCTGAAGATCGCACGCGATGCTTCTTAAGGATATCTCAGAAGCCCATCTTTCCTGTTTTCCAAAAGGAGAGAATGGAATCAACCATTCGATTCCAGCGCGTTGATTTCCCACGGCTGAATGCCTTGTTTCGGATTGTGGATTGCTGAAAGGGTTATTTTTTTGGAGCGGGCTGATGCGATCAACGATGATCGGCTTATGAAGCGTAAGAGATGTGGAAGAGAAATTTTGGATG
The DNA here is from genome assembly GCA_964505585.1 of uncultured Pelolinea sp. Classification (GTDB taxonomy): domain Bacteria; phylum Chloroflexota; class Anaerolineae; order Anaerolineales; family Anaerolineaceae; genus Pelolinea. Next base: position 1,744 of record CAZDIS010000226.1, on the reverse strand, counting down.
ACTCAATTTGCATGCCCGCGCCACGCGCCATGAGGCCACCTGAACTGAAGCGATGCTGTGGGATGGATCACGCAGGCGGCAAGTGAAGAATCTCAAGTCCCGCCGAACGCATTTCATCGCGCATGACATGGCTGTATAAATGGACGGAAAAGAAATTGATGATCGAAATTGTTGGAAAGGCGCGCGCTCTAAAAAGGGGATGACCGCCATAGAGAAGAACCGCTTCGCAAGCAAGGTTGGGATATGCCGCGAACCGCTAACAAGGCCGCACTCGCGCAGCTCGAAGATGCGTGCATCGCGCGCGCGGTTCGCGTGAAAGCAGATATTCCCGAATAAAACCGGTATGCAGTTTGGGCCGGGACAAGCACCCGTTCCCCTCTGATGCATGCGGGAGGCGAGTGGATCGGGAGTAAGCCCACCTTATTGATTGATCGTTACCACAAATGATGCACCTGGTCTTTGATGAGGTGCTGGTAAATATCGCGGACGGTATCCATTGTCCCGCCGGGAATGGCAGGCAGGTCCGCGGCGGCGGCATTTTCCCGCGCCTGCGCAGGGCGTTTCGCGCCCGGGATGACGCAGGAGACCGCGTCATGCATCAGGACCCAGCGCAGCGCGAACTGTGCCATGGTCCATCCCTCCGGCACCAGGGGGCGTAAGCGATCTACCGCCTGCAGGCTGAGGCCGTAATCCAGGCCGGAGAAGGTTTCACCCTTATCAAACGCCTGCCCATCGCGGTTGTAATGGCGGTGGTCGTCGTCCGCAAAGGTGCTCGTCTCGCTGAATTTGCCCGTCAGCATGCCTGATGAGAGCGGCACGCGCGCCAGAATGCCGATCTGCTTATCCCGCGCGAGCTTGAAAAACAGGTCTGCGGGGCGCTGGCGGAAGATGTTGTAGATGATCTGCACTGTCTGCACATTTGGATATTCGATTGCTTTGATGGCTTGCTCCACCTTTTCGACACTGACGCCATAATATCTGATCTTGCCAGCGCGCGTGAGGTCATCCAGCACCGCGAAGACCCGCGGCATGTAGTAGACCTCGGTGGGCGGGCAGTGCAGCTGCACCAGGTCCAGCCGCTCTACACCCAAATTCTTGAGAGAGCGCTCAATGAAGGTGGTGAGGTTTTCCCGGTTGTAACCGGCCGCGGTATGCGGGTCCAGGCGGCGCCCGGCCTTGGTGGCGACAATGATGTCTTCCGCCCGTTCTTTAATGACCTTTCCAACCAGGCGTTCGCTGCGCCCATCGCCATACACATCGGCTGTGTCAATGAAATTGATGCCGTGATCGATGGCGGTATGGAGGGCTGCCAAGGACTCTTTGTCTTTGACGCTTCCCCAGCTGCCGCCGATGGCCCAGGCCCCGAAACTAACTGCCGATACTTCCCAACCCGTTTTACCCAGCTTGCGATATTGCATCCTGATCTCCTTCACCCGAACGTTTTTCTGTATATGACTGATTATAAACGCACGGCGGCGCGGGATGAGAGAAAGAGACGCAGTATTTTGAGGGGTCGCGTGAAAATTCACTTCAGCATCTGACCCCCCTCCCTTTCCCTCCCCCCTGAACAGTGGGGAGGGGATGTGCCGAGCGCATGAATTTCTGTGAATGACTGATGAAAAACAACGGCAGTGCAGGATGAGAGAAAGAAACGCAGTATTTTGTGGGATGGTGTGAAAACCCACTTGAGCATCTGATCCCCCGCCTTTTCACTGATCCCTAAACTATGGGGAGGGGATGTGCC
>CAZDIS010000225.1:0-2010 GCA_964505585.1 uncultured Pelolinea sp. | reverse complement strand
TTCCGCGGCGAGGTTGAAATAGACGTCGTGGGTGGTGAGTTGAATGCATTTCATGATCTGGTTTTAGTGAATGTTATACCAAATAAGATCATCTTGGTGTAAATGATTTCTTATTTTGCTTTCCGAGGATAAAAAAATATTGACAAAAATGATATAGTGAAAACATAAGAACAAGTCTTCGGGAAAAGGGAAAGTATGAAAACGAACACTATTTTGGTGCTAATGTGTGCGGCTACCCTGGTTGCATGCACACCCGCAGATGGTATAGCGCAGGAACCGGTGAATGAAGCACTTGTGACCGAAAGCGTAAACCAGGAGAGAACTGCCACACCAACCGAATCAGAGAAAAAACCGTTAAACCTATCTGGTGGGGCAACGATCCTGCAGCAGGGGAATGACCTGCCGGCATATCGCATTCCCACGAAACATTCGCGCGACCTGGCAGATAACCATGTGGGACTGTGGAACGGGCAATATGGCGATTACAGAGATACTGAGCGCATGTTCGATAATGGGTTTACGCGCATGCGGATCGGGTCGTTAGTTGAGGGGTCTTATTTCATGATGGTGCGTGAAGATACACTGTCCCAGACGGTTGATGACCTGATTACCACATACGCAGACAATGGTGTGCAGATCGCGCTGGCAACGCAGGTCGGTTCCGGCCTGGGATTTCCAAAAGATACGTTTAACCAAAACGATATCGATGTGATGGTGGATTATGTTTCCTTTTTGGCGAAGCAATTCAAAGGACGGATCCGCTATTATGAGATCTACAATGAATTTGGGAATACGCCTGAAATGGATGCTTATATAAACCTGGTGGCGCAATCGAGCGAGCGCATCAAGGCGATCGATCCGGAGGCGAAGGTGATCATGGGCGCAGTGCCTGGCGACTGGCTGGACGATGAGCCAGGGTATGGCGAGCATCAGCGCTTTGTAATGAACAGCAACCATCTTTTCGCTATGATCCAGGCTACGGACTTCGACGAGATGGCTATTGACGGCATTTCCTGGCATCCGTTTTATGACAATATCCCGACCGATCCTTATTACCAGGAATACCCGGAGATCGTACGAGAGGTCAAGGAGCGTGCATCAAAGGCCGGATTTGAGGGCGAATATTTCGTGGATGAGATCCTGTGGCATACGTGGGACGAGGAGAATTATGATAACGGCCCGCCAGTCAGTAAACTGGTCGCTGCGAAATATTACATGCGGACGATCACAGAGCATCGCGGGCTGAATGTGAATGTGACGATGAATCCTTTCTTCCAGGATCCATTATTTTTTTCGATCAAGTATTTGAACAACCTGCTGGCGGGGGCGGAACCGGTGGAAGGATCCCTTTCGATATCAACGGATGAAACGGTCCCTTATCTAAGGAGTTATAGTTTTTCAGATGTGGACGGTAAAGGCATGGTGGCTGTTTGGTCGAACGGTGAAGCTGGAGAGGAAACGGAAGGCGTAAAGAGCACGGTGACGATCGAGGGTGTAACGGCTACGCACGTGATTGGCAGTGATCCATTTTATGGATTTGAGCAGGAGTTATTGTTTGACAACACTGAAAGTGGCGTGGTAATAACCGAATTGATGATCAAGGATTATCCGATCTTTTTGCGATTGGGGGAGGATTAAAGACATTTCCTCGTGACCAGTATTAATTATTCGCGCTATACGCTTTCCGCGGGGATACGATAACAAGTCGAGAACTTTACCCTCCTGATATGATTTACAATCACCGCGCTGAAGAAGACAATGAGAAGTGGGTGTGGTGATTGAAAGAGGGAGATCGTCCCTTCCATAAATCCCCGTTCTTCACGCGTGTGATGATCTCGGATGACAGATGAGCGGTGGTGCGTTGTAGAACGACGCATTGCAGCGATTCCGCACGCAAGCACGGGTTCTATTTCTTGATGCCGATAAGCGCGAGGAGGGAAAGGAGGATGACGAGGCCGTAGAGACCGATGATGAGCGTATAGCTGAACTGGTCGGCGATGGGCCCACCGA
>CAZDIS010000224.1:0-2015 GCA_964505585.1 uncultured Pelolinea sp. | reverse complement strand
GCCGCTGTTGGCATTGGGCTTCACGCAGATTACCCCGCGGCCATCGCTGCGATGACACGTCTGGGCGACACGTTCCACCCCCATCAGGATGCGCACACGGTGTATAACCGACTGTATCATGATATTTACAAACGCATGTATAAACGCCTGCAGCCGTTTTATAAATCCATGCAGAGCATCACCTTGCCGCAAAAATAAGCCCGAAACCTGGATTTAGCAGCCATTTATTCTCTTCCTTGACTGTTTTAAGCCCCTGCGGTATAGTATGGCACAACGGTTCCCATGCCCTCGTAGCTCAATTGGACAGAGCGTTTGCTTGCGGAGCAAAAGGCTGCAGATTCGAATTCTGCCGGGGGCACTCATCAATCCGGAGCGGAAAACATCCGCTCCGTGTTTATTATCGGAAGGAAAAAAAATGCGAACATCAGAAAAACAAATCCTTTTATCCAATGACGACGGCATCGATTCGCCCGGCTTATGGGCTGCCGCGGAAGCGCTTGACGAGCTCGGCTATGTCACCGTGGCCGCCCCGCGCGACCACATGTCCGCGACCGGTCGTGGAAACCAGAAGAATTCTGACGGTACGATCATAACGAAAAAATTAAACGTCAATGACAAAGAATGGGATGTTTTCGCTGTCGGCGGCTCACCCTCCCAGTCGGTTGCCCACGGCATTCTTGAGATCGTCCCTCAGAAACCAGACCTGGTCGTTACGGGTATCAATTTTGGTGAGAATTTTGGCACGGATGTGACCTACTCCGGCACCGTTGGCGCGGCGATCGAAGCGGCTTCGCTCGGCATCCCCGGGCTGGCCATGTCGCAGCAGATCCTGTTTGAAAGCTGGGATAAATACCATGACGAGATCGATTTCTCGGTCGCGGCGCACTTCACAAAATTCTTTGCGCGCCTGATGCTGGAAAAACAAATGCCTGAAGATGTGCACGTGATTAATGTCGTCGTCCCGGCCGGCGCGTCGGAAGATACGCCCTGGCAGGTTACCCCCCTGGCCGACTTTCGCTATTTCCGCCCCCACATCGTCCGTGAAGGCCGTTTCGAGGATAAAGGGCGCATTACTTCGCATATCCTGGCAGAGAGTGAGATCACGCCCGGCAATGATGTCCATACGGTGCGTATTGAAAAAAAAGTTGCCGTCACCCCGCTCAGCATCAACCTCACGTCCAGAACGGATCTACCCCAACTCGAAAAATATCTGAGAAAATAACGATCACGCTTAAGAACTGAAGCGCACAGAAATAATATCCCCGTCCTGTACCGGATACTGTTTCCCTTCCAGGCGAAGTTTGCCGCGCGTGCGCGCTTCCGCCATACTACCGCACGCCATCAGGTCTTCATACGTGATCACTTCCGCGCGGATAAAACCTTTTTCCAGGTCCGTGTGGATCTCGCCTGCCGCTTCTGGTGCCAGGGCGCCTTTCCGTACGGTCCACGCCCGCCACTCGTCCTCCCCCACAGTGAAGAACGAAAGCAGCCCCAGTAGTTCATACGACGCGCGGATCATGCGCTTCAACCCCAATTCTTCAATCCCGTATTCCGCCATGAACATTTCCACGTCATCCGCGGATAATTGCCCTAATTCCATCTCTAATTTTCCCTGCAGCCCAATGATGCTGCTGCGTTGGTGTGCGTACTGAATATCGGGCTGTGGTTGGCCGTCTCCCAGGTTGAACAGGATCATCAGTGGTTTGCGGCTCAAGAAGCCAAATCCGGATATGACTTTTTCTTCCTCCGCGTTTAACGCAATATCGCGCAAGGGGGTTCCTTCGCCTAAAACGGATTGCATCCGCTCAAATAACGCGATCTCCCGTTCAACGATCGCTTTGTCACGGCCGCCGCCTTTTTTATGCTCATCAGCGAGCCGCTCCAGTTTGCGTTCCACCATGATCTGGTCATTCAGCAGGAACTCCATATCCATATTCTCGATATCACGCAGCGCATCCACGCTGCCATGCACATGCGGCACCATCGCGCTCTCAAAACAACGCACCACCTCAATA
>CAZDIS010000223.1:0-2016 GCA_964505585.1 uncultured Pelolinea sp. | reverse complement strand
CGCACCACCTCAATAAAGCCGTCCATCTGTGTCAGTTGATTCAGTAATTGTCCGCTGATCTCGCCTTTGTCCTGCGTCCCGCCCAATCCGGCAATATCCGCGTATGTCACTTTGGCATAGATCGTCTTTTTCGGCTTGAACATCGCGGAAAGGTTGTCAACCCGCTCATCCGGCACATCGATCACGGAGGTGTTAACTGCCATGCGTCCGATTGCGGCGCCTACCGGCTGGTCTCCGCCGGTGAGTGCATTAAATATGGTCGTTTTTCCTGCCTGGGGTAAACCGATGATGCCTAATCGCATATTTTTTATTATCCTATTTTTTCTTTCAATTATATGCCCTTCCTGGTTTTGCTCAATCTTGACCGGGTTTCTATTCTTGGATATACTTCCATCACATCAGCCGAAGTGGCGGAACTGGCAGACGCGCACGACTCAAACTCGTGTTCCCCTGGGATTGTGGGTTCGATTCCCACCTTCGGCATAAAAAAACCGCAGGGCGGTTTTTTTTATTTATACATATAATTAAATTATCCAAAAATTCTTCTGGAGTTTGTATGCCATTGAAACAACATATTTTTAAAGGTTTTCGGGCTGTCCTCATTCTCACAATTTTCCTCTCACCATTTTATGAGTTTGTTTCTCCTGGAGTTTTCGCGGATACGCAAAACAAACCACTTTTCGCTCCTGTGCCCTCCGTTAGTATGGATATCCCGGCTTCGCTCCTCATTGGCGAAGATTTTTCTTTTACGGTCTCTTTTGACAATACATCTGCAGCGGATGTGGGCTATGGACCCTATATCGATCTTTTTCTCCCGCAATCCGGAGCAGATGACAGCGCGGATGGCGAAAAAGAGGATGGTATCACCTATAACAGCGTCGATTATCTTGGTAATGATATCCGCTCCTGGGATGGGACGTGTGCGGATAATGGGACCTTCATCCATCCATTGACAGGTTTGGCCGTCAATTGCCCGGCAGCACCGGCGGGAATGGTGACCCCGTTTACCTGGCAGTATCTCGTCGTCGAGCTTCCCTTTGGCAGTTTTGCGCCCGAACAACCCATCGCCCCGCTAACCATCACTGCCCAGATGAGCGATTTTGCGGATTTGGGGTTGGATCTCCCTGTCTATGCCCAGGGCGGTTTTCAATTTGGTGCAGACGCACTGCATAATCCTTCCACCGATCCGCCCATCATTGGAACGCGAATTTCGTCTGCAACAACCCCGGCTCTGTTCATCCTCAATAAGGAATATTTGTGGCGTGAGGATGAAACTCCGACTGGCCCAAATTATCCCCGCCAATATCTACTGACCGTTGATATTCCTGAAGGACAGACAATCACCGACCTTGTTATCACCGATATATTGCCCGGAAACATGCAGTATATATCCGTAGATAGCACCAATCCGGCTGCAGTCGGTTGCGCTGTCCCTTCAACAACGATCCCGGGCGGTTCAATCGCCTGCACATTTGCCAGTGTGACGGGAACTGCGGGAGATGTGGATGCCAGCGTCACATTCTCCTTCTATATTCCGTTGGACGATGTGACAGACACGCGCGTCATCCCGCCGCTGACCGGAGGTTGTGTCCTTTCCGAAAATGTTGTCAGCGCTACAGCGGATTGGGACCCGCTCGACCCGCGCGATGCGCTCGTTTCGCCAACCGAAACATTGGACCCCGGCCATGAGCTGGAAGATTGCTCCCACACCATCCAGAAATTTCACGAGATCCAGAACGATGTCAGCCCGGCGTCCTATAGCCCGGGCGACACGATCGAATATCGGCATGAATTCCAGATCTCTGATTTTTTTGCCGAAGATGGTTTCACTGTTACTGATACCATTTCCGATGGCCAGCATTTTGATACCACATTCACCCCCACGCTAAGTATTGATGGAAATACATCCACTTTAACCCAGGCCAATTTCGATGCCGCCAATTTTACCGTTGCGCCGGATCACACCCCCGCTGACCCGGCGCCAAACACTGGCGAAACCGTTATCACTTTCCACGT
>CAZDIS010000222.1:0-2037 GCA_964505585.1 uncultured Pelolinea sp. | reverse complement strand
GGGGCGCGTATTTGCGGAGTTAGGGTAGTTACGCTTCTTGCATTACGGGCCTGAACTTATACCCATATACCAGTATCCCCTGCTTGCCCCCCATCCTTGATCCGGCGCGTCACCATCTCCACCGGCATTCCGATCGCCACTTCCTTCTCGCCCAGGTTGGTCAGCTGGGTATATGACGCAATCCATTACTTCGTGTGTAAAATTGGATAACAACACCAGACCAGATGATTTAGTTCAGAATGCAATAAACGTGTATAATATTAACTGTACTTTCATAAATTAACAGTTAATATTATACAACCATGGAAAAGGCATTAAAAATTTTTACCGACAATAATGGCATACTCAAAACCAGCCAGGCAATTGGGCTGGGTATTGCACCGCGCACATTGTATGCAATGCGGGATGCAGGTCTTATACGGCAGATCAGCCGGGGCTTGTACCAGCTTGCCGATCGGGACCCGCTCAGAAATCCAGACCTGGTGAATGTCGCTCTACGGATTCCCAGGGCAGTGATTTGCTTGATCTCCGCCTTAAATGTTTACGGACTGACGAACCAAATCCCCCACAAGGTTTATATAGCACTTCCACAGGCAGCGGAAAAGCCAAGGATAGACTTTCCGCCTCTCGATATTATCTGGCTCTCTGATAAAAGTTATAACGCCGGGATCATTGAGCAGCAGGTAGATAGCGTACCAATTAATATCTATTCGAGAGAAAAAACCATTGCAGATTGCTTTAAGTTTCGTAATAAAATTGGTATTGATGTTGCAATGGAAGCTTTGAAAGAGTATATAAAATTGCCCGACTGGCAGATTGATCAATTGCTTCAATACGCCCGCATCGACAGGGTTGAAAAACTCGTATCCCGTTATCTCGAAGCATTACTATGACTTTCATCTACAGCGCTGAATCCATCCACCAAAGAATACTTAATAAGGCAGCAGCTGAGAATAGGCCATTTAATGAGTTGCTCCAGTATTATATGATCGAAAGGTTTCTCTATCGATTTGGTCAATCTGCGCACTGTCAAAACTTCATACTGAAAGGTGCGCTGGTTTTCCTTGCGTGGAAAGCGCCTTTTTTCCGCCCTACGCGCGACATGGATTTCTTAGGATTTACAAACAATTCAGTCGATAATATAGTTCAGGTTGTGCATGAAGTATGTATGCAGCCTGTCGAGTCAGACGGAATAGTTTTTGACCCCGAAAGCGTTCAAGGAGAAATGATCAATGAAAGGGCTGGTTATCAGGGTGTTCGCGTCAAATTTTTAGGTTATCTTGGTAAAGCACACGTCCACATGCGGTTAGATGTTGGATTTGCTGATGTAGTTACGCCATCACCCATTGAAGTTGAACTGCCTACGATTTTCAAAAACATGAACAAACCATGCGTTCGTGCCTATCCGCCAGAGACAATCATTGCAGAGAAGTTACAATCAATGATAGCCTTGGGGGTGATCAATAGCCGCATGAAGGACTTTTATGATATATGGTTCATGGCACAATCAATGGAATTTGATTTTCATTTGCTTAAACAAGCGGTATTTACGACGTTCAATCAAAGGAAAACAGTTGTCTCAAAGGAACTGCCAACGGCCTTGACCACCGAATTCGCAAATCAAAAACAGGCAATGTGGTCGGCTTTCCTGAGCAAGAGTAGGATAGAAAATGCACCTGACACTCTGGTCGATATTATTGATGTGTTGAATAAATTCCTGGGACCTGTGATTTATCAACCCGAAGAAACGTACTCTCATTGGTCAACCATAGGTGGTTGGAAATAGGAACACCCTTCGAGTCATCTAAAAAATTACCCGATGATGCTATCTCCAGCAAGAAAATACATACAGATGAACCCATTAAAAAACCCTGACATTGTCAGGGCTAATTTTCCAGCAGAACATTCTTACCCCATCACCGGTCTAAACTTATACCCATACACCAGCATGCCTTGCTTACCCCCATCTTCCTTGATCCGGCGTGTCACCATCTCCACCGGCATCCCGATCGCCACTTCCTTCTCGCCCAGGTCGGT
>CAZDIS010000221.1:0-2135 GCA_964505585.1 uncultured Pelolinea sp. | reverse complement strand
CTTGCTTTGAGCGCGAGCTCATACTCTTTTTGTTCGGTGATGTCTTCGCCGAAGGCCTGAAACTCGGTGATATTCCCATTTTCATCAAATAAGGCGCGGTCGGTCCAGCGCAGCCAGCGGTCTGCGCCGTCATGGCGCTTGACCTGATCATCATACAACCGGATCGGGTCACTTTGTGTAAATGATGCCAGGTATTCTTTGGATGCAGTCCGATGAGATTCCAGGATGTAATCAAAAATATTGGCATCGATCATACCCTGATCCTTACCGGTGAAGAATTGGCTGTAGGCGCTGTTGGTAAAGGTGATGGTGCCATCCGGTTTAAAGCGGCTGATGAGCACGGGTGAATCTTCGACTACGGACTGATAGCGGCGCTGGTTTTGGCGCAGCGCATCGGTGGCTGCAACCTGCTCAGAAATATCACCCCACATACAGATGATATTGCGGATACTGCCGTGTTCATCCAGAATCGGAAAAAGAGCGGCATCCAACCAGAGATCACTTCCACCGGAAAGATCAACATGGTCAATATTTTGAGCCTTCCAAAAAATCTTGAAACGGCAGGGTTCTTTCTTATCAAAGACAGCTTTAACCTGTGGCATGACACCCTGTTCCACCAGATTCTGGTCTTTGAGAACGTTGTACTTGCCGATGATCCGGTCATCGGATAGGTTGAGCTTTTCGCGCAGAGATCGGTTGGTGCGCGTGATAGTGCCGGTTGGATCGGTGATGAACATCGAGAACGGGTTATGTTCCATGATGGTGTCAAGGAATTTAGCGTGGTCGCGGACGGTCTGTTCAGCGATGACACGCTCGGTGATATCGGTGATGAAGCCTTCCAGATACTGCAATTCGCTGTGAGCGGAGAGGACCAATTCCCCCTTTTCCCAGACCCATTTTTCCAACCCGTCCTTGCACTGGATGCGGTAGGTCAATTCAAATGGACGCCCATGTGCAGTGGCTTGATCCACCTGATGATTGACCCAATCACGGTCATCGGGATGGATGAGATCCGCATAAGAAAGGCGGGCATTGTTCAGTAATTCCTGGGGGTCATACCCGGTCAGATCTGCGCAGCCCTGGCTGATGAAAAGCATGGTCCAGTCAGGGTCATTCAGGCAACGGTAAGCCATGCCGGGCAGATTGCCCATCAGGGTGGAGAGGATGCGTTCGTTCTCTGCCAGCGCTCTTTGCGCTTGCTCTAATGAAAACAGGTAGCGATTACGCTGCTCTTCGGCTTCGCGGCGGTCATGGATATCCGTGCCAAAGGATTGGTAGCGGGTTGTATTCCCATCCTTATCAAAGAACGCACGATCGGTCCAGCGCAGCCAGCGCTCAACGCCATCATGGCGAATGGCCTTGTTTTCAGTGGTTTGAATGGGATTGTCCGCTGTTACGCTTTCGATAAGTTCTCTGACGTGTTTTCGCTCTTCTTCAGGGATTTCTTCGTAGATCGATGACCCAATCAGTTCTTTTTCACTTTTATCGAAGTATTGACAGTAAGCCTGGTTGGCAAAGGTGAGGGTGCCATCGGGCAGCCAGCGGCTGATCAAAACTGGCGAATCCTCCACAATAGATTGGTATTGCTGCTGGCTTTCCGCCAGCTGGCGCTGCGCCTGCTTGCGATCTGTAATATCCATAATGGTGCCAATTTGGCGGGCTGGCAAGCCATTTGGTCCATTCTCAACCCGGCAGCGCATATGCACGGTGCGCTCTGCCTGATCATTGTGGCGGATGAGGCGGTATTCAGTTTCCGCAAATCCCTTTGAAAGGGATCTTTCAAGCGTGTCCTGAACTTTATCCCGGTCATGCGGGTGATGCTGGGCATGGTAGTCGTCCGGGTGGGGAACACCCTCTTGAGGATCGCGGCCATAGATCGCGAATAATTCATGCGACCAGTATTCTTTATCATCGTTGAGGTCCCATTCCCAGGTGCCGAGATTGGCGAGCTGCTGGGCTTCATTAAGGCGGGCAAGCAGCGCTTCGCGCTCCTGTTCCGTCTGTTTGCGCGCGGAGATATCGTGATGGGTACCTTGTTCTTGCGAACCATTTCCACTGTCCCTGTCGCGCTTCTGTTCTGGTTGGCCCATGCCAGCTCCTTTTTCCAATGGGTATTAAGGAAAAAATTTATCAAT
>CAZDIS010000220.1:0-2276 GCA_964505585.1 uncultured Pelolinea sp. | reverse complement strand
AATCTAATTGTTAGAATAATCAAATATTTGTCTTATTTAAACATTATTAAAAAGGAAATTATTATGGCAAAAATAGCGGTCAGCAAGGAAAAGAAACGCGCGCAGTGGGCCTGGTATTTATATGACTTCGGCAACTCTGCATACGCGGCAGTCATTCTCCTGGCAGTATATGCAACTTACTTTAAACAGGGCGTTGTCGGTGGCGCAGAAGGGTCTGCGCTTTGGGGGTTAGCGCTAACGATACCCATGTTCGTGGTAGCGATCATCTCGCCAGTGTTTGGTGCGATGGCAGATTATTCCGGCAGGAAGAAAGAATTCCTGATTGCGATGACGACCATTTCGGTTATTTTTACGGGACTGTTATATTTTGTGAAGCCAGGGGACGTTTTTTGGGGGGTCGCATTGTTTGTCATGGCAGAGATTGGCTATCGTGGAGGGCAAACCTTCTATAATGGTCTACTGATTGATGTAGCAGAAGAAGATGAAATTGCCAAAGTATCCGGTAACGGATGGGCACTGGGCTCTCTGGGTGGAATAATATGCCTGCTGGTTGTACTGGCACTGATTCAATTCAACCCTGGAGATAATTTCTTCATACGTCTGTCAATGTTGATCACAGCGGCGTATTTCCTCATCTTCGCCTTGCCGGCATTCTTTTGGATAAAGGAGGATAGAGAGCCGCGCGACCGTGGAGGAAAAAGCTATTTCAAGATCGCTATTGACCGCCTTGCAACCACTTTACGTTCCGTTAAAGATTACCGGGAGTTCATCAAGTTCACGATCGCGGATCTGATCTATAACAACGGCATCATCGCCGCTCTCGATTTCGCTGCCATTCTTGGCGCGGTCCTGTTTGGCGTGACCAGCACAGAATTGATCATTTTTGTCATCATCATTCAAATCACCAATGTCATCGGCGCTTATATCTATGGTAAGACAAGCGAAAAGCGAGGGGTAAAGAAAAGCCTGATCGAAGCATTGATTTTGATGATCATCTCGGTTGTCGGCCTCATGTTTGTGCCAAATAAGTTAGGGTATTTTATAGTTGGATCACTTGCTGGATATGCCATGGCTGGTGTGCAGATGCTCAGCCGCACGATGGTTGGTGTTTTTTCGCCTGAAGGTAAAAGCGCGGAATTCTTCGGTTTCAACGCATTCACAGGCCGCACCTCTTCCATTATTGGACCGGGCATTATGGGCGTTGCGGCGACTGGCATCTCAGTTTGGGTAATGAATTCATTGGTTGCTTCTGGTGTGGCTGTGGCGAATGACCCGCAGGCATTGATCCTCTCTGAACAGATTGGACATCGCTTCGCTATCGCTACCATTATCTTCTTCTTGCTGGTTGGGCTGATACCATTGTTGTTTGTCAACGAGGAAGAAGGGCTGCGTGCAGCAAAAAAACCAACGAACAAGTGATTAAAAACGAAAGAGTGATCATGGTCACAAAAACAAAACAAGCATATAACCCCAATTACCCTTTGCGCCGTTTTTTACAGGGTATCACACGCGGATTATTCAATATCCTTTCAAAATTTGAGGTCGAAGGAAAAGAAAACTTCCCTAAATCCGGACCCTTGATTGTCGTCGGAAATCATTTCAGCTTCTTAGATCCGGCGGCCTTTATTGCGGTCACGCCATGGCCAATGGAATTCATTGGCGGTGCTTTCAACCCGCATGCCCCCAGAATCGTCCGATTCATTCCAAAACTATGGGGATACCTGCCCGTTTACCGCGGAACAGGTTCCACTTTCGCATTAAAGGAAGCCCAGCGCATTCTCAATAACGATGGCATTATCGGCATCTTTCCGGAAGGCGGCGCGTGGGCAGAAGTCCTTCGTCCCGCTCGCCCCGGCGCGGCGCTGCTGACGGCCAATTCGGGCGCGAAGATCCTGCCGATCGGCCTCCATAATTTTCCCGCGATGTTCCCATCACTGCGGAAATTCAAACGGGCGCGCGTAAAAGTCAAAATCGGTAAACCTTTTGGGCCTTTTGAAACAAACGGCACGCGCTATGACCAGCGCAAACAACTGGATGAGATCGGCCATGAGATCATGAAACACATCGCAGAGCTGATCCCAACGAAAAAAGGCGGCCTATATTCCAGCGATCCTGCAGTACGCGCGGCATCCAAAGGCACGGAAGAATATCCCTGGGAAGGGCTGCGTGAGGATAAGGATTTCGACAAATATAACGCGTAAAATATATAATTCACCCATCCCCTATCTTTCACGACGCGGGATTTTTATTTTAAAGTCTCAAATTTTCCATCCTGT
>CAZDIS010000219.1:0-2310 GCA_964505585.1 uncultured Pelolinea sp. | reverse complement strand
ACCCGTCATTGCCTTGGTAGGCCATTACCCTACCAACTAGCTGATGGGACGCAGGTCCCTCCCAAAGTGGATTACTCCTTTAATCAGAAGGCATCTAATCCAACTGATAACATAGGGTATTAGCAGTTCTTTCGAACTGTTATCCCCATCTTCGGGGCAGGTCACCAACGCGTTACTCACCCGTTCGCCACTAGGAAATCCCTCATCCGAAGACAAGAGCTCCTCGTTCGACTTGCATGTATTAAGCACACCGCCAGCGTTCATCCTGAGCCAGGATCAAACTCTCCGCAAAACAAACACCATTTCTGGTGTCGATTACGAAATATATTACTCAATAGAACTTTAAGGTACACTTCCTTTCACTCTTCAGTTGTTAAGGTTCATCCTCAAATTGCGAGAGACAGATTTTACCACAACCCTTTTTATTGTCAAGGGTTTTCGCGAAAAAATGACCGATGAATTTCCTATTTGTTACTGGCAATCATCGGTTCACTTTGATCGTCTAAGCCTCTCGGCTCACCTCGATTATTCTGTTGTAAATGATTTGCTGGTTTGCAAATGCTTTGAGGTAACTAAGTGCGCCAATTCTACAACCAGCAATTGCGGTTGTCAAGGTGATTTCAAGTATTTCAATGCTTTTTTCGCCTTTTTAAGGATTTTTTAAGGTTTGCATTGGGTATTCTCTGGTTTTGCGGGGTGCTATAATGTGTGAATCATGGCAGAACAAGAATCACGGCCATCCTCCAATCTGTTCCTCCAGATATTAAAAGCGCTCTCTTTTAGTGCCTTGATTTTTCTGGTTATCTTTTTCCTTACGATTTCAACGTTTCATCTAGTCTATCTTAACCGGATTTTTCCGGGCGTGCATGTTGCCGGGTATCCAGTTGGTGGATTGACGGTTGAACAGGCAGCAGTCGCGCTGGCGCAAACTTTTTCTGGTGAAGATCAGAAAACAATTAACGCATCATTCCTAGACCGGACTTTTCAATTAAGCATTGATCAGATTGGCCTCGCGATCGATCCCGTCCGCTCCGCTTTTTCTGCCTTTCATTTTGGCCGCAGTCTGCCGCTGGGTAATTGGGTTTTGCATCAACCATTTATTTTTTCAAAACACATTGAAGCCACGCCTGTATATATTCTCGATGAAAACATTGCGGCAAGGACCCTTTGGGAAATTTCCGCGCGTGAAGATATTAGTGTAGAGGAAGCTACATTAGTTTTAGAAGGAACCCAGGTCTCGGCAGTCGCTGGACAAATTGGGCAAAGGTTGGATATCCAATCTTCCTTATCCCAGATCACAAACGCGATAAAAAAAGACCCCCCCGATAAAATACAGCTGGTAGTGATTGAAGAGAGGCCTGCACTTCTAGACGCAGCCCCGTTCATCGCCGATGCCCAATCTGTCCTTAATGATCCGTTTATTATTCAAGCGCCTGATGATCTACCCGGTTCACCAAGCGAATGGACGATCACACCTGAAAACCTCGCGCCTATGCTAACCTTCACACCAGCCAGTGAGTCGCCGCAAAGCCTTAGACCACAGTTCACACAAGACACGCTGACAGGATTACTTAATTCGATCGCTGAACAGGTTAACAAAGAGCCAGAAAACCCACGCTTCATCTTCAATGACGACACCTTAGAACTTGACTTATACCTGGAGGGAAAACAAGGCGTGTCGGTAAGTATTGAGGAAAGCATATTAGCAATACAATCGGCAATTGCAAACGGAAAGAATAGCGCGCAAATTGTGGTAAGAAGAACGAGTCCGGAAGTGGAAAATAGTACGTCCGGCGATTCGCTTGGCATCACTGAATTGGTGCACATGGAAAGCTCATTCTTTTACGGTTCTGATAAAGCCCGCGTTCAAAATATTCAGACTGCAGCAAACGAATTTCTTGGTATCCTTATTAAACCCGGTGAAACATTTTCAATGGCAAGCAAAATGGGAGATATATCGCTGGATAACGGGTATTCAGAAGCGTTGATTATTTTCGACGGTAAAACTATCGAAGGGATTGGAGGCGGTGTTTGCCAGGTTAGCACGACACTTTTCCGGACCGCTTTCTTCGCGGGATATCCCATCATTGAACGCCACCCCCATGCCTATCGAGTTTCATACTATGAAAAAGTTGCTGGAAATTATCGCGATTCAGATCTAGCTGGACTGGATGCAACCGTCTATATTCCATTGGTTGATCTCAAGTTTAAAAACGACACACCGCATTGGGTTTTAATGGAAGCATACGTATATCCGGCTGCCAGCCAGATCACCTGGAAATTCTATTCAACAGAAACCGGACGTACAGT
>CAZDIS010000218.1:0-2319 GCA_964505585.1 uncultured Pelolinea sp. | reverse complement strand
CAGGGATCCACATCAGGTCCATTTCTTCCAGTGCGATCCATAATGTTTTAATCGCCCGTTTCAACACAGATGTAAAGGCGATATCAAACGTATAACCGCCTTCTTTTAATAATTCACCTGACCGATGCGCTTCTTCTACTCCCTTTTCTGAGAGGTCGACATCCGTCCAACCTGTAAATAGATTCTTTTTATTCCATAAGCTTTCGCCATGCCTTAGTAAAACCACTTTGTACATAATTCTTTCCTCTTATTTATATATATTGTTAATGAGCAATATTTCACGCCTATTCGTATAATAATACCTAAGTGTATCAAAAACAAAAGGAGATTTCTATGAAAATGAAGGTTGGTAAAAAAGCGCCTGATTTTACGCTTCCCAGTCATCTGGGTAAAAGCGTAACCCTCAGCCATCTCAGAGGAAAAACCGTGGTATTGGTTTTCTTCCCGCTGGCATGGACCCCGGTCTGAACGGATCAGATCCCGTCGTATGAGGCACTGCGTGAAACATTCGCGGGATTGGATGTCCAGGTTCTGGGCATAAGTGTGGATCATATCCCATGTCTCGTGGCATGGGCGGAAAGTTTAGGCGGAATCAATTATCCATTATTGAGTGATTTTTGGCCCCATGGCAAAGTTGCAAAAAAGTTTGGCGTATTGATTGAAGAGGCCGGAAAAAGCGAGCGGGCAATTTTCATCATTGATAAGGAAGGTATTATTCGTTATATCGATATCCATGATATTGATGATCAGCCGGACAATGAAGTCCTTCTGGCTGAATTGAAGAAGATCATTCCTCACGCGAACGAAAAGCTCAAACATCTTTATAAAGATGATGCCAAAGGTGAAGGCGATATAGTGATGTATTGCACACCATGGTGCCCTGACTGCCGCAAAGCGCGTGAATGGCTGCGTGAGAGAAATATCGAATTCACCGAAGTGGATATCTCGACCAACCTCAATGCCGCCCGCCAGGTACGCTCGTGGGGTGATGGTTACCAGATCACGCCTACGTTTGATGTCAAGGGTGAGATTGTTCTTGATTTCGATAAAGAGAAATTAGCTAAGATCCTTAAATAGGATAATTGAAGAAAGCTTCGCGATGCTCGCGGAGCTTTTATTCAATTTATCCCTCCTTAATCACCAAACCCGTTTTTCCTGCCAAATCTCGGCTTGTGTGATGGGTATTGATACGCCCTTAGCCGACTGTCTTCATTGCCCCCCGCAGTGTTACGGTAAACAAAGTATTTCCTACCCAGTTTGGCGGTAAAAATTCGCAACAGCTAATCATAGGGATTGGTTTTCTTAAATACTATCGCCAAAAATCTATCGAACGAAATAATAAATATTCACTGGATGAAATTCCGCGTCGATCATTTTGTGAAACCTTTGTTGAAAATGCAATTGGTCTGACACATCTTTTTATTGAAATCCATAATGGATCTAAACAGGGTTTTAAGAAAAATTGAAGGGGACCAGCAGGAACAATTAAATATACAAACTGTTTAGATATTATGACAGATTATTTTGGTAGGATTATTTTCAGGATATCGATTCTATGATTATGGTTTGATACTTCTTACGCTGGGTTTTTTTATAAAGTGCGTGTTTAAGGGGAATTTAAAATGAGAAAAGGTGATTTAAGAATGAAAAAAAGCTACAAACCTGTTGCGCTGATAATACTGGATGGATGGGGGCTTAGATTAACCCATAGAGGAAACGCGATTATCCAGGCGTCAACACCAAATTACGATCAATGGTTGAAAAATGAAGAATGCTGCATTGTAGATGCGTCTGGAAACGCAGTTGGATTGGAATCGCATCAAATGGGCAATTCCGAAGTGGGACATTTAAATTTGGGGGCGGGCAGGATCGTATTACAGGATGTAACCCGAATAAATAATGCTATCAGATCGAATAATTTTGAGGAATTATTATCTTCAGCAATAAATATTGGCAAGCATAACAACCTGCATCTGGTCGGTCTGCTTGGTGATGGAGGAGTTCACGCAGACGACCGCCACCTATACGCGATCCTAAAATTCGCCAAAAAGAAAGGCATAAAGCCAGTCATTCATATTATTACTGATGGCAGGGATACTTCTCCAACCAGCAGTATAGGATTCCTTCAAAATTTACAGGATTTCATAGAAAAGGAAAAAATCGATGCTTCCATAGCCACAGTGAGCGGGCGGTATTATGCCATGGATCGAGATAAAAGGTGGGATCGTACGCAAAAAGCCTATGAAGCGATGGTGAATCGAAATGGAGAACATGCGGATTCACCGCGTGGTGCAATAAAAGATTCTTACAGGAATGACG
>CAZDIS010000217.1:0-2336 GCA_964505585.1 uncultured Pelolinea sp. | reverse complement strand
GCTTCTGATGGTGGATCTCCATGGTCCGGGCGGAATCCTTGACCGCGATGTCATCCGGCTCATACAGTGCCAAGTTCACTACCTGCCCGTCAGACTCGAACACGAATGGCTCCGAGTCCAACCCCACGATCGTATAACCCGCCGGCACAGAGGTCACCGGGTCGTCATCCGTAAACAGCAGTCCATCATCGCCGAATCCGCTCGGGAATTCTTGATATCCGTCCGCGGCCCAGACCACCAGCGTCCCCCCGATCACCTCATCCTGGTTCTCCGAATCTGTGCGCACGGACGCCAGATACCCCGGCCACCCCAGCGAGCGGTCGTCCCCTTCCGAGAACACGCCCCCCGTCAGGTTCGGGTTATAGCCAACCGTGAAGATCTGCAACCCTTGCTCACGCTTACTGTCATTATCCACGTCATTAAACTGTCCGTACGGCACCGCCGGCAGCGATAACCGGAATGTGGCTGTGTTATTTTCCTCATCCAGGTCCATATAGCCCAGCACCTGTCCCTCCACCGGCATCTCCCATTCTTTATCGCGCAGCACAAATCCGGTCATATCCAGCAATCCCACCGCGTGATTCACGTAATACGTCTCCACCACGAACTCGTTCGTGTACTCAAAAGACCCCTCGATCAGCACCGGCCAGTTCGGGATCGCTTCGCCCTGCGGTACGCTTGTCCGTCCGCCCAGTAGCGGCGGCAGGCTGCACGCGCTTAGCAGCAACCCGGCGAAGATCGTGATCGTTAATGCGGTAGTCATCTTTTTCATCAGTGTTTACTCCTTCACTTGTCAAAAACAATATATAGGAAAATAATTGCGGTCCCTATCAAATTATCCCACAATGAAATAATCTAAATACCACGCATATACAGTGTTAATCTGCCATACGAACTGGTATAGGGACTGAAAAGCCCACAGCGCGCCCGCCGCGTAGGCCGTCCAGCGTGCCCAATTTTGCGGCGCTTTCGCGATCCTGCCCGCCAGGTCAAACGCGCCTGTCACCGTCGCGTACAGCGGCAGCATCACCGGCAGCAGGTAATGGTCCGGCTTGGGAGATACGAACCACATCAGGTACACCCCCATCGGCAATATCCACGCCAGTAGCGCCCATTTATTCGTGTCTTTCGGTTGCGCCAGCACGCGCAATGTCAGTACCCCCAGCAGCAGCAGCGGGAAATCCACGCTTCCGTACGAAGTCTCCACCGTCCACTGCCAATACTGCGGTCCCAGCCGATAATAAATACTCTCCTCGTGCGCATACCCATAGCGCAGTTCCTGCGTCTTATACGCCTGGATCGCCAGCATGTCATTGCGCGGCCCTTCATAGAATAGGAACGGGTTCGTCACCACGATCACCACTGCCATCACCACCACAAACCCTGCCGCCGCCCGCAGCGCCTGCGCCCACGCCAGTTTCTTTGCGCGCCATACCATCACGATATACAGCGGGATCGCCAGGAAGAAGAAAAATCCCGTCAGTTTGATCGATGCCGCCATCCCGCACGCCGCCGCCGCCAGATAAAAATAGGATCCCAGCCGCTGCTTGTCCAGCTTCAGGAACAGGAACGTCAGCGCCACCATCAGCATCATCAGCGCGTCCGGGTGCCACCACTGCGTCACATTCCCCACCACCGCCGGGATCGTCAATATGAACACGAACGTGAATACCGCCTGCCACAACTTGCGCAGTTCGGTCATCACATACGTCATCACCCCCGCTGTCAATATCATCGGCAGCACGCACGTCAGCTGCCGCAGCAAAAAGATATTGCGCTGCACGTTCTCAAAGAACGCCTGCCCCTCGATCAGCCGCAGCGGCAGCAGCGTCAGCCACGAGATGAAAAAGAACGGATAGCCATAATGATATTCGCCATGGATGATGATCCGCCCCCACGCCGTGCTCAGCGTCGGCCCAAAATCGAACATGCGCTCCAGCGAAGGATACACCACATACTCATCCGTATGCAGATACACCAGCGGATTATCCGACCCGCGCATATAGGCGTTCGGCGCCAGCAGCAGCACGAAATAGATCACCCCCATCCCCGCCAAAATCCACAGGTTTCTTCTTTGCTTTTTATCCATTGGTCAGGAATTATAGCAATAGTTTTACCAAAATACCCTCTCCCTCTCCTGTCATCGCGAGCGCAGCGAAGCGATCTCCCTCACCACAATCCAAATACTCCATAAATAACGAATCGTTGGTTGGCCTGATGCAGACAACCTAATCATTTCATGTATGTTGGGCGAAGCCACAAAACTAATTTATCAATTCATGTAGATACCGTCTGAAAAGTCAAGGACAAATCTCACACATTCCATAATTCGAGTC
>CAZDIS010000216.1:0-2352 GCA_964505585.1 uncultured Pelolinea sp. | reverse complement strand
ATATTTCGCTGATGCCCCCATCGTCTAGGGGACCAGGACGCAGCCCTTTCAAGGCTAAAACGGGAGTTCGAATCTCCCTGGGGGCACCTGGAAAAGCCCGCAAGGGCTTTTTTGTTTAACTGAAGGAATACCATTAACGTTTCAAGATAAGTTTGAATCTATATATCAATATTCGCAAACCCCATGAAAATACAAGCCGTAATTATTAATAGCCATACATTCTAAAAATAATACTGAAAATTTTAAAAGGCAACGCGGATAACACGATCAAACAACCGGTCCGGCAGAAGATGGCGCATAAAGATGGATAAGCGCGCGCCATAACCCACCGCATAACGGATTTTTGGTTTGCGGGCAGTTATGGCTTTCAGGATCGTATCCGCCACCACAGAAGGCGGTGACATCTGCGGACTGTTATAGCGTTTTTCCAGACCATCCGCTGCCTCAGCGGCGGCCTGCGCATACGCGCCGTCGGTCGAGGTCTCGCGCAGATTATCCGCCGCGATCTTACCCCAGGGCGTCTTGATCCCGCCCGGCTCAATGATGACGACATCGATCCCAAACGGCGCAGTTTCCAGGCGCAGGCTGTCGGATAACCCCTCCAGGGCATGCTTCGCGGCATGGTACCACCCGCCAAATGGGGTGTAGATCTTGCCGCCCATTGAGGAAATATTGACAATTTTTCCAAAACGCTTTTCGCGCATGCCAGGCAATGCAAGCTGGATCAAGCGCGCCAATCCAAAGATGTTGACATCAAACTGTCGGCGTGCTTCTTCCAGCGGCACATCTTCAATAGCACCGTAGGAGCCATATCCGGCATTATTAATCAATATATCAATAACACTTTCATTCTCCAGAATCGCATTGACACCCGCCTCCATAGATGGGTCAGAGGTGACATCCATCTTGAGGAGATGCGCGCCAAGCTGCTCCAGCTCCCGCATTTTTTCCAGACGACGGGCAGCAGCATACACCGTGTAACCTGCTTCAAGCAACTTCTTAACTGTTTCTTTCCCGATCCCGCTCGATGCGCCTGTAACCAAGGCAACGGTTTTTTCTTTGATCATTATTTATCCTTAATTTTTTCTGAGATATGATAATAATTCCTGAACAGAGTTTTTCATATTATCTTTTTATTAAAACCAGACTGTGCATTTTTGAAATGTTTAGAGCAGTCGATCGTTTTGATCCAATTGTTCACATTGGTCGCTGTATTCTAATTACAAAACTGCTGATAAATGAAGGCGATCTGGGTCGCAAAGAATTTGAACCGGAGCCGCTGGTTGCGCTATCAGTAATTTAAAACTGTCTACTAGATTTTTGAGAATATCAGCTGTGCTTCAGTTCAAGCTGAAACTGGTTGTTGCTTGGATAGTTCAGGGATTCGATCTTGGCAAGAGTCAAGTACTGCATACGAAATTCACAGAGTTCTCCGCCAGTTAATCATCGATGTCTCAGTTGCAAATCTCGATGCGTCCATATTCATACCAAAATATATCTTAATCTTCCCGGAATCACTGGACAGGATTTTATTTGTTCCGCTGAGATAATCCTTCGGCTTTCCCAATCCATCTACATCAAGTGCATCCCCGCCATTTGTCACCCCTTTTTAATCCCATAGAAATCACTGAAATAGATGATAATGGGGATAAAGCAAGGAGGATTGATGAAAAGTGATGCGGATGGGTATTTTATTGATCTTGCGACATTCAGGTTGAATACGCTGAAAACACGGCTGGCAGGCATCCACCTGACCCCCGGTCAGAAGATCCTGACAGAGGATATGGACGCGCGCTTTGCCATCCTGCAAGCGCAGGGCATCCACAACCTGCAGGAACTGCAAACTGCGCTGAAGAACAAGAAAGCGCTGGCCGCGTTTTCGAAGGAGGGCGGGCTGCCGCAGGATTACCTGACCGTGCTGCGGCGCTGGGTGAATGGCTACCATCCCAAACCAGTTAAGCTGGCTGACTTCCCTCCCGCTGATCCAGGCGCGGTTGCCCGGCTGGAAGCAATCGGGATCAAGGATTCCCTGCAATTGTTTCCGCGCGTGAAGACTCCCGAAGGCCGTGCCGCACTGTCTGTGGAATGCGGGATCCTTTCGGAAGAAATCATGAAACTCACCAAGCTGACCGATCTGTCACGGCTCAAATGGATCGGGCCAAAGTTCGCGCACCTGCTGCTGGTATCGGGTTTTGATACGGTTGAAAAGGTCGCCAGGGCAGACGGGATCGCCCTCTACCATCATTTACAGCGTGTCAGCAAAGAGACAGGCGTTTACCAGGGTGGATTTAGCGAGGATGACATCAATTTATGGGTGCAGCACATTGTGTGTGATGTCCCGATAAGCATCGT
>CAZDIS010000215.1:0-2362 GCA_964505585.1 uncultured Pelolinea sp. | reverse complement strand
AATTAAGAAAGTTAATAACCGTTTTTTAGACAACATTTGATAGATAATGATAAACTATTCTATATCATTCATCACAGGAGAGGAATAATGGCAATACATCCCGCGGAACCTTTTCGTATTAAAATGGTTGAACCAATTCAACTCATTTCCAGGAATAAACGCGAACACGCAATGAAAGAGGCAGGGTACAACTTATTTTCCGTCCCCGCAAAAGATGTCTACATCGACCTGCTAACTGATTCCGGGACTGGCGCGATGAGCCAGGAACAATGGGCGTCGATCATGCTGGGTGACGAGTCATACGCTGGTGCAAGATCCTATTTCAAATTAAAAGAAGTGATGCGGGAGATCTTTGGATTTGATCACTTTGTCCCCACCCATCAAGGCAGAGCGGCGGAAAATATTCTCGCTTCCTTGCTGGTTAAGCCAGGCATGTACATTCCGTCAAATATGCATTTTGATACAACCGAAGGGAATCTGCGTGCGGCTGGTGGAAGGCCAGTCAATCTGATCAACGATGACGCATTTGATATCAGCAAGAATATTCCTTTCAAAGGCAATATGGATCTGGATAAACTTGAAAACTTCATCAATGATAAAAAACCTGAAAACATCCCGTTTGGCTGCATCACGATAACGAACAACGCCGGCGGCGGTCAGCCCGTTTCTTATGCCAATATTAGATCTGTTGCGGCAATTTACAAGAAATATAAAATACCCTTTTTTATTGACAGCTGCCGTTTTGCTGAAAACAGTTATTTTATCAAACTGCGCGAAACTGGATTCGAAAACCTTTCACCGCTCGAGATTGCAAAAAAGATCTACGCATTGGCAGATGGCGCCTGGATGAGCGCGAAAAAAGACGCAATCGTCAATATCGGTGGATTTCTGGCGATGAATGACCCTGAGCTTTTTCAGGATGTCAGTAACGCCCTCATCCTGCGTGAAGGCTTCCCAACCTACGGTGGCCTTGCGGGACGCGATTTAGAAGCATTGGCAACCGGTCTGATGGAAGGTCTGCAGGAAAGTTATCTGTCTTATCGCATCAACCAAACAGCGTATCTGGCTGATAAACTGAAAGAAATTGGCGTGCCGATCATCGAGCCGCCGGGTGGGCATGCGGTTTATCTTGATGCAGGCACTATGCTGCCCCATATTCCACAGGCAGAATATCCAGGACAGGCGCTGACGGCAGCGTTGTATCTGGAAGGTGGCATCCGCGGGGTGGAAATCGGCTCCGTCATGTTTGCCCATCCAGATCCAGAGAGCGGTGAGATGGTCTTTCCTAAATTAGAATTGGTCCGCCTGGCACTACCGCGCCGAGTGTATACACAAAGCCATCTGGATTATGTCGTGCAGGTCGTCCAAACTATTTTAGAAAAAAGAGAAGCGATCAGCGGTTATAAGATCACGTACCAACCCAAACTGATGCGGCATTTTACATGTCGATTCGAGCCGGTCTAATGCTCATCCAGCTTTGACTGATTCCATAAAAAATCCATCTCCGATAATGAGGTATCTGACAGCACCTGACCATTATCGGAGATCGTTTTTTCAATGTAATTAAATCGCTTAAGAAATTTTTTATTACTAAGGCGCAATGCCGTTTCCGCGTCTAAGCCGCTCCACCGCACAAGATTTACAACGGCAAACAAAAGATCACCAAGCTCTTCCTCGATATCTTTTTCATTTACAGCGTTACTGACTTCTTCAAGTTCTTCCAATACCTTTTCAAGAACCGGCGCTTTGCTCTCCCAGTCAAAACCAACTCGTGCAGCCCGCTCCTGGTATTTCTGTGCGACAGCCAAAGCGGGCAATTGATCTGGGATCGATGCCAATATACTCTGGTTTGGAACGGTATCTTTATTCTCCCGTTCTTTCGCTTTTATATTCTCCCAATTCGTCATTACTTCATGGACATTTTTTACGTCTAACTGCGCGAATACATGCGGATGGCGGAATCTTATTTTTTGATACACATCGTAAACGACATTTCCAAAATCGAATGCTCCATCCTCATCTGCAATTTGTGCGTGGAGCACAATCTGGAGCAGAAGATCGCCCAGCTCTTCTCGTAAATGCGCCTGATCATCCATATCGATTGCTTCCAGTGCTTCATAGGTTTCTTCTAATAGGTTCGTTCGCAGCGACTGGTGAGTTTGTTTTCGATCCCATGGGCATCCCTCTGGAGAGCGCAAATGTGTAATTAATTCGATAAAGCGGGCAATATCCATTTTCTCAGCTTGCGGGGGTACATGAACAGCAATTACGGAATTTTTCTCATTCTCAATAAAATCAAAATGCCCTTCATATGGATATAGCTCCCATTCTCCTTGAGAATCAACAGCACAGGAAACATTTC
>CAZDIS010000214.1:0-2459 GCA_964505585.1 uncultured Pelolinea sp. | reverse complement strand
GCTTCCGCTTGCGGAGAAAGCGCTCTACCTTCTTGCTGCCTGGAGAGGATATCTCGCAAACGCAGGAGCATGCGCACCACTTCGGTTTCCTCCCCACCCTCCAGTGTCTCGATCACATTCATCATCAATTGGTCAACGTGATCCAGCAGTTGCTGCAGGGTAATGCTTGACCCTTCCGCAAAACAATCATCCATCGTGCGAATCAGTGACCACACTTGATAGAGCATGGTTGCCGGTTCATCAAACAATTCCCGCAGGTATGCTGCGGCTTCATATTCTCCAGTCAGGCGGAAGATGTTATACATGCGCCGGGCGGCTTTGCCGTAATTGACGGATTTGGTGACGTATTTTTTAACTTCTTTTTCAAGCGCTTTGACATAGTCTTCCAGCGCGTCGCTCGACACATGTTTTGCTAATTTTGAGAAAAGCGGGATGGACTCCGCTTCCAGATACACTTCCTGAAAATAAGGGTCGAGATAACCGTCCATGGGGATTATTTCACCATCTGGCGATTCCCAGGTGACATCCAGCATGTTGCTTGCATTCACCAAATGACCATGCGCTGCATCCGCAACCACCCAATCAAGCTTACACCACCCGGAATCCTGGCTGGCCTGATCCCATGTGATGATGACCTGCCCGCCTGATTTATCTTCGAGGACCTTTCTGCCCATCACCACTTCAGCCGGGGACCATGAGATCGGACTGCCAGCAGACAAATGTTTTCCATTCGCAACCACATCCTGCGGGTAGGAACCGAACTTAACTTCAATCATTTGATAAGTCGGCCCCTTGAGCGTTGCCACCACCTTGTCTTTCATAATACGCGCCAGAATAGCGCAGGCCTCTTCTCTGGTAGGCGCAATGATATTTATGCGCTCAAAAAAGTCCGCGTCTCCCGGATATTTCTGAATCTTGGATTGGGCAGCAGAACCAGATAACGCCAGGGCGGTCTCGACCTCTCCAGGAACATCCTCAAACTCTACCAATTTACCGATGCGGCGGAAGTGAGTCAATTCTTCTGGGCTGAAATCAAGCATCGTGACCTTGTGGCCAAACACGCCTGTTCTGATGTCAACTGAAATATCATCCCCGTCATTTGCCAGCGCTACCGCTGTCAACCACTGCAGTGCTTCTTCTTCATCCAGCTCGATCCCCATTCTGCTGGCTGAATTTACAATACGTTCCAGCTGTGCGTTTTTATCCTGATCGTTCATCACGACCTCCTGCAACTTTTGACTTGTTTTTTCTATACAGTATGCAACACAATCTTCTCAAATAACAACGCCTGGTCACACGCATCTTCAAGCGCGTTATGTTTTAGTCCGATAACGGAGAGCTTTTTCATGCTGGTAGCGCTCCATGGCACTTTTACAGACCCCATATAAAATGACTTGATATCCAGGGCGGAATGGCCAAAAGGATTGCTGCCGAGAAAACGATGGAAATAATCGCTGATGAACATCCAATCAAACGATGCGTTGAAGCCAAGAAACAGCGGATGGGTGTCCTGTGGAACTATCCCCGCGAGCCAATCCGCAAACATTCGCATCGCTTGCGCGGGTGGTTTTCCATCTTGAGACAATGCTTGCATGTCCAGCCCGTGCACACGCTGTGCTTCATCAGTTGAACGCATGGTGACCGGTTTGAGTTCAATATAAAAAGTTTTTTGGGGCTCTCGCAATGTGCATGCGCCAATAGATAGCAAATCGTAATCCGCTGGATTTGGCCCTGAAGTCTCAACATCCACCGACACCATTCGAGCTATGTCACTCCGGATCCACTCAGGCCAGTTATTAAACATTTGACTCCATTTTATAAAAATCCGCCATGAAAATTATCAGCATTTGATTAGAAATAATGCCAGACTAATAACCCTTTTCGGATTCATATATATTCAATAATGCTTTGCCCGCGAGATACCTTTTCAGATTCTCGTAAAAAAGTTCGAACACCAGTTGCTCATAGTTGCTTGTGTTGCCCGCGATATGCGGAGTGATCACCAGGTTTGGCGCTTCCCAGAGCGGGCTTTCCTTGGAGAGCGGCTCTGAAGCAAACACATCCAGCACGGCACCGGCAATCTGTTTTTCTTTTAACGCATAAACAAGCGCATCCTCACCAACCTGTCCTCCCCGACCAAGCGAGACCAGAAAGGCGGTTTTCTTCATGACCTGCAATTCCTTCGCCCCGATGATCGTGCGTGTGGCACTTGTCAGGGGAAGGGTGATAACCACAAAATCGCTTAGTTTAAGCATGGAATGCAGCGCCTGGGGCGGATATAAACGGGAAAACAATTCACCTTGCGGATCACCCGTCCCTTCCGGGATATAGCCATGTTGTTCGATATCTTCCAGGTTGTTTTTGGTAGCGAGAATCGTCACACCAAATGGCTGGAGCAGGCGCGCCAATTCACGGGCAATACTGCCATATCCCAGGATGCCCAACGTACTGCAACGCAG
>CAZDIS010000213.1:0-2588 GCA_964505585.1 uncultured Pelolinea sp. | reverse complement strand
GAGGACCGCTGGCAGCTATGAATCAACCCGTTTACACACTCTTTCTGACACTACCCAATCACCACGAATTATTTTATACTCATGAAGTTATTTTTCCCTGAAAATGCATCCAATGCCGCTGAGATAATCGGTAAATACTGATAGAATCCTTTCTATTCTCATCCATAGGGCTGAATCAGGTTCATCATTTAATGGCTGTAAAGAAAGTCCAGGAGAAAATGCAACTACAAACATATGATCTAAGCCAAAACTCGAATAGACAAATAGTATTGAAAAAATCTGTATTTACAAGAATTTTAGAATCCTGGATTGACATAAACGCTCCTGTGTCTGATGTGTGGGATGCCCTTACCAATTTTGAATCCTGGGAGGAATGGAACTCTTTTATACCCATGGCGGAAGGAAATTTTGAAGTTGGGAATACAATGAAAATTAAAGTGGTATCGCCAGGGATGAAGGAAATGAGTTTTGAACCCAAGGTATATGAAATTGAAAACTATAAAAGAATTTCCTGGGGTGGTGGTTTTTTGCTTTTTGTTTATAAAGGGATTCATGAATTTATTCTGGAAGAGATTGACGATAAGACAACCAGATTCAGGCAGATAGAAAAATTCCAAGGTCCGATTGTTTTATTGATGAAAAAAATGATTCAAAAAACCGCAATCGGATATTTGAATATGAATGAAGAATTAAAGAATTATCTAGAACAATGATGGGCGGTCTGCTGACTATTTATAAAATTCCGAAATATGTCGAGGTTGTATTTAAGTAACATTCAAATAGTTGTTGATTTCCACGGGGAGATAGGACAGGTACTGCAAACATTTTAGAAATCGAACCAGCATTTCGCTGCGCTCAACGTATCCAGCCGGGCCCATATTGCGGCTATTGAAGTCTCGAGAAGTCGGGATTTTTTGTTAAAATTCTTTCTATAATTCCAAAGGTAGAAATATGATCTCACAATTGGCTAATAACCTGTTCCAAAATATCTGGATCATCATTCTGGTGATTGCTATTGGTTTGACCACAATCATCACCATCGATTATCAACAAGATATCCGACAAGCATACGAAAGGTTAGAAAAATATCAGCCGGATGTGATCATGACCGAATATGGCGAAATCAGCTATCTGGATGAAGGCGCTGGTGAAGTAGTTTTATTGTCACATGGCATATTTGGTGGATATGACCAAGCGATCATATCTTTAAGGAATATTCTTGGCGAACAATATCGAAAAATCGCACCATCCAGGTTTGGATACCCGGGGTCTGACCTGTTTTCCATGCCTACACCTGAAAACCAGGCGCATGTTTTTGCTGCTTTACTCGATGAGTTAGGGGTTGAAAAAGCTTTTGTTATTGCGACCTCCGCTGGTGGGGCCTCAGGCATTCAATTTGCCATTGATCATCCCCACCGCGTTAAAGGCCTTATTCTATTATCCTCCGGTGTTCCAACAGAGAAAAAAACTCCAGAAGAAATCAAAGGGATGACAGGGCCACCCGACTTCATCGTCAATGATTTTCCCATGTGGGTCAGCTTGAAACATTTTGGGGGGATTTTGGATATGATGTTTGGCGCGACGGAACGTTCTGAGGATCTGTATAAGACGCTGCTCCCGGTCAAACCGCGCAAAGCCGGCATTAAAATTGATGAGACGATCACGAACCTGGATATGGATATCAATTTTGATGGATACCCGGTCGAGGCGATCACCGCACCCATCCTGGTTGTTCACGCAAAAGATGACCCCATGGCAAGCTTTGAAGGCGTGAATACATTTATCACCAGAACCAACGCACAAACAGCGTTATTTGACACTGGCGGGCACCTGATTACCGGGCATGGAAATGCGGTTTCCGAAGCAATTTTGGCGTTCATTGCGCAGGTCTCCAGCGAAATGGATTAAAAAAGTCCGAGCAATGCGCTAATATCCATTCTTATGTTGCTAAGAACGCATACCCTTTCAAAGATTGAAATATTGGGAGAAGGAAAAGGGGCAGATATTGCCGATAATATCAGTAAGTGATCTTAACGCATTATGAGGAGGAATGCCAAACATTCTGGCGAAGGTTTTAAATAATGCAAAACCGAAAAAGGGGTTTAGAACAGAAAAGCCCTAAATGATCGCCATGTGGGGAAAGGAGAATAAACGCTTGGTCGCTGGTTTCCTTGGGGGGATAGGACAGGTACTGCTAACATTTTAAATATCGAACCAGCATTTCGCTGCGCTCAACGTTTTCTGCCGTATTGTTTATTTCCGCGCACGAAAATCCCTGATCCAGCTGGCGGCGTAGGGGTCACGGCCGAGGGCCAGGTTAGCGGCGAGGACGGCGGAGCGGAGGGCGGGTTCGAAGGGGTTGGTGATGGGGCAGGTGGCGCCGGCGTGGATGGCGATGGCGAGAAAGGCGGCGTTGAGGGCGGCGCGGTCGGGGCGACGGTTTGTGTCGGGCGCAAATATATCAGAAATCTCTTATAAAAAAGGATGTTTTCTTGTATTAGGGCATATGTTTCTTGTGTATCTACCGTTGATTAGTTGTAAAACCAGAATAAATCCTTATAATGGAAATAAACCACATACTGGAGAGA
>CAZDIS010000212.1:0-2595 GCA_964505585.1 uncultured Pelolinea sp. | reverse complement strand
CGGTCATCCGTAATTTCTCTATTTTTTAGATCGTATTTCTTGCCCAGAAAGAATAAATTATCACTTCCCATAAATCACACCTCTGTCTTTATGTCTAATTATACTCAGGCGATGATCGCGCTATGTAATTTGTTTGTAGTTATAATTGTTAAAAACAAATCAAAACTGACAAATGGCGATAGATTTCATTGTTTACCAATTACAACGCATAGCTGACCAAGAATTTCCAGGCGTACCCGGTGTGCTGGTAGAAAGAGCTGGAAAGAACGCACATCGCCATCGGCAATCGGATGTGTTTGCCATCCAAATTGTTACAGAAGGTTCCACACATTTTTCCGGAGAGGAACTTCAGAATTTGCTGAGTGATGCGAGCGAGATCTTTTATCGCACCCAGGGATCTGTTACCCGAGCTATGCAAAGCGTGATCGATCGGGTTAATAAGGAGTTTTATGATAAGAACTCAGAATGGGGGTATGAGGGAAAGCAGGCATTGGGTTCAGTCAATGTTTGTGTTTACCATAATGACTGGATATTCATTGGACAGGCAGGGGATGCTTTTGTTTACCATATTGGAGAAAATTCATACGCGCTATATGGTGAAAGCAGCGAAAGCCAGGATAAATTAGGCGTTTCAAGAAGAATTCAAGTTCGATTTTTCCAGTGTGGGATAACTGCCGGTGATTTGCTGCTCATGAGCCCAAAGGCGCACGGATCCTGGAAATCCTATTATCTAGCCAAGAGCCATGCGCTGCCGATCTCTCAACTCAAGCGACGCTTACATAACCAGATGATCCAGGATTTTTCTGTTGTTGTCCTGAAAAGCGAAGCGGGTACCGGGAGGGTGCGAGAAGGCAACTGGCTTGCGGCTGAGAAGGCGGATGAAACCGAGCGTGGGGAGGTTGGCCAGAGAGCTGAACTACCAGAGGATGCAGATCATAAAAGAAAGGAAGATAAGACTTTTCAAGAAGATGAGACTTCATCGGTTTTAATAGAAACAAAGAAAAGGCAAGAGACAGCGGAACCAGCATATTCTGATGCAGTTGGCAAAGATGGACAGGACACACTTTCGATTATTGAAGGTGAAACCGAAACCACTTCATCCACTTCGGTTATGCAAAAAGCCGGCAGTCAATCGGCTGATTCCCAACCGAGTGATCTCATAAAATTTATCGCTCGAACATGGATGAGAGGAAAGACATTCAGGGCAAAGATGCAACTTTCACTTAGCAGGATCTATCGAAAAATCTTTCCCGGAAAGTCAACGGTTGCAGGAAGGCCCAGGACGCTTCAAGCACTGATCACTTTTATTCTTCCAGCCATATTGACCATTGGTTCTTTGTTTATTTTCACCAATTCTGGAAAAGATGAGCAATATAATGCTTTTATGGATCTGGCTTATGAAAAATCAACAGCTGCAGAAACAGTAGCAAGTGCTGCTGAACAAAAAACGTTATGGGTAGATGTGCTTGACCTGGTGATAAAAGCTGAGGACTACCGGGTTACCAACGAATCTCGACAATTGTTTACCAGGGCGCAATCGATCATCGATAAAATGGAGCTAACATCCCGACTCAATTTTCGGCCGGCAATGACCCAACCATTCCCTGAAAGCGCACGCATTTCAACGATAAAGGACAGCTCTTCAGGGACGTATTTGCTTGACATGACGACCGGTAATGTATTGCGGGTTTTTGTGAATTCAAAAGGATTCCTGGAATTAGATGAAGAGTTTGTATGCCAGCCGCGGGATTATGGGCTTGTTGATATGGGGAATATTGTTGATTTTGTTGTCCTTCCCGCAAACAACATGGGATATAAAATCTTGGCAGTCGATGCGGATGGGGATGTTCTTTATTGCCAGCCCGGTAAACAACCCGTTTCTCGTACGCTCACAGTTCCGGAGGGCGGCTGGGGTGAGATCTCTCATGCCATTTATGTCCAAGACCGATTATTGATCCTGGATGCTGCCAAGAATGCCATATGGGTATATGAGACCAGTGATGAGGCGGAGCGTGATCTTGCGGGAATAGTTTTTGTTGAATCCCCAATTTCCTTTTTTGATGAAGACAATCCGGATATCGGCGGGGCAATCGGCGCGGTCATTAACCAGGAAGACCTGTATATTCTGCATGAAGACGGGCACATGACCCTTTGCCAATATGGTTATGAGGGGGTGCGCCAAACGGAGTGCACAGATCCGGCGGCATTCACAGACAACCGCACGAGCAGTGAGAATAAAAAACCATGGATATTCCTGGGGACGAACTTTATCCGAATGGATCAGGCAATGTTTCCACAGCCATCGATCTATCTGCTTGATAAGAACAGCGGAACGATATTTCAATTCAGCATGCAGCTGAATTTAGAGAACACATTAAAACCGCAGATCAATCGTGATTTTCCCCTTCCAGAAAGCGAACCAACCGGATTTGGTATTCTTCTTGACCAGGAAGTGTTGTTGGCTTTCAACAATAGCCTCTATACTGCGCCATTGAAATAGGCGGATTCCTTTCGCAGTGAAACCCCCAAAAATATTTAGATCGCTTGAATTAGTTGATGCATTTACATTCCCGCAATTGTTATCGGTACCGGAAT
>CAZDIS010000211.1:0-2607 GCA_964505585.1 uncultured Pelolinea sp. | reverse complement strand
GATGCCCGTCAGGGTTGATTGAATGGAATCGCGTTTGGGTTCATGATCATTGTGGTTTTGAATCGTTCCAGCCGCTTTAGTGACCTGGTAAAGGAACAAAGCTCCCCAAATGATCAAAAGGACATCGAGGGCTAAAAATACTGATTTTGAGAACGCGTTAAATAATACCTTCGATCCAGCGCCAAAAAAAGACCATGCGATGATCTGTGCAGCGAGCCAAGTGAAAATGCCGGCTTTGCTGCCACCAAACTTAAATACGGTCATCAACATGATGAGAATTAAAATTGGTCCGAAAGCAAGTAACCAGGAAGTGAGTGTGACAGGCATGACGCGCTAATTATAGAGCAGAAACCGCTGCGATGATAAAAATTTAGTGAAAAGCTGCTGTATTAGTGGGTATGGTAAAATCTATAATTGGTGTAATTTGCGATGTTTTTTTATTAATTAATTTTCCGGAGGACATACATGTCAGAAAAAAAATGGGTGTACCTTTTCAATGAAATTGAAGAGGCAGAAAAATACGCGGGCTCATGGGACGGCGTTCGCGGCTTAATGGGAGGCAAGGGTGCGAACCTTGCAGAAATGACCCGAATTGGTGTTCCAGTCCCACCTTTTTTTACCGTTACGACTGAAGCTTGCAATGCATTTTTAGCAAATGATAACAATTTCCCTGAAGGAATGTGGGAACAAAGCCTCGAAGCACTAAAAGGTGTTGAGGAAGCAGCTGGTAAGAAATTTGGAGATCCAAAGAATCCCCTGTTGGTTTCCTGTCGATCAGGCGCAAAGATGTCCATGCCCGGTATGATGGATACAGTTCTCAACATCGGCTTAAATGATGAAACTGCTGAAGGCATGGTTAAAATCACAAAAAATGAAAGATTTGTTTATGACGCTTATCGCCGCTTGATTGCTATGTTTGGCGCGGTGGTTCTAGGCATCAATGACGAAGAATTTGAAGAAGTGCTCGGAGAAATCAAAAAAGAGAAAAATGCCGAAACGGATACTGATCTTTCTGCTGAAGATTTGAAAGAGTTGGTTACAAAATTTAAAGCGGTAGTAAAAAAGGAAAAAGGTTTTGATTTTCCCCAGGATCCCGTCGAACAGATGCGCCTGGCGACAGAAGCTGTTTTCAGCTCATGGAATGTGAAACGCGCAGTTGATTATCGCAAAGCTGCAAACATTCCTGATGATCTTGGGACCGCGGTAAATATCGTGACGATGGTATTCGGTAATTCTGGCTGGGAATCCGGCACAGGCGTTGCTTTCACACGCAATCCGTCCACCGGTGAAAAAGAACTGTATGGCGAATATTTACTGAACGCCCAGGGTGAAGACGTAGTCGCGGGCATCCGCAATACTGAGAAGATCCAGAAAATGGAAGAAGTATTTCCGGAAGCGTACAAACAGTTTATTGAAATTACAAAGAAACTTGAAAAACACTATCGCGAAATGCAGGATGTTGAATTCACGATCGAAAATAAACGGTTATGGATGCTGCAGACGCGTAACGGCAAGCGCACCGCCAAAGCCGCAGTATCGATTGCGGTGGATATGGCGAATGAGGGCTTGATCACAAAAGAAGAAGCTGTCGGTCGAGTTACTCCCGACAATGTTGATACGCTTCTGCACCCGCAATTCCTTGGTGATACCCTATCCAAGGCACGCGAAGCGGGCAAGCATTTTGCCAGCGGGGTGAACGCTTCACCGGGTGCCGCTGTAGGACAAATTTACTTTGACGCGGACACCGCGGAGCGAATGGCCACTGA
The DNA here is from genome assembly GCA_964505585.1 of uncultured Pelolinea sp. Taxonomy (GTDB): domain Bacteria; phylum Chloroflexota; class Anaerolineae; order Anaerolineales; family Anaerolineaceae; genus Pelolinea. The sequence continues at coordinate 841 of CAZDIS010000211.1, read as the reverse complement.
AGAAGACCAGGATGTGATTATGGTGCGCCCTTTCACAAAGCCAGACGATGTGCATGGCATGTTGGCTGCTAAAGGTATTCTTACCAGCGAAGGTGGCGCGACCTCCCATGCGGCTGTTGTTGCCCGTCAATTCGGTGTTCCATGTGTGGTTGGCGCTTCCATGGTCAAGATCGATATGGCTGCCCGCCAGCTGGAAGCTGAAGGTGTTGTTGTCAAGGAAGGTGAATGGATTTCCATCGATGGTGGTACCGGTCAAGCCTTCCTGGGAAAGATCGAAGTTACAGCCCCCTCCCTTGAAGAACAGACTGACCTATTGACCCTGCTCACCTGGGCGGATGAAATTTGCGCCGAACCAGGCATTCGCGACGTTCCCGAAGGATGGCCAACTGCTGGTTTGCAAGTCTGGGCGAACGCCGACTATCCGGCAGATGCTGAACGCGCACGTGCTTATGGTGCCAAGGGTATTGGATTATGCCGCACTGAACATATGTTTTTTGAACAGGAACGGCTCCCCAGTGTACAGCGCATGATCCTGGCAAAATCCATTGAAGACCGTGAAGAAGCGCTGGCGGAATTATTACCGCACCAGCGGTCGGACTTCGAGGGATTGTTTGAGGCGATGGACGGGTATCCTGTCATCATCCGCTTGATCGACCCACCACTGCATGAGTTCCTTCCTGCAGAAGAATCATTACTAGAAGAAGTAATCACAATGCGGGTCAAAGGTGAAAAAGACGGCTTAGCGGATAAAGAAGCTCTGCTCGAAAGCGTCCGCTCCATGCATGAATCGAATCCAATGATGGGGTTGCGGGGCATTCGACTGAGCATTGTTATGCCTCAG
>CAZDIS010000210.1:0-2608 GCA_964505585.1 uncultured Pelolinea sp. | reverse complement strand
TGTCAATGCCTACCTCGAATCTTGACGCAGGATCGCTCCCGACCCCTATCATGGACTCACCGACCGCGAAAAAGAGATCTTCCAGCTTTCCGCGGAAGGCATGAGCAATGAGGACATCGCGGAATTTCTCACCCTCAGCGTGCATACCGTCTCCACCCACCGCCGTAACATGATGGGCAAGCTCAATATCAAGAATCAGGGGGAATTGATCACCTACGCGGTCAAACGCGGTATCATCAGCCCGGATTTCTAACTTTTTTGATTGCCGCAGCTGGAAAAACCATATTTTCAATTAATCCCTTTTGGGCGCTTTTCTACTGTTTTCCTGTGATATCTTTTCGGGTCAGGCATCCTATCATTAGCATACAAAAATGTAAAAAGGGAAATTTTTAATGAAAGAAATATCTGTATTGCTGGTTGATAACAACGATCGCTTCCTGAAAACCGCGCAGGAGTACCTTCGCGAACAGGAGTTCATCAAGCAGATTTTCATCACAGCCAGCGACGCCGAAGCCATGCGCATCGCGCAGGAAAAAAAACCCAACCTGATCTTATTGGACGTTCTCATGCCCGGACGCAACGGCATAGACATGATCCCAGAATTTCGTGAAAGGTCTCCGGATTCCAAGATCATCATGCTCACCCTCTGGGATATGAATGGCTATCGTGATTCCGCCCGCAGCGCGGGTGCGGACGATTTTGTCGCCAAACGCGCCATGACCGAAACGCTTCTGCCCGCGATGAAAAACGCGGTAGCGGCATAGTGCCAGTCGGCGCATGAGTTCAGTGCGCCCCCCTGTTTTACAAAAAAAGGAGGATTAAATGTGTAAAGGGAAGGTGGTCATTGTTCTTTTTCTGGGGTTGCTCCTGCCTGCCGCCTGCACACCAAAAACCGCGCCGGATCAAGTAACCGTCCAGATCAAATGGGTGCACCAGGCGCAATCAGCGGGTTTTTATACCGCGCTTGATCAGGGCTTCTTTGCCGACGAGAACCTGCAGGTGGATTTGCTCGAAGGCGGCCCGGGCGTTGACCCGCTCGACATGCTCACATCCGGCCAGGCCAATTTTGCGGTCGCTTCTCCGCATAGTCTTTTCATAGCCATCGACAGCGGTGAGGAACTGAAAGCGATCGCGACTATTTTCCAGATCAGCCCGGTCGTGTTCATCTCCATGCCGGGTTCCGCCATCACCCGCCCGCAGGATTTCCTCGGGAAAACAATTTCCGTGATCGGTGTCCAGGAACTTGAAATCCAGCTGCATGCCATGCTCGATTTTCTCGGATTGGATCAGGATGCCGTCACACTTGTACCCCACAGCTATGATTATGACCAGCTGGTCTCTGGCCAGGTCGATCTGCAGGCATTTTATACCACCAGCGGACTGCCGCGCCTGCAGGAGGCGGGTTACCAGGTCAATCTCATCTACCCCGGAGATTACGGTGTGCATCATGTCGGTGATTGCGTCGTCACCACCGCGTCCTTGCTTGAACAGGATCCTGTGCTCGTCTTACGTTTTCTGCGCGCGTTCAGCAGGGGCTGGCGCTACGCCATTGAAAACCAGGATCAAGCGCTCCAGGCCACTATGCGCTACGCGCTGGAAGATGACCTGGAACTGCAGCGCGGCATGCTAACCGCCTCTATCCCGCTCATCAGCACCGGTAATCACAAGATCGGCGAGATCGACCCGCATGCCTGGCAGTCGCTGCGTGACGCGCTTTTAGACCAGGGCTTCATCAGCCGCTCCATCCCGCTCGAACAGGTCATTGATCCATCATTCATCGAAAGGGCTTCGTCTGAATGAGGCGATTTTCATTGTCAATAAATAAGGTTTGCGGATGAGCACAGCCAACGGGCCTGGAACGCACTCGGATGCTGTTTCCGATCAGTCTGTGCTGCCTTTCTGGCACCGCCTCAGCACCCACCTCAATCTCTACAACCTCCTCTTTTCTCTGCTTTTTGTTCTGTTATCCGTAGCGATTGCGTTCAACAACAGCCGCCAGGCCATCCTCAACGATACCTATAACCTGCTCTCATCCAACAACCTCAACAAGATCAATCATTTTGAATCCTGGATCCGCAGCCAGGAAGAATCCAATCAGTTCTTTGCCGCCCGCCCGCTCGTCCGTGAGTATACAGATAAACTCATTGTCTGCCTGGAAAGCGGCGCGGATTGCGGTGCGATCGAAAAACTCGAAGAACGCTTGCTCGAAGATCACCTGCGCGTAAAGGCAGCCATTGATGGGGATTTCGATGATTTCTTCATCATCCGCGCCAGCGATGGCATGGTTATCACCGGCACCGACAGCACTCTGATTGGCAAGTTCAGGGAGCATACACAATTCTTTCAGGAAGGGTTGAAAGGAAACTACACAGAAACCGCCACCTATGATGTTGCGGCTGGCAAAGCCACAATGCACACCACCACGCCCATCTACGCGCCCGATGGGGGGGTCATCGCCGTCCTCTCAGGCCATCTCAATCTGGACAGAATGGCGGCCATCATTCAGCAATCCAGCGGGATCAGCCCGACTGAAGATAGTTACCTCGTCAATCAATTCAACTATTTCCTGACAGAACCACTCTATGGCGATGATTATGCCTTGCGCCGT
>CAZDIS010000209.1:0-2739 GCA_964505585.1 uncultured Pelolinea sp. | reverse complement strand
AATTGTGTTTGGAACATCTCCTCAGTGAAGGGGGTCGCGGTTGGGCCGGGTGTGACGGTTGGCGCCGCCTCGGTTGGCTGAGGTTCTCCGCCGTCTAATGCGTCAATTCCGCCTTCCGCTTCGATCTTCAGGGCGTCCACGATGGTTGTGGGTTCCTGCTGCAAAATCGCTTCCTGTGTCGGGGATAATTCGGGTGTCGCAAATGGTTTCATGGTCGGTGCGGGCGTGGGCGTGCCATCCGGATAATAATTAAAGAACCGCTGGAATAATGCATCCACTTCCGCGTCGGTAACTTCCAGACCCATTTCCTTCCCTTTGATCGCGATGATCTCTTCTTCGATGATGTTCTCAAGGACCAATTCTCCGAACAAAGCGACATTATCGAGGGCGGATGCGATTTGCACCATTTGGTCCTGGTAATAGCTCGCCTGGTTTGGGTCACTGGCGTAGATCTGCGACTGCGCGTTTAAGAGAAGATATTGCTGGAGATATCCGTTTCTTTCCAGCCGCACGCGCGCCTTAAAATACTCGTTATTGATCTTTTCGCCATCGACGGTCGCGACCGGGATATTGTCTTTGATAAAAACCGAGTATATTACTGCATACGCGATCAGGCCGACGATGATAACGCCGGTGATGATAAAACCGAGCACCAACGTTTTCATTTTCTTCTGCTCTTTACGAGCAAGCTGGCGCGGATTTATTTTTTTCTCGCCTTTTTTTCTAGCCATATCACCCCCCTGTTATCGGATCTTCTCTTCCCAGGTGCCGCCTGTAAACGGCATAAGGGCGATGTGGCGGGCGCGTTTGATCTCGCGGGCAACCGCGCGCTGATGCTTTGCGCAGGTGCCGGTTTGGCGCCGTGACTTGATTTTTCCTTCTTCAGTAGTGAATTTTCTTAGTATTTTTGTATTTTTATAGTTTATTTCGACCGTTTTGTCAGAGCAAAACTGGCAGTATCTTGGTTTGCGCACATAGCGCCTGCGATATCGCTGCCGTGACTGCCCAGAGCTCCCGCCCGATGAATCATTTCTATCATCTGCCATTTTTTAAAACTCCTTCGTGCTTGGCTGCCGTATACTATTACGGCATTAAATAATTATTATTTGGCTACAACCATGTGTCGCATAACTGGTTCAAGGATCTTCAGATTTCGTTCCAGCTCCGCGATGCTTTCAGGTTGGAGAGATACGTTCAACAGATAGTAGATACCTTCGTTCTGCTTTTGGATCTCATATGCCATGCGTTTCTTGCCCCAGACATCGGTGCTTTCAACTTTGCCGCCGCTGCCACTGATCCAGCCATCGATTCGGCTTAATGCCTGATCGATCGCTTCATCATCCAGATCAGGATGAATGATCACAATTAACTCATATTCGTTCATTTAGGATGCCTCCTTTCCTTGGGTATGCCCTCGAAGCCAGCGTGGATGCCGCATCAAAGGCGGAAAGGTAACCAAAAGGTTAACTTACCGGGGAATAGTTTAACATAATTTGTCTTTGTTGTGTAGCTTTTTCTTTTATAATCAAGTGCAATAAAAATATTAATGGAGGCAAAATGAAAGCGGAAATTTTATATCGCCCCTCGTATTCCATGGCTGATGTGCGGCTGGCCGAAGGTGAAAAGATCACCGTTGAATCAGGATCGATGGTGGGCATGTCCGATAATATGAAGGTTGAAACGACGATGAAAGGCGGTTTATTAAAATCGCTCGCACGCTCTGTCCTTGGTGGTGAATCTTTCTTTATTAATACCTACCACGCAGAAGGCGGGGATGGCGACCTGTTGTTAGCCCCAACCCTTCCCGGAGATGTATTTACTTTTGATTTAAGCGGAGAAACATACCTGGTGCAGTCGGGTTCGTTTCTTGCCTCCAGTGAGGGTGTAACCACTGATACCAAGTGGGGCGGCGCGAAGACCTTTTTCGGCGGGGAAGGGCTGATCATGCTGCGCTGTTCTGGCGCTGGCACACTGTTGCTCTCCAGCTACGGCGCGATCCACGAACTGGAATTGGCTCCCGGTGAAAAATTCACGATCGATACCGGCCACCTGGTTGCGTTTTCTGAGGATATCGGTTTCAATGTCCGCGCGATCGGTGGATTAAAATCAACTATCTTTGGCGGTGAAGGCCTGGTGACAGACTTGACCGGTCCGGGGAAGATCTTGATGCAAACACGGAGTGTGGGCGCATTTCTTGATTGGCTTCTGCCTAAATTGCCGAAACCTTCTTCATCAGAAGGTAAAAATATTCTCAATCAATTTTCCTGAGGTTGCTTATGCGTGAGACGTTGAAACCTTTCTTTGAACCGCGCGGGGTTGCCATCATTGGCGCTTCCAATAATCCGGAAAAACTGAGCAATGGCATTGTCCGAAATATGCTTTCTTACGGGTACAAAGGAGATATTTATCCCGTCAATCCCAAAGCAGCAGAAATAAACGGGCTGCCTTGCTACCCGTCTATTCTGGATGTGCCGGATCCTGTTGAGCATGCCGTTATCATACTCCCCGCGCCATTTATTGCGGACGTACTAAAGGACTGCGGCGAGAAAGGAGTCAAAGCAGTTACTGTCATCTCGGGCGGCTTCAAGGAAGTCGGCGAGCAAGGTAATGCTTTAGAACAGGAACTGCTCCAGATCCTGTCACGGTATCAGATGCGCATGATCGGGCCGAACTGTGTCGGTACCATGAACCTGGTCAGCGGCATGAATACAACTTTCATCCGCGGGATGCCGACCAAAG
>CAZDIS010000208.1:0-2754 GCA_964505585.1 uncultured Pelolinea sp. | reverse complement strand
AATATGTTTTCAAACATTTTCTCGACCAGGAGACAGGTTTCTTTTATTTCACCTCGGACCAGCAATCCCAGCTCATTAAACGCGATATTGAATTAACCGATGGGGTCATCCCTTCAGCCAACAGCCAATTAGGGCATTGCCTGTTAGCGCTGGCGCGATATTTCGAACGGCCGCAATGGGAAGACCACGCGCGAAATATGGCCTTGAATTTAGCAGATGAGATCAGCGCCCATCCGCGCAGCTATGGGAATTGGGCCGGGCTGTACCTCAAATTCACGCAATCCCTCTTCGATGTGGCTATCACGGGCAGCAATGCGCGGCGCTATCTACAACATCTTTCTTCCGCCTACCAGCCCGGCACCATTTTTGCGGGCAGTGCAGATAGCTCAAAGCTCCCGATGCTATCCGACCGCCACCAGGATGGAAAAACGCTTATCTATATCTGCAAAGATAAGGTCTGCAATAAACCATTGCAATCAACTGCAGCCGCGGAGAAGATCCTAAAACAGGGTTAACAACTTTACCTAACCTATCGTCATCCGTTGTCCCAATTTTCACCCTTATAATCAAATCAGTTTTACTTGATATAAATAATGATGGAGATTATCAATGGAGTATCGAAACCTTGGAAAAAGCGGCCTGAAAGTATCGGAAATTTGCCTCGGCACAATGACGTTTGGCTCGAACGCCGATGAAACGGAATCAGGAAATATAATCGATCTCGCCCTAAATGCGGGAGTTAATTTTATCGATTGTGCGGATGCGTATGCGGAGGGTGAATCTGAAAAGATTTTAGGGCGGGCGCTTCAGGGACGCAGAAAAGATGTCATCCTTGCCAGTAAATGTTTTAACCCCATGGGCTCCGGCCCGAATGATGGCGGCCTTTCACGAGTGCATATCATGCGCGCGGCGGCGGAAAGCCTGCGGCGATTGCAGACCGATTACATCGATATATATTATCTGCATCACGTTGATAGAGAAACGCCTTTAGAGGAAATGCTGCGCGCAATGGAAGATCTGGTGCGGCAGGGAAAGGTGCGTTATATTGCCTGCAGCAATTTCGAAGGCTGGCGTTTACTGGAATCGATCTGGATCAGCGATACGAAGGGGTGGGATCGCTTCATCTGTTATCAGCCGCAATATAATTTACTTGTGCGCGATATCGAGCACGAGATCGTCCCCGTCTGTACATTAAAAGGGCTTGGAATCGTTCCTTACAGCCCGCTGGCGAACGGATTCCTGACAGGAAAATATAAGCCCGGACAGCGAAAGCTGGAGGGGACACGTTCAGCTGATGAATGGAATTTTTATAATAACGCATGGTCACCGAAGGCCGATGAGATCTTGAAGGCTGTTCTCGATATTTCTCAAGCGATCGGCCGTACACCAGCGCAGGTTGCCATCCGTTGGATTTTGGAACAGCCGATGGTCACCAGCGCCATCATAGGCGCGCGTAATACAGCGCAGGCGCGGGAAAATCTCTTGGCAGGCGGATGGCGCCTGCCATCGCAGTCGCTTGAAAAGCTCAATGCGGTCTCAGCCCGCGAAAAACGATATCCCCGCAATACAGAGCCATTCTATGAAAACCGCCGCATGACCAGCATTGATATGCCATCACTAAAAGATACCTGATCGATCTATATCTTTCTAAATAGGGGAAAGGAGAAGAGCTATCAAATTTATCAGCGCTAATAGGGATCAGGAATGAAAAATTTTTCAGCCATCACGAAAAATACATTCCGAATTCTCGGAGAGATAATTGAACATTATCCTTCCCCTATGACCATAACATTCCTCTCTGTTTTCAATCCCGTGGAAATGGGTCATCTGAGAAGTACACATACAATAAATAAATAACAGGTAAATATGAAAAAACAATTAATTTTAGGAATATCAGGCAGTCTGCGCAGGGCGTCTTACAACACGGCACTGCTGCGCCACGCGGAAAAAATGCTGCCACAGGGGACTTCTTTTGACCTGGCAGACTTAAGCACCGTTCCGCTTTACAATGAGGACATCATCCCTGAAAATTTACCGCCGGGAATTATTTCTTTCCGCACGTCATTAGAAAACGCTGATGCGGTTTTGATCGCCTGCCCGGAATACAATTATGGGATCACAGGCGTATTAAAGAACGCGCTGGATTGGGCTGCCACCGACACACTTGGCAATCTGCTGCCTGATAAACCTGTTGCCATCATGGGGGCGTCCCGCTCCATTTTTGGCACAGCCCGTTCTCAACTGCAATTAAGGCAGGTCCTCCACGCGACTAATGCAAACGTGATCAGGAAACCAGAAGTGTATATCCGCAGAATGCAGGATATCATTTCTGAAAATGGTGTGATTAGCGACGAGAGAACGCTGAAAAAGATCCAGGCGCTGGTCGAAGCGCTCATGGCGGCAATACCCCTCAAGCAATAGATTTTACAGTGTTTTTACAAAATGTTTACTATATTCTGAACGTTTATCGATTAAATTGATACTGAGAAATTCTTATACCAGTAATCGGAGGCATTGAATGAAAAAGAAAATATATGGTTCGATCCTGAGCGTGTTCCTCGTGCTCAGTTTAACCGCGTGCAGCGGCGCGTTGCAGATCGAGGTGCCGGGTATGGACCAGATTTCTGACGGTTTACTGCAAAACGGCAGCGATGAGCAGTCCGACAACCCAACCGGGGATCTGCCTGCACCACCACCACCCGCGCAGCCACTTAATTTAGATAACCTTGAGAATCTTCAATCAGCTTATATTGA
>CAZDIS010000207.1:0-2800 GCA_964505585.1 uncultured Pelolinea sp. | reverse complement strand
ACAGTGATTCCATATAAACTCCATCTTATCCAAGTACATTGGCGCGAAGGGTGACTAAAAGTGTGACCTGGAGCATCGCGGTTATGAATCCCGCCACCAGATAGATCCATAATATATTCAGTGAAGAGAACGTGTTTTCTTTTTTTAACAGGATAACCCAAAAAACGGTATACAACAAAATGATGATCACAATGGCTGTGAATATCGCAAGATAAGCTGCAAGCTGGAAAAGGAAGGATATATTTGACGCGATTAAGAGATAGATCCCCGCACTCAATAAAGCATAAAGGCCAATTTGCATGGGGTGATGTAAGATAGCGTGGTTCTCAGATTCTCTCCAAATTGTGATATTGAAGAGCGTGGATAGCGCAGTTGACATTACCAGACCCATGCCGAACCCTGTGACCGTGCGCGTAAGGTTTGTGGTTTGATAGAGGAAGGGCTGGCCTAAAAGATCAGAAAGCAAGGAATTGACACCATCCCCGCCCCAAATTAAGAAGATTGCAAAAAGGAGAATGAGATATGGTTTCCCTGGAATACCGGCTTTCCTACCAGAGAATAGCGCGTATACCAAACCAATCAAAGAACCTAAATACAGGCCGGTGCAGCGGGCACACAATGGGAATTGTACGCCCTCGACTACAAAACTATGAGAGGGTATCTGATGGCAAAGAGAACTGCCAACTGAAAAGGTTTTCGCATAGCATCCTGTGGGGGTTGTGGTGAGAAAATGCCAGGAAACACCAGCTGCGGCAAGTATAATGATGATCGGTATTAATTTCCGTTTATTGTTATTTTGCATAATACGCATATTATATCCGTGTATGAATTTTTCGAAAGTTGTGTATAATGGGGATAGGTAGAATATTAATCGCTATCCTTATGGATGAGGAGGTGATGTCAAAAATGTGTACTAGTTACAAGAGCGCTGCGGCATCCCTCCTCGGTATCCGATAACGGGTGCCGCAGCCAAAAAGCAGAAACCGCCGAAGGGCGGTTCTCTGTTTTAAAAAGTTACACAATTATTGGGCTTTTTTTAAAAGCTGCTGAATTTGTTTTGACCAGTAGGCCTTCATTTTCCGCACGCTCATTTCATCAGGCAGCATAGCGAGATTAAGACTGATCTGCGTTCTGTCGTTTTTTGGGAAAAAGGTGATGTTTAGATCTGATTTGCCATCGACCAGGTGATGCGGATCGTCTTTGTTTTGGTGAAAATTCTGATCGCAAATGAAGGATTGTCGAGCTATTTACGGCGTGTTTTTTCATCAACCCAGGCATTAAAGAGGTTTTTGGCAGCGCTGAGTTTGAGATCCAGATTTTTTCCGCCCAGGTTATCAATCGATTTGTACCACGCATCCCAGATCTTCCAGGCTGCGATTCTGACTGCTTGATTACTGACGGGATTTTGGTTTTTACTCACAAGCTGATCCTCTTTTTCATTTTTCGCAGTTTAGATTTGGTATTTATCTGCTATTTTTAGAATTACTGGTAAAGTACTTCATAAAATAAAGTGTAGGAGTAATTATTATGGTAAATAAATTGAAAGTGCTGGAACGGCGCATCGCCACCCGCTATACGGAAGATGGGTTTTGGGATATGTATCTGGGTTTGGTGGCGCTAGCGTTTGGATTATCCATTTTGCTTGATGTCAGCTACCTGACCGCTGTCATGGTCGCGATCGGCTTCGCGCTCCAGCGTACCGGCAAAAGTCTCGTCACCTTCCCCCGCATTGGGTACATCAAGCTGAGGCAGGCGCGTAAAAGGGGCATGGCGTCCATTCTTTCAGGCGTTCTCATTTTGGGCTTGATGATTTTCATGCTATTCATGCTGGGTGATGGAAATGCTCTTCGATCGTTTGTCATCAAAAACATGCTCTTCTTCATCGCCTTCATCTGGGGCGGGGCGGTTGCCATGGCAGCGCTCTCTTTGAATGTCAAGCGTTTCTATTTCTATGCCCTGCTCATTTTTTCAGCGGTCATCCTCAGCGATCTGATTGGCAGTCTTGGCCTCAATCTTACGGTGGCTGGTGGGTTGATCATCCTTGCTGGTGTGGTGGTCATGCTGCGCTTCATTCGCATATATCCGATCGCCTCTGACCAGGATTAATGTATGGCGGCAAAAAAAGCAGCAGCACAGCTTTCCCGCTGGGTGATATCGACCGTGGAATCCGCTCACCCGCGCGGCTTTTGATCATGAAGTTACTTTTTATCCTTGGTGGGGCGGATATGGTTTACCTTAAAAGCGAAACCGGCCTATCCTGGGGAAATCTATCGGTGCAGATCAAAAATCCAGAAGAGGCCGATTATGTATTTGTTGAAAAAGAATTTGTGGATAATAAACCGCATACTGTTGTTAGTATGTCTCCGCAGGGCAGAGAAGCCTTTAGAAAATACAAAGACAGACTAATAGAAATATTGGTATGATCGTGTGGCTGCACGTGGGTGAACCAAAACGTTGACATTTCTGGTATATTGGCATGGTGGTAATTATCTATGGGGAAATATTTACGAAAAAACTATTCCATTTTGGGAATTTGTCAGGAATGATGCGGAAAAATCTAAAAGATGTATCGGGGAGATCTGGGAATAATCGATCGCGTTCGATAAGCGCGTCCTGGTCCTAATTAACTCAATTTCGACCCCATTGAGAGATTCAGTCGAAAAGGGTATATTTATATGACTGCACGTTGAAATTCATCCGGGATATTTGTTTCCAGGTAGAGATATTCTGAAAAACGCGAAACCGGTTAGTGTCTCAAATTTTCTGTAAATTCTTAAAAGTATAGATCACGGTATCCTTT
>CAZDIS010000206.1:0-2897 GCA_964505585.1 uncultured Pelolinea sp. | reverse complement strand
ATAAGCCCAACGAGGTATTTAATAAACTTGTTGCACTAAATGTTAGAAACTAAGTATGATAAACTGTTTTTATCTTGGATAAGACCGTTAAACGCAGGGAATATTTGCAATATCAGAACCAACTTTCGGGAGGGTGGCATATAAAGCCCTCCCATTATCTTTTTAGAAGGATGTAATGCGTCAGACCAATCAACAGAAGTTCATATTTTTTACCGGTGGAGTGATCAGTTCTGTCGGAAAAGGAATAACCGCGGCTTCCATTGGGCGTTTATTGAAAGAACGTGGTTTTTTTGTTACCATCCAAAAACTCGACCCCTACCTCAATGTAGATCCTGGAACCATGAGCCCTTACCAGCATGGGGAAGTGTTCGTCCTCGACGATGGCGCGGAAACCGACCTGGACCTTGGCCACTATGAACGCTTCATCGATAACCGCCTTTCAAAAGAATCCAACATGACTTCCGGCCAGGTTTACGCCGATGTGATCGAGAAAGAGCGCCGTGGAGAGTACCTTGGCGGAACCATTCAGGTTATCCCCCACATCACCAATGAGATCAAAAGACGCATTAATCTCCTGGCAGAAAAAACAAAAGCGGAGTTCATCCTGATCGAGGTTGGCGGAACGATAGGTGATATTGAGAGCCAGCCATTTATTGAATCCCTGCGCCAGATGCGCCAGGATGTCGGTACCGAGAATGTATTTTTCGTTCATACAACCTGGCTGCCCCATATTGGCGCAACGGGAGAGTTAAAAACAAAACCGACACAGCATTCAGTGCGGGAACTGCGGTCACTTGGCATTTCACCAAACATGATCATCGCCCGTTCGGATTTTGAGATCGATCCCTCCCTGCGAGAAAAAATATCCTTGTTCTGTGATGTTCCAGCAGATCGGGTAATTCCCATGAAAACCGCTTCCTCCGTGTATTCTGTACCATTAATATTGGAGGAATATAATGTTGGTGAGAAGATCCTCGAATTTTTTAATTTGAAAAGCCGGAAGAAACCGGATTGGTCTGACTGGATACGAATCACCCAGGCGGAAGCAAATCCTTCAAACAATGTGACGATTGCCATCGTCGGCAAATATGTTGAACTGCATGATGCGTATATGAGCGTAAAAGAAGCGCTTGAACACGCCGGTCTCAACCACGAAGCGTGCGTGAATATTGAATGGGTGCATTCAGGAAAACTCGAGGAAGGAATCGGGTGGGATCAGGTGCAGGCGGCTGATGGGATCCTTGTCCCAGGCGGGTTTGGCGATCGGGGTATAGAAGGTAAGATCCGGGCAATTAAGTATGCCCGTGAGAATAAAATTCCATTTCTGGGATTATGTCTGGGGATGCAGCTGATGGTTGTTGAATATTGCCGCGCTATTTTGGGGATGCAGAACGCAAATTCAACGGAATTTAACGCACAAACACCACACCCGGTTATCGATCTCATGCCCGATCAGCGGGATATCACCGATAAGGGGGGAACGATGCGCCTTGGTCTCTATCCATGTGCGCTAAGAGAAGGAACCCTTGCCCACGAAGCGTATCACGTGGACACTGAAGTCATCGAGCGTCACCGCCACCGATACGAAGTTAATAACCATTATCGCGCGCAGCTGGAAGAATCCGGATTGATCTTTTCCGGCCAATCGCCTGATGGCAGCCTGGCAGAGATCGCGGAAGTAACCGCGCACCCCTTCATGATCGCCTGCCAATTCCATCCCGAATTCCTCTCTCGCCCTAATCGCCCGCATCCCCTCTTCAATGCATTCATTGCTGCGGCCATCAATTCGGGAAATAATTAATCAATCCATAGAAAGACTACAACCTAATCCGTATTATACTTAGCGCGGTAAATAAAAAAATACAATCGAGGTTAGGAAATGTTCACATTTATTGAATCTGTTCAAGCGCAAGAAATTTTAGACTCACGCGGAAATCCGACTATTGAGGTTGAAGTTTTCCTTGAAGATGGTAGTTTTGGGCGGGCCGCAGTACCCTCCGGCGCGTCTACCGGTGTCCATGAAGCATTGGAATTACGCGATGGTGATAAATCCCGATACGGTGGAAAAGGCGTAACCAAAGCTGTCGCCAACGTAAATACACTGATCGCTGATGAATTGATCGGCTGGGACGCGACAAACCAGATCGCGCTCGATAAAATGCTGCTGGAACTGGATGGAACGCCAAACAAAGCGAAATTAGGCGCCAATGCCATCCTCGGAACCAGTTTAGCAGCAGCCAAAGCCGCAGCGGCATCCGTGGGATTACCCCTCTATCGATACATCGGCGGCGTCTACGCCCACGTTTTGCCCGTTCCCATGATGAACATTCTTAACGGTGGCGCACATACCGCCTGGCAGTCGACCGACGCACAGGAATTCATGGTCATGCCGCTGGGCGCGCCAAATTTCTCCGAAGCCGTCCGCTGGGGCGCTGAGATCTATCACGCGTTAAAGGCAGTATTAAAATCACATAATTATGCCACCCTCGTTGGAGATGAGGGCGGTTATGCCCCCAATCTGAAAGCCAACGCGGAAGCGGTTGAGGTGATCCTGGAAGCGATTGAAAAAGCTGGCTTCAAAGCGGGTAAGGATGTAGCCATCGCGCTCGACCCGGCTGCCTCTGAATTCTACGATGAAGAAAAGAAGGTCTATAACCTGCGCACAGAAGGCAAAAAGCTGGACCCGGCGCAGATGGTTGATTTCTGGAAGTCATGGGTTGACCAATACCCGATCGTGTCGATCGAAGATGGTCTCGGCCAGGATGACTGGGATGGATGGAAGAAGATGAACGAAGAGCTCGGGGACAAAATCCAGATCATGGGTGATGATCTGCTGGTCACCAACCCAAAGCGTATTCAAAAAGCAATCGATGAAAAATCATGCAACTCACTTCTTG
>CAZDIS010000205.1:0-2942 GCA_964505585.1 uncultured Pelolinea sp. | reverse complement strand
CATCAGCATCCGGATCCTTCAGCACCTCGCGAACCCGTCCGCCAGATTCCTGCGGTCCAACAATGCCGGCATCTTCAAGTTCATCCATCAAGCGTGCGGCTCTGGGAAATCCAATCCGCAATTTTCTCTGCAGCCTCGAGGTCGAAGCATAACCATCCTCACGAACCAATTCAACTGCGTCCATAAATAAATTATCTTCATCTGACGATTGTTCGGAGACCAAATTTTCCCAGGGTGGAATTTGATCCATTATGCTTTCCTCTTTCCCATCTTGGGATTGCCAGTAATTTATGATGTTCTCGATCTCCGCATCATCCACGATTACACATTGCGCACGCCGCAGTCCCGCGCTTTCCGGATCGAGAAAAAGCATATCACCTTTCCCCATCAGTGATTCCGCACCGTTCGCGTCCAGGATGACACGGGAGTCAGTAGAGGATGCCATCATAAAAGAAATCCTCGCGGGGAAATTAGCTTTGATCAATCCAGTAACAATATCGGTACTCGGACGCTGCGTGGCAACGACCAGATGGATCCCAACCGCTCGCGCCATTTGTGCCAGGCGGACAAGATAAGATTCCGTTTTTTCCGATTCCGTCAACATCAGATCAGCTAATTCATCAATCACGATCACAACTTTTGGTAGTTGTTCTTCTCCTCTCCGAAGCATCTTCTGGTTGTAAACATCCAGATCACGCGCGTTTACTTGTTCTAATTTTTTATATCTGCTTTCCATTTCCCTGATCGCCCAGGCCAATACTGCGAGCATACGATCGATCTGTGTTTCCACTTTTCCCATCAAGTGCGGCAGGCCGTTAAACCGGATCAATTCCACCATTTTAGGATCCAGGATCGCCAGCTTTAACTCTTCTGGCGAATTATTCATCGCTAAACATGCAATCACTGATGTGATGCATACGGATTTTCCTGACCCTGTAGTACCAGCCACTAATAAATGAGGCATCTTCGATAGATCAGCGGTTACAGGCGTTCCGGAAACATCTAATCCAAGCGCTAAACCCAGTTTTGAGTTCTGTCGTTTAAACACTTCAGATTGCAATACCTCTTTCATTCGAACGAGGATGCTGTTCTGATTGGGAATCTCAATACCGACGAATGCATGCCCGGGAATCGGTGCTTCGATGCGTAACCGATCAACAGATAAAGCAAGCGTGATGTCTTTCTTCAGACGCACGATCTGTGAAACACGCACCTTCTTCTTCACAATGCTGCCTGAATCATCAATCTTTTCAACGAAACCCGGCTCAATTGCATATTGAATAACGGTTGGACCGACCCGGTAACCCGCCACTCTCGCTGGAACGTCGAATTCTTCAAGGGTTTTTTCTATTTGCATCGCTTTCGCATGAATATATGGCTCATCATTGATAGCAGAAGAAGCATCAAATAATAAATCCAAACCGGGTGATTCTACGCTGAAGGGAAGTACAGTATTGGGTTGCGCATCTGCGATGCTATTTTTTGGGTGCCTCTCAATTTCATGATTTCCAGTGTTTGTTCGGAGCTTGTCAGGGTTTAATGCGGGGGTTTGTTGAAGATTGAGAACCTGCGTAAAAAATTTATCCAAAAAGCCATGGATTTTTTTTCCGAAATTAAACACCCGTAATATCAGCCAGATATTGACCATATACAGAATCATATATGTAAAAACATTCCCAAATGTATTTGTAAAAATTCTGGACAACCCCCACCCGACGACACCACCATCTACTCCATTATTGGCCCTTTCCACAGAAAAACCGCCAATCGCAGAGAATAAGGCACAAAGAAAAAACAATTCTAATTCAAGGAGGATTATTTTTTTAATATCGACCGCTGGGAATCTTTCGATATGCCGTAAAATGATCAATAAACCAAAAAAGATGAGAAGAAAGACAAATAAATATACCCCCCACCCAAACCAGCGCGTCAACATAGCCACACTCCGGTCAACAAGTTTTCCGGAGGTTATCGCGAACAATCCCAGAAGAAGGATAATTCCCGTCGTAACCAGGGTAAGGCCAAAAAAATCCTTCCCAAATCTTTTCAACAATTGAGAAAGGTTTTGTGTAAAATGTAATTTTAGCGGTCTATTTTCCTGATTTTCCATAATCTGTTTTTTATTTATCTTACCAATATAAAAATACAAATTGATACGTATCAATTGTACCCTTTACGTTGGTGCCATTTTTTTGTGATCCCCCACCACCCTGATAATTTCAGTTATCTTCCTGCTCCATCAACAAAAGCTGGTCCGCAACAGCTGTTATTGCTACGCGCTGTTTTCGATAGAAATCGGCCTCAGATAGAGATAGTTTTCTGCACAGGTCACGGACTTTCCATCCATCAATGAACTTATAATCCAATATATTGTACAAGATCCACTCATTCGTATGCTGGCGATCCCCTAGTGGTTTTAATCGATCAATTGCCTGGTGCAATATAGCACGCAAAGCAGTAATCGCCGGTTCATTTTTTTCTGTGATCCGTTTTTGTACTGAACCAAGTTGGATAAGCGGGCTTCTTGACAAATGCGGGCCGCCAAAGAAATGGCCCAGGGCATCTTTAACAAATTTTTCAAATTTTTCAGATTCAGCAACGTCTATTCCGTTGATCATTTTGGAGCGATTAAACCTTGAAGAAGCCAGCAATGTTTGCAATGCAGTAACCTGTGGTGTCAATACATCCAATGAATTTAGTATCGTTTCCTGCTGAATGCGATCGAAAATTGCGTCAGCCGCGCGTGATTGCAAGCGTTTTATACTTTCTTTTTTTGCGGCTGTAATTTCTTCAAGACCTTCCTTCTCAGCAAATATGAAACCTATTAATTCATTTCGATGTTCTATTTGCTGGAAAATTGGAATAGCAATGCCGTTTTTAACATTCATATAATCAGCATCATCGGATTTCGTAAAATGTTCTTCAGTTGCGGCAAGCATTTT
>CAZDIS010000204.1:0-2961 GCA_964505585.1 uncultured Pelolinea sp. | reverse complement strand
ATCCTTGCCAACGTGAAAATGCTTTCAATGAAGGAAGTGCCGATGCATATCCGCATGGTAGCTGTCCCGGGGTTTAATGACAGCAACGCGGCGCTCAGCGCGCGGATGGATATCGTCATGGAATTATCCTCAGTACGGCAAATTGATCTGTTGCCTTACCATCGGTATGGAGCAGGAAAATATACCCAGCTGGGGTTAGATTACCCACTCGCGGGACTGGGTGAGCACTCGGACGAAGAAATAGACAGGATGCGCGAACACCTGGAATCCTACGGGCTTCCGGTAAAAGTTGGCGGATAAGGAAGGTGAAAATGGCAAAGATCATTTGTGTGATTGATAACGCGGCACCTGCACGATCATCCCTGAAAACGGAGCATGGTGTTGCTTTTTGGATAGAAACTGACGATGGGAATGTGTTGTTTGATACGGGCGCGAGCAAAGCGGCATTGAAGATCAATTTACGGAAATTGCATTTAGCCATTGCGGATATCTCCGCGATGGCATTCAGCCACGCGCACTATGACCACACAGGCGGGATCGAAGCAGTCCTGCAAAAGCGAGCGGGTGTACCGATTTACGCGAATCAGGACATCTTCCGCCCAAAGTATTCCAAACACGACGGGAATTTTGACGCCAGCGGGTTTGTGAAGCAACCCGAAGATTATTTTGGGCGCGCGGAATGGCACTTAAGTGACGCACCGATAGAAATCGTGGAGGATTTGTGGACCACCGGGCGCATCGTTGAGCGCGAATTCCCTGAAGGGCGCAGCAGCGGGCACTATATCCGCCATGATGGTGATTTTGTGGCAGATCCGTATTTGGATGATATGTCGCTGGTGCTGAAGACAGATAAAGGGCTGGTTGTGATCTGCGGGTGCTGCCATGCGGGGATCCTGAACACCATGGCGCATGTAAGGTCTCATTTTGAAGGAGAGATCAGCGCAGTGATCGGCGGCATACACCTGATGCCCGCAGAGAAACCGATGATCCGCAGCGTTATTGAACAATTGGAAGCGAGCGCGCCGAACGTGCGATACTGGCTGAACCACTGCACCGGTGAAAACGCGCAGGAAGCGTTTGCCGAAGCATTTGGAGAGCAAGCGCACCACTTCAAGGCGGGAGAGAGCATTAGTTTTTGAGGCCACCGGCGATGAGAGACAAGGATTTCCTGCCGACGACACGCGCTGACGTGGAGCGGCGCGGGTGGGACGCGCTGGACGTGATTCTTGTGAGCGGTGATTCCTACATTGACAGCCCATATATCGGGGCGGCGGTGATCGGGCGGGTGCTGGAAAACGCAGGCTACCGCGTGGGCATTATCGCGCAGCCGGATACCCATTCCATGAAGGACATCACGCGTATGGGAGAACCGCGGCTGATGTGGGGGGTGACGGGGGGGAGTGTGGACTCGATGGTGGCTAACTACACCGCCAGCGGCAAGAAGCGCTGGCAGGATGATTACACACCGGGGGGAGAGAACAACCAGCGCCCTAACCGGGCGGTGATCACCTATACCAACCTGATCAAACGGTATTTCAAGGACACTGTGCCGATCGTGTTGGGCGGGATTGAGGCGTCACTACGGCGGGTGGCGCATTATGACTACTGGTCTGACGCGATCCGGCGCTCGATCCTGTTTGACGCCAAGGCGGACTACCTGCTGTATGGGATGGCGGAGAAGTCTATATTGGAACTGGCAGGCGCGCTTGCGCGGGGAAAGCCGGTGGAGGATGTGCGCGGGCTGTGCTATATCGGGGAGAGCGCACCGGAGGGGTATCTGACGCTGCCATCCTATGAGAGGGTGAGGGAAGACGCGAACGCGTTCATTGACATGTTCCATACCTTTTACCAGAACAACGAGCCGCTGACCGCGCGCGGGTTAGCGCAGGGGTATGGCAGGCGATTCCTGATCCAGACCCCGCCGCCGGATTATCTGACACAGGCGGAGATGGACGCGGTGTACGCGCTGCCATACCAGCGGGAGCAGCATCCGTATTACGCGACGCGGGGGAAGGTGCGGGCGCTGGAGACGATCCGCTTCTCGATCAACACGCAGTATGGGTGCTATGGAGAGTGCAACTTCTGCGCGATCGCGGTGCACGAGGGGCGGACTGTACGCTGGCGGAGCGAGGCATCGATCCTGAAGGAAGCGGAGCTGATCGCGAGTCTGCTGGACTTCAAGGGCTATATCCTGGACGTGGGCGGGCCGACCGCGAACATGTATGGCTTTGAATGCCCGGTCAAGCTGAAGCAGGGCGCCTGCCAGGACAAGCGCTGTATCTACCCGGAAGTGTGCGGGGCGCTGCAGCCGAGCCACGCGCGGCAGACCGCGCTGCTGAAGCAGCTGCGGGGCATTGAGGGGGTGAAGAAGGTGTTTGTGAGCTCGGGTATCCGCTATGACCTGGTGCTGGCGGACGAACGGCATGGGGATGACTATTTGCGAGAGATCACACGATCGCATGTGGGCGGGCAGCTGAAGGTGGCGCCGGAACACAGCGAGCCAAAGGTGCTGGACGCGATGGGCAAACCGGGGCATGGGCAGCTGCTGGCTTTCAAGGAGAAGTTCGACCGCTTCTCGCGCGAGGCGGGCAAGGAGCAGTACCTGACCTATTACCTGATCGCGGCGCACCCGGGCTGTACGCAAGAGGACATGCACGCGCTGCGGCGCTTCGCGAGCCGGGCGCTGCACATCTCGCCGGAGCAGGTGCAGCTGTATACGCCGCTGCCGGGCACATATTCGGCGGTGATGTACCACAGCGGGCTGGACCCGTTCACGCGCAAGCCGATCTTTGTGGAGAAGGAGGCGGGCAAGCGCGAGCGGCAGAAGCGGATCGTGACGGACAGGGGGCGGAAGCGGAGAGGCAGGCGCCGGTAGGGCCAGCGAGGGGATGTCCGATGGGACAAAATCGGAAAAAATGGGACAGTTTTGAAATGGTGCGGGGGGATTAAGGGGGGATGGGG
>CAZDIS010000203.1:0-3006 GCA_964505585.1 uncultured Pelolinea sp. | reverse complement strand
CGCCGAAGGCCAATGGAAGGATTATACGCAGGGCATCTCCGCCATCGAAAGCGCGCACATGGAAACCATCTCCGCCCTGGCGCTGTCAGCCGACAGGCGCAACCTGTTGATCACAGAGATGCAAACGATCATCAAGCAGCTGCGAAATTACTGCGCCAGTATCGAGACGATGGGAGAAGTGACACCACGCGGACTGGACGCGATCGTCTCGCTGGGTGAGCGCATGAATGTGCGCCAGATCAGCGCACTTCTGGAGGAAAAGGGATTCGCCAGCCGCGTAGTGGAAGCAGAGGAAGTGATCATCACCGACAGCGCCCACCAGAACGCACGCCCGATCCGCAAGGATACGCTCAAGCGTGCGCGCTCTGTGCTGAAACCGCTGCTGGCAGCGGGGGTGATCCCGGTTGTGACCGGGTTTATCGGCGCGACAGAGCAGGGCGTCACGACCACACTCGGGCGCGGGGGCAGTGACTACAGCGCTTCCATCCTGGGTGATTGCCTGGATGCGCAGGCGGTGTGGACCTGGACTGATGTGGATGGGGTGATGAGCGCAGACCCACGCATTGTGACGGACGCGCGCGTGATTGAACGTTTGTCTTTTGACGAAGTGAGCGAGATGGCCTATTTTGGTGCCAAGGTGCTGCACCCCAAAACGATGCGGCCGCTGATCGAGAGCAACATCCCACTATGGGTCAAGAACACCTTCAACCCCACGCATCCCGGGACATGCATTTCCAACGAACCATCACAAAAGATCGGCAAGATCACCTGCGTCACCGCCATCCGCGATGTAAGCCTGATCACGGTGCGCGGCAAGGGCATGCTGGGTGTACCGGGGGTGGCCGCGCGCACCTTTTCCGCCGTTGCCAGCAAGAACGCCAGTGTGCTGATGATCTCGCAGTCCTCATCCGAGCAGTCGATCTGCTTCGTCATTCCGAGCGCAGACCAGGCGGAGGTGACCCGTTCGCTGGAAAAGGAATTGGCTTACGAACTCGCGCGCGGCGACATTGACGCAGTGCTCGCCACCCCGGATGTGGTGATCGTGACCGGCATCGGGGCGGGCATGCGCAATACACCCGGCGTTTCAGCAAAGATCTTCAGCGCGGTCGGCGCGAAAGACATTAACATCATTGCCATCGCGCAGGGATCGTCGGAATATTCGATCTCGCTGGTGGTTGATAAAAAAGACGCGGACATGACCGTCCGCCAAATCCATACGGAGGTGATCATCAATGGACATCAATAAAAAGATCAATGTTGCTATTTTGGGCGCAACCGGCATGGTTGGGCAGCGCTTTGTGCAGCAGCTGATGAACCATCCCTGGTTCCGCATCAGCGCGCTGGCCAGTTCCAAGCGCAGCGCGGGGCGCAGTTACCGCGAGGCATGCAACTGGGTGTTGGAAGGGGAAATGCCCGCGGGTGTGGCGGAGATGCAAGTGCAGCCGGTGGTGCCTGGTTTGGACGCACAGCTGGTCTTCTCCGCTTTGCCGGCATCGGTCGGGCGTGAATGTGAACCGCTGTTTGCGCAAGCGGGATATGTGGTATGTTCGAATGCATCGGCATTCCGCTATGCGGAGGATGTGCCGGTGATCATCCCTGAGATCAACCACGACCACACTGTCCTGCTGGCGATGCAGAAAAAAACACGCGGGTGGAAAGGTCTGATCGTGACCAGCCCGAACTGCACCACGACCGGCATCGCCATCCCGCTCAAAGCGCTGGATGACGTGTTCGGGATCGAGAAACTGTTCGCGGTCTCGATGCAAGCCGTCTCCGGCGCGGGTTACCCGGGTATCCCCTATCTCGACATCGAGGACAATGTGATCCCCTTCATCGGCGGGGAGGAAGAAAAAATAGAAACGGAGACGCACCTGCTGCTGGGCAGAATGCGGGGGACGAAACGCATTCCAGCCGCCTTCCCCGTCAGCGCGCAGGCCAACCGCGTGAGTGTACGTGAGGGGCACACCATCAACCTCTCGGTCGGTTTGAAAGAGAACCCCGGTTTGGATGCCGTGTTGGACGCGCTGCGGACCTTCCACGGTATCGATGGCTTGCCCGAGCTGCCCAGCGCGCCAGCGCAGGTCATCATTGTGCGCGATGAGGACGACCGGCCCCAGCCGCGCCGCGACCGCGGGGCCAACGCGGGCATGTCTGTGTCGGTCGGACGCGTGCGACCCTGCCCGATCCTGGATTACCGCATGGTAACCGTCTCACACAACACACTGCGCGGGGCAGCCAGCGGATCGATCCTCAACGCGGAATTACTGGTAGCGAAGGGGTATCTGGCTTGATCAGTTGACCTGCCAGACATGCACGACCGGTTTGGCTTCGTCTGTGAATAATTCCAGTATATAAAGAAAGCCATTCTCACGATCAAAGGCGGCATCACCGATGCGATAGCGGCGCTGGTCACCCCAGCCGAGCATGGTGTTATCCCATTCGGGCGGCGAGAGATAGAGGTATTCGTCAATATCCAGGACCGCGTAGGGCTGCGGCTGCCATGGTTCCATCTCACCCACGGCCACCCGAGCCAGATCAGCCGGATCAAAGAAGATGATCTCCGCGTCAAAGCGGTTGGGCCACCAGCCGCGCAGCGAGACACACGTACCCTGTTCCTCATCACAACAGCCCTGAATATCCGAGGCGGGGCAGACTGAGCCATCAGCATTGCGGCAGGTTGGAAAATCAGTCACATGCGCATCCACGCATACACCGGAAGGACCATCAGGGTGCATATAACCGTACCAATACTGATCACCGGTGGCTTTCGTTCCCGCAAAGATGAGTGCGCCTTTTCCGCTGACATCCGTCAACCAGGCCGCGCCCTCCCATTCGTCCGGGTGCTGATAGCCATCCATGGCCTGTTCAATATTTTCGGTATTGTAAACCGACTCATACAGTAAGAGCGTGGTTTCTGGCAAGCGTGCGCCGTCAGGCACTGGCGAGCCATCCGCAATCCAGGGCTGGTAGGCAAACAGCGCCGGACCCATCCCGCCCTGTCCGCCA
>CAZDIS010000202.1:0-3011 GCA_964505585.1 uncultured Pelolinea sp. | reverse complement strand
AATAACTTTTTACAGGAGAAATATGCAGAATTCAGGCAAAAAGTTTATGAAACGATTGTATGGTCCATCAGATCTTTATCAGCAACTTTCAGAAATGATTGGAAATTTGAAGGATATTCGGGGAGGATCTACTGAAAAAGGGATCAGGAAACAGTTCGTTGAGCGGATCATGATGGCTGTCACGGAAGTTAATGGCTGCCGGTATTGTTCCTATTTTCACGCCCAGATAGCGCTTAAAGAAGGCATCAATCAGGAAGAGGTTAAGCAAATTCTCTCCGGCTGCATGGAAGATGCCCCAGAGGAAGAAATACCCGCGTTGTATTTTGCACAGCATTATGCTGAGAGTGGCGGGCATCCACAGGTAGAGTCAGTGAAATGCCTCAGTGATACTTATGGGGAGAATCAAGCCCGTCAGATCATGGAATATATTCGCATGATCATGATTGGGAATACAATAGGCAATTCTTTTGATGCGTTTTTAGCACGAATAAAGGGCATCCCTGCGCTAAATTCCTCTATCGGTAAAGAATTAGGTGTTCTCTTTGGACCTTTATGGATGATACCGGCTGTGATCATTAAAAGAATGATACAACCAAAAAAACGGATAATTGAAACACAATGAATCATGCCCATCTAACGCCAGAAAAATTGCTTTCTACCCTACCATTTCCCAAAGCCTGGGCAGAGGCAAAAACCGCGTTTATATGTTATACACCATACCCACAAGGATTTAATCCTTATGTTCAGGTAATTTCTAAATCACGCTATTTTGTTCACTCGCCAATAAGTGAAGTGCGTCTCTGCAGATACCAAAACATTCCGTTTATTGTAATCAGCGAAGTGTATGGCTTTCCAGTGGGAGCAACAACGGTAGAGGAGTTGATATATAGAGGAATAGACACCATAATAGGCATCGGATATGCAGGAGCATTTCATGACGCACCAATGGGGAAACAATTTGTCGCAATGGAAACGATATCTGATCTGCCTCTGGCACGGCACTACGGTGTTGAAGCGATGGTACCGGTGGGCCCAAGTAAAAAGGTACTGAAGAAACTGATTGATAATATTGGGAAGGATATCGATGCGTGGGGAAAGTATCGTTTATGGAATAGCAATTCACTATATCGTGAATATCCGACATTGGTAAGAGCGATGAAAGAAAAGGGGTGCGATGCTGTGAATATGGATGTTCTTTCCCTATATGCGGTTGCAGCGTTGTCCGCTCAGGAACTAGACAGAAATATTGAGTATATCTATGTCGGTACAGTTACGGATGCAGAAAAACCTGCTAATGAAGAATGGCAGAGTGATTTAGCTGATGTGGTTTGCGGCAGAGGCAAGAACCCTCATGATGATCTAGTACGATTTATGGTCGAAAACTTGATTCCTCGCAGAGCGGAATAATCATTCGTTTTTATCAAAAAAACTTCAGCTGTGGGGCAAGGTGTGCACTCGGCATGCTTAACGCTTCATATCCAAAACAATAATTCAGAAAAAATTGTACCCAATCATACACAATGAATAAACAAATTGTTACCAAAAAAGTGATAAATAGCGTGAATTGATTGTCAGACAATTAAGCTATAATAAGGGGGCATGAAAAGGAGCGGAATATGCCTACAATGCTTGTGAAGAATGCGCTTGTGCTTGCGACAATGGATGGGGGCAGGCGTGAAATCAAGGATGGGGGATTGTTCATCAAGGATGGTTTTATTCTGCAGGTGGGTAGGACTGCGGAGTTGCCTAAAACTGCAGATGAAGTGCTTGATTTACGCGGGCATGTTGTTTTACCAGGATTCATTAATACACATCATCACTTTTACCAGACCCTAACTCGTGCAATGCCTGCCGCGCAAAATGTTAACCTATTTAATTGGCTGAAAACCTTATATCCGATCTGGGCGCGAATGACGCCCGAGGATATCTTCATATCCACAAAGACCGCATTGGCAGAATTAGCTCTTTCAGGTTGTACGACTGCTTCCGATCACCTTTACCTGTTCCCAAACGGATCGCGTTTGGATGACGAGATTGCGGCAGGGTTGGAAATGGGAGTGCGCCTGCATGCCTCCCGCGGCTCGATGTCGCTTGGCGAATCCAAGGGCGGCCTTCCGCCAGATTCGGTCGTAGATGACGAGGATGAGATTCTAAAGGATTCTCAGCGTTTGATCGACCAATACCACGACAATAAGCCAGGTGCGATGACGCAGATTGTGTTGGCACCATGTTCGCCATTTTCTGTGACGGGTGAATTGATGAAGCGTGCGGCAGTGCTGGCACGGGAAAATGGGGTGCAATTACATACCCATTTGGCAGAAACGAAAGATGAAGAAGTGTTTTGCCTGGAATTATTTGGGCACCGCCCAGTTGCTTATATGGAATTGCTTGATTGGGTAGGTGATGATGTGTGGTTTGCGCACTCTGTCCATGTAAACAATGAAGAGATTGATGTGTATGCTAGAACAGGCTGCGGAGTTGCACACTGCCCGTGTTCCAATATGCGCCTCGCATCCGGGATTGCGCCTATTCGTGAAATGCGTAATGCGCATGTCCCGGTTGGGCTTGGCGTAGATGGATCTGCTTCGAATGATGCCTCACATCTGCTGTCTGAAGCAAGAGAAGCGATGCTGCTGGCACGAGTACGCGCTGGCGTGGAGGGCGCATCTCTGACCGGGTCTGACACACCGATTATGACCGCAAGGGAGGTGCTTGAGATCGCAACGGTAGGCGGCGCAGAGGTATTAGGTCGAAGTGATATTGGTTCATTGGAGACTGGGAAATGCGCGGATTTTATTGCTATTGATGCTAACCGTCTCGAATATGCTGGCGCGCTGCATGATCCATTAGCCGCGGTGTTGTTCTGCCGATCGGTTAACGTTGATGTAAATGTAGTCGGCGGAAAATTCGTTGTACGCGGTGGTCAAATACAGACAGTTGATCTTCCAACCCATATCGAAAAACATAATGCAGCGGCGGCACGGTTAGTAGAAGGAAAATAGTAATTGAAA
>CAZDIS010000201.1:0-3142 GCA_964505585.1 uncultured Pelolinea sp. | reverse complement strand
GGTGACTGCATCGCCCAGGTAAAAATCTCTTTGAAGGACCGCTTCACTCATTGCTGTTAGAAAAATATGCCTGACAGTTCAGGTGGGAAGGCGGTGGGTCTATTCTCGGAATCAATAACTCAAGAGCAGTTGCCTGTGAAGTGTAAATCGGTTCGTACTTACAGAATAATGGGGTCGTGACCCATTTTACATAGGCATCATTCTCTTCACCAAAGGCATAATCTTCTCCACGAGAGATCAAATTCAAGGGTTCATTGACAATTAACTTGAAGCGCTGTGCGTCGAGATCCCGGTAGAAAGCGTTGAAATAATCGCTGTTTGCTGCCAGGGCATTATCCATCAGGTATTTCTTTTCATATTCGTCAATCAAGGGGACATTTTCTACCAAATTAAACGCAAGCAACTGGCGATGGTCAATAAAAAGGATTTCACCTTTTGTGCTGTATTCTTCTACCTTGTTGGATACCGCGCTAAACGACTCAGTAATTTTCTCCTCAAGAGGGAGTTCCAGCCGCTTTATCTGCCGTAACGCGTATGTGGCTGGCGAAAGGATCAATAAAACCCCTAACAAAACGAAAATCCATTGGTTTTGATTGGTTGGCGTGTTGTTTCTAAAGATCGCATTGAGGGATTCGGAAAGCAGGAAGAGCGCAGTGATAAGGAACATATCTAAATTGTGAAGATTGCTTCCGCCACCGATCTTGGTGCTGGCTATGATTCCGACCGCCAGAAATGCCGAGGCAACCAAAGCGGAAGATAGATTTTGCAGCCAATTGACTTTCCATCTTTTCTTTATGATCGCTGTGATGATAAAAACGCATACAGGTAATACAGCCCACAGCAACCCCGGAACGATACCGGGTGTGTAGGTTGGATTTGGCCATAAGCGATTCCATAATAAGGGCTGACGGGAGGTCGATGCAGTCGGATCAGGAAGCAAACGTAAATTTGCACCACGATTGATAAGGCGGATGATCTGGGGCAGTAAATGGCCACCGAAATACCCCGATAATCCAAGCGCGATAGGTTTAATAAGCAATCTGAATTCCTGTTTTTTAAGGGATGGGTTTTTGATGGCGAGTAATGCCAGCATGCCAGCCCACAACCCCGGCGCATAAGCCCATGTCCAGCGCGCACTGCGGACATAATATGACGCGACAGCAATAAGAACCATACCCACCGGTAAACGCTTGCGGACGGCAATTATTGTAATAATCGCACCAATCACCAAAGGGGGGTAAATGGGTCCCTGATCGATAAAAAGGAAGGACCACAGTGCAAAAGCGAATGCGATTAAATGGATGTTTTCTTGGTTTTTTGATTTGTTGATCGATAGATACCCAAGGAACATAGCGGGAAGGATCCAGACGAGCTGATACCAAAAACGGTAGAAGCCGATTGAAATCCGGGGCAGCACGAATGGAATTGCCCAGGGTAAGGCCATGCCCCAATTTACAAATGCCTGGATCTTTTCTCCCGGCGGAAAAATATACCTGAAGCTGCCAAAGAGCGTTGAATAATCAAAAAACCGATTCCCTTCCGACCAATATGTGGGGAAGGGATACGAGGTTACCTGATTCATGCGCCCAAAAAAAGCGTATCCAAAACCTCCAGCCATGGTTAAAATTGCCAACAGCAAGACCCGGTGTTTGAGATTCTTGAGGTCTCCAAAGAGCGATGAAACAAACAGAGCGGCGCAGTAAAAAAGAAAGATCATCATCCAGGCATTCAGATTAAAATCTGGCGGAAGCGGGAAAATCCAGCGAATTAAGCCAGGTAGAAGGATCAGTACGAAGCTCAGAAATACTTTTAATAAACGGGGGACTGTTTGCAGCTTCTGGGAAATTCGTTCAATCCTTGCTCGGACTTTTTCCAGAGAAAAGGAAAGCCATGCAACCAGAAGTATTACACAGACAACCAGATAAACCAGAAAGCGTTTGGATTGCAGTAAGTTATCAATAGAAACAAAAGCAAGGATATTGGTGTTTAAAAACCCGCGCAAGCCGAGGAAAGCCAGGATGAAAAAAAGGATCCAATTCCCAAATGTGAAGGGCTTTCTTTTTATGTCTTTTAAGATTTGCATTGTTCTTATTTTTTTGACTTCTTATTTTGCCGTTTTTCAAAGATCTGCTGAATCGCTTCGCGGATCGTCTTGTCCTTGAGTGTAACAAGAAGGTAATAGAATACTGCAATGATACCGGAAAAAATGATCAAACCGATAGCGGGCACTGAAAGATCCAGCGCGGTAACCGTGACAGCGGGAAGCGGATTGAATCTCTCGAATAGGTAGATCACCCCTAAAAACGGCAAACACAAAAGTAAATTATTGAAAAAGTATTTTGCGGTGCGCATCATGGGAATCCCGGATGCTTTGGTAGCCCAGAGGATGAACCAGCCATAGGAAAGGATGCCGGTGATGGTAAATAACCAAAGACCGAGATAAATATTTCCCGCCAGACCGCCAATAATAAGGGAGCCTGCCGCGGTCAGGACTTTCACTAAATTTAGAATGACGCTGATCTCATTACGGTTGAGGATGTTGGTGAGACTGCCAAGTGGTGCAGCGATGAAAATGCTCAGCGTCCAGAGACTCAAGATCTGCGAATACACACCCGCTTCAGCCCATTCCTGGCCGAAGATTGTCGCGAAAAGCGGTTCACCGATAACCATCACGACCAGCATGGGAAACATGCTGAAAACGATCAGGCGCTTGAATGCCTCCTCGACCGTCGCCCGCAGTTTCCCGGCGTGATAAGCCCTGGCTCCGCGCTGAAAAAGAACCTGTCCGATCGAATTGCCGATGAGCGCGATTGGGAGCCGCAGCACACTCTGGCCGTATGAAAAATACCCGGCGATAGTGGGGGAAAAATAAGCAGATAGGATGATATTGGGGATGTATAAAGCCATGGTTGATAGGAGAGATGCCCAGATATTGAAGAGCGGAAATTTTCGGTATTTGACCATACCTGCCCGAATCTGGTTCCATCTAAAGCTATTGAGCATGAATTTACCATCTTTGCGCACGACGAGCAATCCCAGGGTCAATGACCCCAAAGTTTGCCCGATGATGCGAGATAGGATCATCGTATGGCCGCTGGCTAAACCGCCAAAACCGAATCCCGCTGTTAAGCTATCTGTGGCA
>CAZDIS010000200.1:0-3162 GCA_964505585.1 uncultured Pelolinea sp. | reverse complement strand
GTTCCCTTACAAAGACAGGATGTCGATCACCATCCGGCAGGAATCTCCTGAGGAAATCTCCGCGATATACGCAGTCCTTTCTGAACAGGTATCACGAGCGCGCGATAGCAGCGGAAAAATCGCGATCCCCGAGGTTGTGATCAACGGACCTACTGGCTCACTAAGTTTTAACAACGTTCTGGTCTCGGCGCATGACCTGCGGGATGATTATCTGCAGGCGGGGACGATCACCGCAATCGATGTGATCATGTCCCTGGGGGATGAAGGTTTGATCAATTATTCGCTTAATTGGTATGAATCCATCGGGTCCGCGGGGGTGGTGAAAAACTATTTTGTGGACCGAATCAACAATGATAGAGCAGCCGGGCGATGCGGTTTCGTTTACGAATTGGGTGATCGGGATTACTACGGATTCCGCGGCAACCATATCCATATTCCATCAGATGTGCGCATTCTGACGGGTATCCCGCATTATGTTGAATTTTTCTGGATCTGCATTTGACCAGAGTTTCTTCGTCAATTAACAACCCTTTGCGCCTACTGTGTCATCAGGGTTTAAACAGAAATCAAATGCTGAACATAAACCAGCCGCTAATGGAAAGGGGCGCCATGTGCCATTTTTAATCTGGAAAAGCGCATCATACTATCGACCGCTGTTTGAGCTGGATTCTCTTGCATGCCATTCAGCATTTAAAATGACCGATCGTTTTTGACTCACCCACCGTTTAGTTTTAGCAACTGATAAGCAAAAGGCGAATACACTGCCGCCACCAGATGGAAGATGAAGCTTAAAACCAATAAAATCCTGCCGACAAGATTGCTTACCCACGCAAGCAGCCACTGCCAATTGGCCGGCAGCAACTGCGGGAAAAAGCGAAAGTCAAAGGGAAATCGAAGAAACAGCCAGAGACAGGCCAGCGCGGCAACTAAAATCGCCCCGAAGGAATCGAATAAGCGCGACCACCACCTTAGCCCCAAAATCCCTTCCAGACCAGCTGTTATTATCCATACCAGCCAAAAGCTATACAGGGCAACTGTATCCATGCGGTTGAATTTGTGAGTAAAAAATGGGCTGCTCTGTTTTTTCAGGGCAACCATGTAATAAAAGCCGACTGAAAATAGAGCAAAAAAGATAATACTGCTGATCCGCTCATTCAGTGGGATTGTTTTGGCTGCTGCATGTGCTTGTTCCCAAGTAAATCTAATCCGCATTATGCGTGCTCCTTGTCATCAAAGTCACCAATAAACAATATTACAAGAATAGCCATGTGCCGCGCTTGATCGAATATATCTTCCGATCCATATTAATAACATTGTATTATATACAAACGATTCTTTCGCCGGCAAGATATATAATCTATGACGTTAAGATCAATTCCATAAAACTGAAAAAAATGGAGAAACAACCATGCGGACGTCCAAAATGTTCAGCACGACAATACGAGAAAACCCATCGGAAGCGGATGCTGTCAGCCACCAATTGCTGCTGCGGGCAGGATTCATCCGGCAATTAGGCGCTGGCATCTTTTCGTACCTGCCGCTGGCGCGGCGCGCGCTGACAAAGATCGAAAATATCATGCGAGAGGAGATGAACCGCATTGGCGGGCAGGAAATGACAATGCCAGTCGTGCATCCCGCGGACTTATGGCAGGAGACGGGGCGCTGGTCGCAGGTGGGGGCGGAGATGGCGCGGCTGAAAGACCGCAACGCGCATGACCTGGTGCTGGCAATGACACATGAAGAAGTGGTGACGGACCTAGCACGGCGTGAGATCCGCTCGTACCGGCAGCTGCCGCAATTGATCTACCAAATCCAGACCAAATTCCGCGATGACCCACGTCCGCGAGCCGGGCTGATACGGGTGCGGGAATTCACGATGCTGGACAGCTACAGCCTGGACCGTGACGATAAAGGATCAGACGCACAATACCAGGCGCATTATAGTGCCTATTTACGGATCTTCAACCGCTGTGGTCTACCCGTTCGGTCAGTAGGTTCTGACACGGGGATGATGGGCGGCAAAGAAGCGCACGAATACATGTACCTGACGCCGATTGGAGAGGACACGCTGCTACTATGCGATGCCTGCGGTTACGCAGCCAACCGGCAAGTTGCAACTTTTCGAAAGGAATCTCCAGAAAACGAAAAACTGCTGACGATCGAAAGGGCAGTTACACCCGGAATTACGACGATCGCAGAACTGGCTGGATTCTTGAATATTCCGGCATCGCGAACTGCCAAAGCGGTATTTTTCATAGTAGAGATGCTTGAAAAAGAAGCGCCCGTGCTGGTGTTCGCTATCCTGCGCGGAGATATGGATATAAACGAGACCAAGCTCGCTCAGGCACTCAGCCAGGCCGGCAACGGCAGCGTTAAAAGCATGCGGCCGGCAATGGAAGAAGAGATCCGTTCGATCGGAGCCGAACCCGGGTACGCGTCACCGATCGGCATTGACAGGGAAAAGGTGATCGTGGTCGCTGACGATCTGATCCCACAGGCACATAACCTAGCCGCGGGCGCGAATGAAAAAGACATGCACTTACGATACACGAATTATGGCAGGGATTACGAGGCGGATGTGATCGCTGACATCGCAGCAGCGGAAGACGGATGTGGCTGCCCGGAATGCGGGGCAAGGATGCGCGCGAAGCGCGGGGTGGAAGTAGGCAATATCTTCAAACTGGGAACGCGCTACAGCGAAGCCCTGCAGGCGACCTACGTGGACGAGAATGAGGATGACCATCTGATCGTGATGGGGTCATATGGGATCGGTGTGGGGCGGCTGCTGGCCTGCATCGCAGAAGAATATAACGACGAATATGGATTGATGTGGCCGGTGACAGTTGCGCCGTACCCGGTGCATCTGGTCCTGCTGCAGGATAAGGATGGGGTGGCGGAACCGCAGGCAGAAAAGCTGTATCATGATCTGCGCGAAGCGGGTGTTGAAGCGTTGTACGATGACCGA
The DNA here is from genome assembly GCA_964505585.1 of uncultured Pelolinea sp. Classification (GTDB taxonomy): domain Bacteria; phylum Chloroflexota; class Anaerolineae; order Anaerolineales; family Anaerolineaceae; genus Pelolinea. The sequence goes on along the minus strand of CAZDIS010000200.1, from coordinate 197 downwards.
AATGAACGGGCGGGGGTGAAGTTCAACGACGCAGACCTGCTGGGGATGCCGCTGCGGGTGACGGTTGCGCAGCGCGCATTGGAAAAGGGCGGCGTGGAGTTCAAGCGCAGGGACAAGGATGAACGCTGGATTGTCCCACTGGCAGAGGCGGTAGGCGCAGTAAAAGCGGAATTAGACAGGATGCAGGAAGAGTTGAT
>CAZDIS010000199.1:0-3283 GCA_964505585.1 uncultured Pelolinea sp. | reverse complement strand
AAATGGAAAAGAATATCAGCCAGGCAGATCATCATGACAGGTGGGTCAATATCAACATCTATTCACTGCAACTGGATCAGGCGGAACAGCCCAACATCATCTATATCATTGAAGACATAACAGATCGCAAATTGAATGAGCAGGCCCTTCTGCAAGCCGAAAAGCTCTCTGCGGTCGGCAAGGTGGCTGCATCCCTCGCCCATGAGATCAATAACCCGCTTCAATCGATTATCGGTTATCTCGGGCTGGCATCTGAATCGCTCGATCCAGACAGCCCGCTCAACGAATACCTCGATATAGCCGCCCAAGAATTAGACCGCATCAAAAACATCGTTGCCGAATTACGCGCGGTCAGCCGTAAACCGCAGATGAAGGAAAAAAAACCTGCTAATTTGGACCATGTCATTCATCGCGTCATTAACCTCACCCGCAAAAAAGCAGGTGAAAAGCACATCGACCTGATTTATCACCCGGCTCGCAAACTGCCGCTCGTTCTGATGGATAGCGAACAAATTCATCAGGTCATCCTCAACCTGGTCATCAACAGCATCGAGGCAATATGCGAAAACGGCCAGGTTAATCTTTCCGTGACCCCATCGCGGGACAAGAAAATGGTCAACATTGTTGTCGCCGACAATGGCCCCGGTATTAAATCAGAGTTGCTCAACAACCTTTTTCAGCCATTCTTCACCACCAAAAAAGAAGGGCTTGGTCTTGGCCTGCATCTCAGCAAAGCCATCATCGACGCCCATCACGGACAGATCAGTGTAGAGAACGGTCAAACAGGCGGAGCGGTCTTCACTGTCGTCCTGCCCATCGCTTGATTTTTTAAGCGATTACTATACAATCAATATAGGTGAAAACATGTATAAAACCCTCATAGTTGATGACGAGCAGAACATTAGAACCTTCATCGGTCGCGCGCTTGAACTCGTTGGTCACGAAATAGAATTGGCGAAAGATGGTAAGCATGCGCTCGACCTGATCCGCGACAAGCATTACGATCTTGTTTTTCTGGATCTCAATCTGGGTGGCAAGGTCGACGGCCTGCGTGTCCTCGAAGCCATCCGCTGGCGCTGGCCGGATACAGCCGTCATCATTCTCACCGGACATGGATCATTGGATTCAGCCATGCAGGCCATCCGCGAAGGTGTAGATATGTATCTATTAAAACCGGTCGGCCCGGACCAGATCCGTGATGCCGCGCAGGAAGCCATTGAAAAACGCCGCCAATATTTCTCACTGAAGAAACGGGAAGCTGAAAATATAGAATTGCGTGTCGGCCAGATTTATGTCCACAAAGAAAAATTCATAGTTAAAAAGAACGAGGAAGATCTGAATTTAACAAGCCGGGAATTCAGTCTGCTTGTCCTCCTTATGGAAAACACGCATCGTGTTGTTTCCCCAAAAGAACTTGCCAAAGAAGTGGGTGGTTTTACCCCCGAAAGCGGACATGAAGCGCGCAACTACATTAAATGGTATATTCATCAGCTGCGCCAGAAGATCGAAGATGACCCCGCAAACCCTGCCTTGGTCCACAATATCCGTGAGGCTGGATACCGCATCATCCCGCCTGCCGAAAACGCCTGAACCAACCGAATACCAACCTTTTCAATCCAATTGCGACTATTTCTAATCCTGCTCCCGCTTTTTCATGCTGTAGGAAGCTCTAATATTGGGGCATAACAATTTACTACAAAGGAGTAAATCATGAAAAAAGCATTAGTTGCATCAGTAGTTCTTTCACTACTCATCACAGCCTGCGTGGCTCCGGCCGCAGAGCAGGAAGTTGTCCCCACCCCCATGCCTGAAGAATCCGCTATGGAAGAAGAGGTTATGGAGGAAGAAGAAGCGCTGCCCGATATCGTCGATACCGCGGTCGCGGCGGGTTCTTTCGAAACCCTCGTTGCCGCAGTAACAGCAGCAGAATTAGCCGAAGCCCTCAAAGGCAATGGCCCATTCACCGTTTTCGCGCCTTCCGATGAAGCGTTCGCAAAACTCCCCGAAGGCACTGTCGAAGCGCTGCTCGAGGATCCAACCGGCCAGTTGGCACGTATCCTCCTTTATCATGTCGTTCCTGGTAAGGTGATGGCTGCCGATGTCTCCGATGGCCTGACAGCAGAGACGTTGCGCGGTGCGGAGGTATCATTCTCCGTTTCCGACGGCAAGGTCATGATCAACGAGGCACAGATCGTCGCCACCGATATTGAAACATCCAACGGCGTCATTCATGTCATCGATTCTGTCATCCTGCCCCCGGAAGATATCGTAGATGTTGCATCCGCTGCGGGATCCTTCAACACTCTCATAGCCGCTGTACAGGCTGCCGGGCTCGAAGATACATTGCGCGGCAAGGGACCATTCACGGTCTTTGCTCCCACCAATGAAGCGTTCGCTAAATTACCGGAAGGCACCGTGGAAGCACTCTTAGCTGACCCCGAAGCATTAGCCGACATTCTCCTCTACCACGTTGTACCTGGTAAGGTCATGGCTGCCGATGTATCCGATGGATTGGAAGCCGAAACTGCCCAGGGTTCCAGCGTGTCGTTTGCGATCCATAGTGATGGCACCCCCACCATCAATGGCGCGCTCATCACAGCTACCGATATTGAAGCGTTCAACGGCGTGATCCACGTCATCGATACAGTCATTCTGCCCCCCGCAGATATTGTCGACACCGCGATCGAAGCTGGCAGCTTTGAAACACTGGTTGTCACAGTTCAGGCAGCAGGCCTCGAAGAAGCGTTGCGCGGCGATGGACCATTCACGGTCTTCGCCCCCACCGATGAAGCGTTTGCCAAACTGCCCGCAGGCACCATGGAAGCTTTATTAGCTGATCCAGAAGCGCTGGCAGACATCCTGCTCTATCATGTCATCGAGGGCAAGGTTCTGGCAGCTGACGTTACCAATGGCTTGGAAGCGGAGACCCTTCAGGGTTCCACTGTATCCTTCGCCATCCACAGCGATGGCACACCCGCCATCAATGAGGCCCTCATCGTCGCCACTGACATTATGGCATCCAACGGTGTTATCCATGTTATTGATTCGGTGATTCTGCCTCCAGCGGAATAGATTAATAGCGTTCCAACCTCAGGATCAGGCGGTTCATGGACCGCCTGATTTTTACTATTTCCTGTAGTACCCATCAAAAAAACATTTCTATTTTTTCTGCCTGAACGATGGGAACATTATCCAATAATACCTGCGCAACGAATTTCAAAAAAAGGGAAGTCATGACCACCCGCAAAGCGGGTGGCATGACCTGACCCTATAAGGGTCTGTT
>CAZDIS010000198.1:0-3331 GCA_964505585.1 uncultured Pelolinea sp. | reverse complement strand
GGCAGATCCGTATAAAGTACCGGGATGATGAGGCCTTCGATCGCCCATCCGCATAGGCAAGCGCATAAGTACAAAGCCCAAATTGATCGTGCCCTAAAAAGCTGGATCGGGATCAGCAGCCACAGGGTGAAAAACGTGTACCATAAGGCAAGCTGAAAAATGGTCAGAGCCAGGGAAGAAATATCGGAAAACCGGGATATGACACTCAGCACCGGACCTTCGTTGACAAAAAAGAATTCTGAGAAAAAAAGGATGATCAACCCGCTGCCAAGAATAAGGGCTAACTTGCTCCATATTCGTTGTCCAAATGTCATGGATTCCATCATATCATGATTAAGCTTTGACATTCTAATATGCCGTGCATAGAACGTAGAATTCTAATTTTAGAACGCAGACATACCTATTTCATCATTTGGAATGAAATTGAAATAAGGAAACACGATCACTTTCAAAGTATTATTCATCGTGGTCATCGAGCACGCGGATGCCATAGATTTTAGCATCATTCCAGTTTTCGTTGGTGCGCTGCGAAACCCACAGCAAACCATTGCCCCAGGCCATGTCCCAGGTGCCTTCGGAAGCAGCATAGATCCAGCCAGCAACCTCACCATCGCGGGTTGCCTTGATAATCTCATTTCCGCCAGGCGCCCAGAAATAGCTGCCGTCCCAGGCTAATCCACCTCCTCCCCACCCATCGCGGGAGATCGTGCCAATGGTATTGCCCTGGCGATCCATGATATAGATGACTTCTAAAGCCCAGCCATTCACATACAGGTATTGCCCGTCCCAGGTGATGCCTTTGCAGCCGTTATCAGGGTCCGGCGAAGGGAACTGCGACAAGGTTTGCCCATTTTCTGGGTCAATTTCATAGATCATCTTTTCCGCAAAGTCCAGCGTCCACAGGTGCTGCCCGTCAAAAGTCAGCCCCCACACCTGCGAGCCGGGTCCAGTAAATTGCTGCAGGATTGCGCCGGTTTGGGGATCCAAACGGTAATACTCCGCCCACAGCGAGGCAGTCCAGACTGCCTCACCATCCCAGGCCACCGCCCAGGTCAGCCCCAGACCTTCCCCAATGCGCGACACAACCTCACGCGTTTCATCGGTGTCATCGAAAATATAGGGATATTGATCTTTTTCTCGGTCGCCGGGGATATATCCAAGGGCATTGGACATTTCGGGGGTGAAATGGAAATCTATTTGGGTAGGGACATCGGCTTTACCTGATATTTTTTCATATTCGCCACATATCTGGCAGGTGATATTTCCTTCAATCTGCGCCCTGCCAATACGCAGGATATTATCCCCCTCGCCAACTTCCACACCGGCCATATTCTCACTGGCGCGTACGCCTTCCACAACCAATGAGCCGCTGTTATCCACGGAAAGACCAGCCGCGTTATTCCCAAGCACATGCGATGTGAGCACAATCGCATTTGACGCGTCGATATGCACGCCATGGGTACCGTTCTTTTCGATCAGGCAATTTTCAATCACCAGGTTATTGAATTGTTCGGCGGCGATGCCGTTATAGCCATTCTGGTAGATATGCGTGTTATAGATCTCTGCTTCGGCATAGGATTCAATATAGATACCCTCCCAGTTATTCCAGCGCACGACACTATTGTGCACTTTGGGTGAACCGCCCCAGAAATTGAGTCCTTGCTGGGCGAACTCGACCACAACATAATTGAAAAAAGAATCATCGGAATCAATCACGCGCAGCATGTGCCAGTCCCCATTCTGGGGATCCGGGTCAGCGGAGGTGAAATAGATCGGCTGCTCGGTGGTGCCTTCGGCGATGATAGTGCCAACCACTTCCAAGCCAACACGTTCGCAAGATTCTTGATAACCGCGGCAGGGCTTAAAACGCACAACGGTGCCGGGTTCCACTCGCAGCGTAGCGCCCTGCGGGATCACGATATACTTATCCACCAGAACCTCCCCTGACCAGATTACTTCACTGGCAAGACTGCCCTGGTTGGTCTCCGCCATTGCCGCAGACGCCGCAGGCAGTGTATCTTGCGCATCTTGCATTAATAGTTGCGCTGTGGCAGTTTGCCTGCAGGCACTTAGCAACAATATGAACAGCAAGGGAAAAGCCGGTAATAGTTTGACGGTTTTCATTATGACCTGTATATTATTCTTTATTTCTTTATAAATATCCAGCGGATGCACTAAAATTTTTACGGCGCCCAATCCGGCGCGCGCCCGCTTGCGACCAGAAAATCAACCTCACCGCTTTCCAGCGCAAGAATGTAAATCCCAAACGGTTCTCTAAAGGATACAAAAGCGATGTGCATGCCATCCGGCGACCAGGCAGGATCCTTGTCATCGGCCAGATCATTGGTGATATTCCGCATCCCGCTTCCATCGGCATTGATGATATACAGCTCGTCATTTCCGCTCAGGTCGGATTCAAACACGATCTGTGTGCCATCCGGTGACCAGCGCGGATTGGTGGAGGTGGCGTTCTCATTCGTCAGCAAGCGGAAGCTGCTCCCATCCGTGTTGATAACAGCAATATTGGTGAATCCGGATGTGTTCTTTGCAAAGACAATTTTGTCTTGAGATGGGTGCCAATCGGGGGCAATATCGCCAGGTGGGTCTTGCGTAACCTGCGTCCATTCGCCTGTCTGGCGGTCGATAATGAACAGGTTGATCTCACCCCCTGAGCGCGCGCTGAAGACGACCCGATCACCGTTTGGCGCGTAGGATGCTGGCCAGACATAATCGATGATAGCGAACATATCCGTATAGGTCCGGTTATCAAGATCCATAAAAGAAACCGCCAAACCCTGGCAGCATTCTCCATGCAGCATAACGATTTCGGTTCCATCCGGGCTCCAGCGAGGATAACGGAACTGCTCTCTTGGCGGCGCAGCTGTGAGGAATTGCACCGCTTTGGTGGACACATCCACCACGTGAATATCACAACTCGGAGATGTGCCTTCGGAGGAAACATAATAGACGATGCGGCCGATTCCGCCACCGGTTGGGGTTGGCTCCAGGTCAGGCTCAGGTTCCACATCCTCCTCCACAGGCGCTTGATGTTCAGGCAATGGGTCAGACGGGGATAGGTCGTCCGGCTCGTTTAGCGGCTGCGCGCAGGCGTATAAGGATAAGACCAGTAAAGTCAACACTATGGCTTGTTTCATGATTCCCTCGCTTATCTATAATATTGATTATAGGAATTTCAAATGATTTTTCAACCCATTTTGTTCGGATTAATCACCAATCAGGAAAAAACACATCCAATATTTGACACAATCCTATTTTGTGATATATTCATCCCAAATATTGGCGTTCTCGAGATTTATCTTCCCTTTTTTGG
>CAZDIS010000197.1:0-3362 GCA_964505585.1 uncultured Pelolinea sp. | reverse complement strand
TGTTCTGCCAGGGCCCTGGTTTGCAGGTCTGCCAGTACTTTCAGCTCCGCGGGGTGGCTGACGCGCGCGCCGTAATCCGGTTCAGCGAGGGTAAAGACCCATCCTCCGCGCCGGGTCACGCGCGCCATCTCGCTCACCATATGCCGCGGGTTGGCAACCCACATCAGGGTGAAATGGACCAGGGCGTGGTCAAAGCAATTATCGGCAAAGGGAAGGTGCGAGCCGTCCGCCGTGGCCCGCGGATAGGCGCGCCGCGCGGCAGAGAGTGCGCGAAAATCGATGTCGATACCGGTCAGCTTGGAGAATCCTTCAGCGGCCAGCGCTTCTACCATCGCGCCGCTTCCGCAGCCTACATCCAGAATGTTGTGCGCGCCGGTCACGCCGGCCTGATCGAAAAGGTAATGGCGGGTCTCGCGCGTCCACCCCGCCTGCTGGCGGTATCGGAAGTGCCAGAACGCGCGATCGTTCAGCGTTTTTTCCAGATCTTGTCCCATGGGTCAGTCAACAGATTGCCGAGCACTTTGTTCACGCCCTGGGCGGGAAGCACGTCTCCGTCCGGTTCGACATACAACCAGGCCTTACCCGCGCCATCAGGCACCTTTTTATCGCCTTCGCGCAGCTCAACCGCAACGGGGTGAAAAGCGGAGTAGGGCACCGGCATATCCCAGATCAGGCGCAGGTCCAGCTCAGCTGCTTTCTGGCTGGCGTATGCGAGCGCCGCGGACAGCGATTGGTCATCCGCGCTGAGGGAGATGCTGCGCACATCCTGTTTAGCTAATTTTTCCAGCAGCGAATCGATCGCTGCTTCATCATCATCTGTCAGGGTAATGTGGACCGTCACCGCGATGTCTTCCGGCATCAGGTTCTTGAGCGCTTTCCAGAAAGTCTTATTTTCAGCATGGCAGAGGAGCATAATATGGTCCAGCCCGCTCTGGAGCATGCTTTCCATGAACTTTCTATCCGCGAATTTCAGCCCGTCCGTCAGCAGGCCGCATACCAAACCGATTTCCTCGGCTTCAAGCACGAGCTCGTTAAGATCATCGCGCAGGGTTGGCTCACCGCCGGTAAAGATCACGTGCGGGATGCCGGCGTTAAAGGCGCTTGCCAACACTTTTTTCCATTCAGGTGTGGTGAGCGATTTGCTGACCCGGTCCACTGGCGCGGCAGCGCTGTCCGTTCCAGCGGAAACTTTATATGTCAGCGCGCAATCCAGGCGGTACGGCGCGGAGAAAGCCTGCGAATACGGTTCCACGCGTTCCAGATCAAGATAGGTGACCGGGTCGATATCTTCTGTATGAATAAGTGTATCGATTTTATCCAGGAAGGCGTCCATATCCGACGTGGCTTCACTGATCGGGACATCGTATCGGCCGGCGATCAGCGCGGGGATATCTGCCTTTTTTTCGCCTTCGATCAGATAATAGGCTAGTTCAACCGCAGTCTGGTTCAGGTGCAGGACGGTTTTGGCATTAATGATCAAAATGCCACTCCCATCTGTTTCCACGCGCAAATGAAGTTTATACGGCAGTTCCGCGTCCGGCTCCGCCTGGTAGGTATAAACACCAGCGGGGATTGGCTCAACCGCGTTGAATAAACCATCAAAAAAGGCATCAATTTTCTTCAGCATAACTCCTCCTTATCCTCGTAAAAAAGACAGTGCGGTTACTGGTTCAGGCTGCATTCCTGGATTGTTCTGCAGATGCAGTGGGCAGCCGGCTCCGCAGGTGTCCATCAGGTCACAATAATGGCATCCATCCGGGGCGTAATCGCGATTGCGGATGGACTGTGCCAGCGGGTGCTCCCAGATGGAACCCCACGCGTCAGACAGGATATTTCCCAGTTGCGAATAGTACGACTGGCAGGGTAAAACGCCCCCATCCGGCTCAATGCACATGTTATATTGCGCAGCCGTGCAGCCCTTAACCCCCAGGTTGCTTTCGATCGGATTGAAATGGCAGTACATGGTGGGTGTATACCAGATCAAACGCTGGCCGCTGGCCGCCGCATGCTTCTTCGCGATCTCCAGCAGGGCGGGCAGGTCATCTTCAGCGATAGATTCATTCACCAGCGCGCCGCGCCCGGAATAGATCAAACCATTCAATCCTACGGTCGGAACGTGTAATTCTTCTAAGAATGCCAGCGTTTCTGCCAGCGATCCGCTATTGGAGCGCAGCAGGGTGGTATTGGTCATGACGAACAGCGGGGATGCAAGCGCGTTGCGGATACCGGCTATTGTTTCCGCCCATGCCCCTTTTGCAAGCGTGATTTGGTCATGAATGGCTGCGTCGTGCGATTCAAGCGTGACCTGAACGTGGTCCAATCCCGATTTGACAAGTCTTTCGACGAAAGGCGCGTCTTTCAATCGGCGCCCGTTGGTATTTAATCCGGTGATCATCCCCAGCTTTTCAGCATGCCGGATGAGTTCCGGCAGGAACGGGATCAGTGTTGGCTCACCCCCCGTAAAAACCACATGCGGAATACCGATATCCCATATCTTTTCAAGAACGGTTTTCCATTGGTTTACATCCAATTCTTCGAGCAAACGATCGCTTTCGTTATAGCAGTGCACACAGCTGTTGTTGCAGCGGTAAGTCAGTGCCAGGTCCATCCGGTAGGGCGCGGAGGGCTGCCGGGAAAAAGGGGTGAATGTATCGATTTCCAGATCGCAAACCGGACAGGGGTCATCCGCTGGGTCGATGATGCGTTTGATGTCTGCCGCAAATGCGCGGAAGTCTGATGCGGCCTGTTTCCTGGGAACGTTAAATGTATTTTTTAATCGCTTCAGTGTTTTATCTTCATCCCATCCTTCAAGAACCGCGTAAGCCATCATTGTTGCCGATGGATTGAAATAATAAATGCGATTGGCGTTGATCAACAACACACCGTTTCCATCTGCCTCAACACGCAGGTGGATACGGTTCTTAAACCCTCCAACCTGGCGTGTATACTCTTTTGTTCCGGCTGGGATCATCTCACTTATTGTTTTCATGCGTCATTTATCATCCATCGTGTGGTGAAGCCGATTTTACCGCCCGCCTCCGGCGCAGGCACAGGCACAACCCGCGCAGGCGCACGCGCAAGCGCAGACACAGGATGATCCGCCACCGCTTCTGCCGCCGCGGCTGCCGGTTGACCCGAATGTGCTTGAACTCGATTTCGGTACTGGGTTGGTTTTGTTCGTCACACCGCCAGTAAAGGAAGAAATGTTGCCGACTGCTCCGGCGGACATGGCTGTGACCGTATTCGTCACCGATGCTGCCGCATCAGAACCAGGCAATTTTGGCAGGGTGATCGTTTTGGATTTACCGCCGGAAGGAGGTGTTGGCTTGCCTCCGCGACCGGTAGCACCGCCCAACGCGCGC
>CAZDIS010000196.1:0-3377 GCA_964505585.1 uncultured Pelolinea sp. | reverse complement strand
ACCAGGGCCCTGGCAGAACAGGGCGCTAATACACGCATGGGGCGTGAATTGATGGCCCTGCTGGCTGCCAGCGGGCTGCAGCACGTCAGCGGCGGCATTATTGGTGCTGAAACCCGTGACAGCGCCTTTAACCCGCTTAGCGGCGACCTGAGGGTGCTCAGGCGCGATCTGGCTGCGGGTTTTTCGGACACAGAGGTCGATCGGTACCTCGCGCAAGCGCAGTCAGCCGCTGATACTCCGGGCGCGTTATGGCATGTGCCGGTATTCTTTGCCTGCGGGCAGGCGGCCTGAATTGCCCATCGAAAAGACTTGATGGTATAATCTCGTTCGTTGTCGGGGCGTGGCGCAGTCCGGTTTAGCGCGCTTGCATGGGGTGCAAGAGGTCGGAGGTTCGAATCCTCTCGCCCCGACTGATCTGAATCTCACGAAGGTGAGATTTCTTTCTTTAATGCGCAATCTAGACTTTAACTGGCAAACCGTGCTTTGCATCTCTCAAGGTCACAAAATGTCATGTTTTGCAACAGTTTCATTTTTTATGGGGGATTTTGTGATGATAAGGGAGGGATTTTTGGGGGATAGGCAGGCGGGGGAAGTAAGGGGGATTCAGGCCAGGCATGATTGAAATTCGTGCGCTATTTTGATAGGATGTGGCCGGGAAAGCGTGAAAAGGAAAATCTCAGATGTTTGAAAATAATCTCAGCATGAAACAAGAGCGGGCGATCTCATTAATGATCCTGGGGAAGAACGACACGGAGATCGGGGAGGAAGTGGGCGTGAGCCGTGAAAGTGTGTGGCGCTGGCGGAACGAGAACGCAGACTTCATGGAAGCAGCGCGAATGAGACGCGAGGAGCTCATCTCCAGGCACACGGAAGAGCTGCAAGCGCTGCTGGGTGAAGCGCTGGAGGTGGTGAGAGAGAGTTTGAAAAGCGGGGATGCGCGAACGAAATTGCGCGTTGCTCTGCAACTTTTGAAAATGAGCGGGCTGCAGGGGTACGCTAAGGAGACGCAAAAACCCGAGATGCGGGAAAAAGAATTAATGATCACAACTTTGGAAAACGTGCTGCCTGAAGTCAATAAAGAGATCAGAATGAAATACTCTTGAGTGTACTAAGCAAAACATCAATTATTAAAATTAGTATTTATCAGCTAATATTTCACTCCTAGAGCCGACCTGCCTGCCCGCTATTTGGTCCCACAACCCCGACTTATCGCAAGCACCTAACCGTTGCGTAGAATCTAGCGATAACTTGCGTGTTGTGAAAACCATTTCCGTATACGAGGAACCTTTGTCGCATTCTTTTACTTTACATAAGCTTGACATACATATCAATAATTCATATAGTTAATATATTGTATTCAGCTGTATGGTTGGGTTGTTCAACTCAACCGCAATTGGAGGGCAGATGCAGTGCAATCAATGTGGATTTGATAATCGTGCAGGGGTGAAATTCTGTGAGGAATGTGGAACAGAATTACCTAAACCTGCAGGGATGACCTGTGAAAATTGCGGTTTTGAGAACCGTCCCGGCGTGCGATTCTGTGAGGAGTGTGCGCATGAACTCATTCAACTCGAAAAAATAATTTGCCCGCATTGTAGATTTGAAAACCGACCAGGCATAAGATTTTGTGAGGAATGCGGGCAGCCACTTGAAGATATTCCCACTCCCCGAAAACTCAAACCTCAAGCGCCTTCACTTACCCAGCAAGCCCCTAGCGTACAGCCAGTGATTGTGCAAGTTGAGCAAACTCAGCCAAAGAGACGCACCCTACTGTGGGCAGTGGGCTCTGGATTGATTGCGATGTTATTGTGCTGTTTCACTTATGTACTTTTACCACCACCACCTGCTTCAGGTGACACCGCGCTTCCCGAAGCAGTTGTCACGACATGGGGAGAATTGGTACGCGGAAGAGAATATTACAAAGAGCAGGATACTGTCATAGGCAATGTGATTGATGCTATCGACGTATTCAGGCCTGCCCCAAATGCGAATGCAAAAAGTCAACCAAAAGTAGAGAACGAGGCAATTGAAGAGGAAGAAGGCCTCACATGCAGTTGGTTATTGCGTGAGGATTGTTTAGAAAAAGGGTATGAATGGGATAGTTCATTTTTTGGAAATGGATACTGCACCTGCCCAGAAGATGGTGAATCACTGGAACAATGGTGCGCAAGGGAAGGGGGAGAATGGGTCAAGGATGAAGACATAAAAAACGAAGAATATTTTTGTGATTTTGATAACCTGTTAGAAAATAAACCAGGGCTAACCTTTCCCGACCTTTGCCATAAAATGAATTGGGAATTATGCGATGCATTAGGTGGAGACTATAACGCGTACGGCGCACAAGATTGTACGTGTGTTGAAGAAGATGAGACCTATATGGATTGGTGTCTTAGAGAAGGTGGAGTAATTACAAAAGTAAATTATGTAAAACCTTATGCACGCTGCGATTTTGATAAGGATTCAGATTGGTTTAGAGAATGGTGTAATAATGATGGTGGAAAAGTAGAAAATGTTATTTTCGAGGGGTATTCGGCGCGCTCTTGTAATAAAGAGGGATTAGATAATCAACCGATGAATCTTGCAAGCAACTGCCCCGCACCTAACGACCTGACATTCAAGAACTTCAAAGTCGAGGACGGCGGCTGGTACAGTTTCGACCTGATCAACAAATCATCCTGGGATGTTGATATCTTCTATGGTGACCTCTATAAAGGCAATGGCGATTACTGGCACAAGTATGAGTGCACAATAGACCCAATTGATGCCAATAGAATGGACTGCGGGTCTGCTCCGGGCGAGACTGGATTTGGGCCAGCGGTTGGCAGCGGATCTCTTACGTTTGACGCTGACGCATTTGGCACAGCATGCAGCGCACAAATAGAAGTGCCTGTTGATTATGGTACCGTGGCCGCACCTGAATGTCCGGTTGGACAATCAATGTGTGCGGGTTCTTGCTGCAGCACAGGCCACTGCTGTGACTGGGGTAGCGGTTTGGGTTGTTATCAGAGTTGTCCATAATACACTAACATTTTTATAGAGGAGTAAATCATGTACTGTCCAAATTGTGGAACTCAAAATCGCGAAAATGTCAAATTCTGTGAGAATTGCGGTACTCAGCTGAACCGGTAGTGTCAGAAATCGTGTGTAAACGGGTTGATTCATAACTGCCAGCGGTCCTCAAAGCGAATAGCAAGCTGATTGAGGATCAATGGCCAGTTGCGGATAGGGGCTCTCCACTTTTTCGTGATATCCATCGTAGCTAAATATAACAGCTTTCTGGCAGATTGTTCCGTAGGGAACATCGGTTTGTTTTTGATCACTTTCCGTACCTGGCGATGATAGCCTTCTACGGTATTGGTGGTGTAGATCAAGCGGCG
>CAZDIS010000195.1:0-3393 GCA_964505585.1 uncultured Pelolinea sp. | reverse complement strand
GGCAGGTAGTGAACTTGGCACTGTATGAGCCGGATGACATCGCGGTCAAGGATTATTCGGACCTGTCGTACACAGAGGCATTTGAGAAGTTCTTCGAGACGGCGCGCAAGGAATACGCCTTTAATGGATATGCAGAGAAAGAGCCGGACTGGGACGCATTATACGCAGAGATCCAGCCGCGGATCGCGCAGGCAGAAGCGGACGGAGACGGGTACGCCTTTTACCTGGCACTGCGGGATATGAGCATGGCATTCAATGACGGGCATGTGGGTGTGAGCGGGGGTGATTTCGATTATCAATATAATGAAGAGAATCTGCTGGGCGGATACGGGTTCGCGGTGCGGGAGCTGGAAGACGGCTCGCTGATTGTGGTGTATATCCTGCCGGGCAGCCCGGCGGACCAGGCCGGGATGCAGGTGGGCGCTGAGCTGCTTGCCAAGAACGGCGTGGACGCGCAGACCGCGCTGGATAACGTGGAACCTTTCCAGCCACAATCCACTGATTTCGGTCTACGCTATGAGCAGAGCACGTTCCTGACGCGCGGCGCGATCGGAGAAACAGCGACATGGCGCTGGCGCAACCGCAATGGCAATGAGAACACAGCCGAGATGACAGCCGTGTATGAGGTGGACAGCCTGTTCGCGGTGTATATGGGCGGACCGACGGACGAATTCGTGCTGCCGAGCGACTATGAAGTGCTGCCCTCCGGGGTAGGCTATGTGCAGATCAACTCCAATTATGATGACCTGGGGCTGTTGATCCGCGTTTTTGAGCGGGCACTGGAGACTTTTGAGACGATCGAAGTAGCGGGCATCATCATCGATATGCGCCTGAATTACGGTGGCGCGCCGCTGGGTCTGGCGGGATTCCTGCATGACAAGGAGATCCAGCTTGGCCAGCTGGAATATTACAGTGATAAGACCGGGCAGTTCGAGCCGGAAGGACCGCGGGAGCGGGTGTATCCAAATGAGAATGTGTATACCTTCCGCAACATGGTGCTGCTGGTGGACCAGTTCTGCTACAGCGCGTGCGAGATCGAGGCATACGGATTCAGCCAGGTGCCGGGGATGGTGGTGATGGGGCAGTTCCCGACAGCGGGGGTGGAAGCGGAGACGGCGCGGGGTAACTTCCTGCTGCCGGAGGGGATCGAATTCGGGATCCCGACCGGGCGCTTCACGATGCAGGACGGGAGCATCTTCCTGGAAGGCGAGGGCGTACAGCCGACGATGCGCATCCCGGTGGACGCGGAGAGCGTGCTTTCGGACGCGGATGTGGTGCTGGAAGAGGCTATCAACTATATCCTCTCAAATTAGGCAGAATTATTGAAGATTGATGAGCGCAGGAAACCGCGCTCTTTTTTTTCTTTGTTCTATTCACAGTGCATGGGTTTGAAATCTACCAAACAAGATGATTATAATCAGACGATCATGCTGAACACATACCAAGAATTAGCCCAATATTTAGATGACCTGCCGGCAGGGTATCCCGCGACCGAGAGCGGGGTGGAGATCGAGATCCTGGAGACGCTGTTCACAGAAGCAGAGGCCGAACTGGCGCTGCACCTGACCCTGCTGGGTGAGGAAGCGCGGGTGGTGGCTTACCGTGCCGGGCGGGATGTGGCAGAGACGTTTGAAATGCTGGAGGTGATGGTCGAGAAAGGCCTGATCAGCGGGAGCTATCCGAAAGGCAGGCCGCCGCGCTATGCCATCAGCCAGTACGTGATCGGATTCCATGAAGGGCAGGTGAACCGGCTGAGCGCGGAATATGTGGCGCTGTTCAATCGCTACGCGCCTACGCTCTTTGAGAAAGGACCGTGGACGCAGGTACCGCAGCTACGCACGATCCCGGCCGGCGTGTCGATCCCGGTCACGAGCGAGGTAATGCCGTACGAGAGCGCGGAAGCGATCCTGCGGTCGAAGACCCATTTCGCGGTGCGCAATTGCATCTGCCGGCAGGAGGCACATCTGCAGGGCGCGGGCTGCGCGCGACCGCTGGAGAGCTGCCTGACGTTTGACGACGCCGCACTGAACGACGCGGCGACGGGCAAGGGGCGGGCGCTCACGCTGGAGGAGGCGCTGGATAAAGTGGAGGCGGCGCGGAAGGCGGGGCTGGTGCTGCAGCCAGCGAACTCACAGAACCCGATCGTGATGTGCACGTGCTGCAGCTGCTGCTGCGGGGTGCTGCGCAATATCAAGAATCACCCGGAACCTGCTTCGCTGGTGGCGAACGCGTTCATCGCGCAATTTGAGGCGGCGCTATGCATCGCGTGCGGCAAGTGCGTGAAGGTGTGCCCGATGGGCGCGCTGACAATGGAGGAATCCGCTGCCTTCAACCCGGCGCGCTGCATTGGCTGCGGGTTATGTGTGGGCGTTTGCCCGACAGAAGCACTGGTGATGGACCGTAAAGTTGAGAAGCAGACAGCAATCCCGAAGACGACCATCGCGAACTACCTGCGCATCGCGAGAGCGCGGGGCGGGGGGCGATTGATGCGGCTGGCGTGGATGGCAGTACGGTCACTGGTCGACCGGGCGATCGCGCCGCGGTAAGAAGGGTTCCTGCCGAAAGGGATGAGGGGGGCAACGATCGGCGCGGAGACAAGGCAAACGTTTATTACAGGCAATCCAAACAGGTTGCAGGGGGGCAGCTTCGCTGAATTTTGTTATAATTGCGAAGCCCAACAATCCCTGAAAAGGGCCCGTAGCTCAGCGGCAGAGCATGCGGCTCATAACCGCCTGGTCGCAGGTTCGAATCCTGCCGGGCCCACCTGGAAGGCAAATGAGGTCTCGAGAAGTCGAGATCTTTTCATATCTGATCGCTGGTTTCCCTGGGGGGATAGGACAGGAACTGCTAACATTTTAGAAATCGAACCAGCATTTCGCTGCGCTCAACGTATCCAGCCGGGCCCATCTTTTATGTGTGAGGGCACGTCACAACTTACGAATTATTTTTAATACATATATAATATTATTGCTATGTAAATGCTTAGTGTAAGGAGAGTTGACCGAGTGGCTTATGGTGCCATACTTATAATATGGTGAACTGCGAGGTTCCGCGGGTTCGAATTCCGCACTCTAAAACTTGTAAAACAATATGGATTCAAAAATATATTGTTTTTTTTATTCTCTTTAATTATTGAATATATAATCTTTTATATGGTTGATAAAAAACAGAAATTACAAACTATTAACAATAATATAAACTCATCATTTGATGAAAAGATTGATATAGAAAATGACCTTTATGCATTCATTGATGAGTCGGGTGATGATGGATTCGATTTTACAAAACAAGGTGTTTCTAAATGGTTTAATGTGACCGCGATTATTACTTTACCCACGACGGTAGTGTCTTGTCAAGTGGTGTAAATTGAATTATGTGCTTCCAGGTTAATTA
>CAZDIS010000194.1:0-3556 GCA_964505585.1 uncultured Pelolinea sp. | reverse complement strand
GTGTAGTCGAGTTCTGTGGTGACGGCGTCAAACAGGACAGTGAGGAATGCGATGACGGCAACAACCTCGACAATGATGGCTGTAATGCAGTCTGTGCGGTCGAGTTCTGCGGTGACGGCGTCAAACAGGACAGTGAGGAATGTGATGATGGCAATTCGGATAATACCGATGCTTGTCTCGATACCTGTATAGCTGCTACTTGCGGTGACGGATTTGTGCAGACGGGTGTCGAAGAATGTGACGATGCCAATGCGGACAATACCGATGCCTGTCTTGATACCTGTGTCCTGGCAACCTGTGGTGACGGATTTATTGAGGCGGGTGTCGAAGAGTGTGACGATGCCAACGCGGATAATACCGATGCCTGTCTCGATACCTGTATAGCCGCTACTTGCGGTGACGGTTTTATTGAGGCGGGTGTCGAAGAATGTGACGATGCCAACGTGGACAATACCGATGCCTGTCTGGATACCTGTCTTCTCGCCACTTGCGGCGATGGGTTTATTGAGACTGGAGTTGAGGAGTGCGATGACGGCAACGATCTCAATGATGACATCTGTTCGAACGCATGTACTCTTCCAGTTTGCGGTGATGACATCACGCAGCTTGGATTTGGTGAGACTTGCGACGGAGAGGAATACTGCCGTGAAGACTGCACTTTCTGCGGTGATGATTTGCTGCAAGGAAACCATGGTGAAACCTGTGATGGCGAGGAAAACTGCCGCGATGATTGTACTTTCTGTGGCGATGCTCTCATTAATGGCGCAGAGATATGTGACCCCGGTGATCCTGCGCAGGATTACTGCAGTGACCAGTGTGTATATAAGGAGTTTGCTGACCTGGTTCTCGATCCGCATTGTGCCGGAGTTGGAACTGTTGCCTGGTCGATCGTCAATCCAAACCCATTCTCGGTGCCGAATGTGCAGGTGATTGTGGATGGTGAAGTCCGTTTCGATGGTGTCTTCCCTGCTGATGCAGAGGTTGGTATGGGCACCACCCCTGATGGGCCGCTGATGCACTATATGCGGGTAACGTGGCCGGATGGCGCGGGGACAGTCAGGACCGATCGAATTTGCGAGCCTGCTTTTGTGCCAGCGGCGCTTCCGATTCCGGTAACTGGAGAAAGTTTCATCATACCGGTCACTGGTGTAGATATTCTCAATGCCATTAGCGGTCAACAGCGGTTGCTGGTATCTGCAGGGGCGGTGTTGTTAGGTTTCTCAATGATGATCGGGCGTAAAAAGAAGAAATAGAACATTAGCAAGGTTGGTCGCCTCGCTTATCGTCAGCTCGCTCCCTAAGAGCGGGCTGACGATTTTTAATCTCGAATGATTGATCATAAAAGAGCTATTAACATCAATGATATTTATTCCTCGGTGTACAAAGGGTGTATAATATAAATAAAATATCGATTAGAAGCTTTGAAGCTGAATCTCAATCTGGTCGCTTTGAGAGGAGAGAATTCCAAACCTTTCACGGATTCAGCGGAGCAAATAGCGAAACCGGTCTTTCAAAAGGTCCGGTTTTTTTTTATTAATACGGTTTATTTGAATAGAAAAAAATGATTCTGATATCAAAAATTAATTAACGATTAATTAACGGTAAGTTTATAGAATATGGTCAACGATTGATTGAAAAGGATTAAATAATATGAAAAAGAAAACAATAATTACAATCTTATTCGCTTTTGCACTCATCATGTCCAATCTCAGTGTTGTTTTTGCGGATGACGGCGATGTCCAACCAACTGAAACCGCAACGCAAGAAACTGAAGAAATGGCGGTTGAAGAAACCGAAGAAGTGGCTTTAGATGAAGCTGGTTCTGAAACACCGGCACCTATGGAAGAGGAACAAGATCCTGAGCAAGGATCGGATGAAAGCGCCGAAACCACGCAGGCAGTTGGTCAGGAAGAATTGGATTCAGCTGCTGAAGATGATGATGCTGAACCGGAAGCCGACGCGCAATCCGAAATAGAAGAAGTTGATGTTTCAGGAATATCCGCCGAATCTGAGCAGGAGGACCTTGGTGAGTTGGTGCAAGTGCTCAACGAGGGAAATGTGGAAGTAGTCTCTGACGAAGGAGAATCGCTTCCTTTAGCCAGTGAAGAAGCGGCCGCGATCCTTGCAAGCACTGACCCCTTCTTCTGGAATGGCGCGCAGTGGGTGGGCTTCACACAGGACGGTACTGGTTGTCCAGCGAATGTGGTCTGTAATGCCAGCGCGACCCCCTTCCAGGAAGCAGTTACCCAGGCAGGTGCGGGAAACACAGTCTATGTTGCCAGCGGTAATTATGCTGAGGATGTGATCATTAATAATGCTGACCAGTCCTTGGTCGCGTTTCAGGATGTGACCGTTCCAGATGCATCCCTGCCGACCATCACCATCGACAGCTCTGGTTTCGCTGTTGTGCAGTCGATTACCCTTAATGTGGACCTCACGCTCAATGATGGTGTCTACGCGGACTTCGTAACGGTCAATCAGCCCGGGCAGACCGGTGGCCGTTTGGACGACGCCATGGATCTGGTCAACGATGGTGGACGCATCGAAGCGGATGTGCAGATTTATAGTGCGGATGGACATTACCGCGTTCGCGATGTCAATCACCATGATGTCAACTTTGAATGGGAATGCGGCGAGCCGAACGAGGTTATCTACCCCGGCCGCACCTACCGCATGACTTTGATGAATCCGCTCGATCAGACCATTGTGGATTATTACGAAGCGCATGGCGATGAGCGCAATACTGCGCCCTGGAATCTGGACCTGACTGCATTAGAGCGCATCGAAGACCTGCGTATTGCGGTCAACGTGTCTGAAGATGTTGGCAATTGGAGCCACAGCAATGAAGAACGCATCTATTGGTACCTGGTGGGCAACACCGGTTCCAGCAGCACCAGCTCGAATATCAACCTCAACAGCACACAGCAGAATTGGGCCGATCAGATCACCAATGGCGATTATGATGATGTCACCCGCTACTGGGACATCTGGTTCATGTATCCGAACCAGGAGAATGGCAATTCAAATATCAGCGCGGCAAATCGCCAGCTAACATTCCTGGTGTATGACCCGCGTCCCGTGTTTGGCTGCCTCGATCCATTGGCTTTGAATTTCGATATCAATGCGGATACGGATGATGAATCCTGTGTCTACTACGAAGGCTGCACCGATCCGGCCGCTTTGAATTATAATTCGGATGCGCTCGTCGATGACGGCACATGCAGATATGAAAGCACAACAGAAACGCCCCCGCAGTTCATCCCGGATCCACTGCCTATTCCCGTGACTGGAGAAGAAGAATTCCTCATCCCGGTAACTGGCAAGAGCGCGGAAAGCAGCAGTGAAAATCAAATTGAATTGTTGGTGTCCGCTGGCAGCCTGATCCTCATGGCCGCAGTCGCCGTTTATTTCACCAAAAAGCGGGAGATCAGCATTTAGCACGGTTTCTATCGCGATAACAACGATCAAACCAGTCTGTGGAAACACGGGCTGGTTTTATTTATATTTATTAACGAAATATAAAATATGTAAATAATACAGAACCGAGTGATATAAA
>CAZDIS010000193.1:0-3570 GCA_964505585.1 uncultured Pelolinea sp. | reverse complement strand
GATCGCACCTTTTGTCGCGCTCATTCGCTCAGCGACAGCCATCGACCAGGAGGCATCGACCACAAATAAGATCAAATTTGCCGCCCTCCGAACACGAACCTTGCGCATATAATCGCTTGGCCGAACGTGAAACGCTACTTTATCGCTTGATTTTTTCCGTTCTTTTTGATAAGGCGCTGCAGCCCGCAGTGTGGCATCAAAAGCCAGATCATATGATTTCCCATTGGCTGGACGAGCTTGGATATACCGACCGCGTTTGCGCTTCGTTTGGGTGCGCGACCTCCGCCCCCCATAGCTTCGTACCATTTTATCAAGTGGTGTGTCCAACCGCCGTGGAATGAATGCTTCTGTGGATTTAGTATTCTGTCCGCCTTCCCACCAGTTTGCGTTGAATTGTTCAAAAACATCCTGGGGGGGAACCGGAACTTCGCCTTTCTCGGAGGGAAGTTCCCCATTATCTTCCCCCCTCAGACTTTTTTTGGGGTGTTTTCCTGAGCTTCCGCTTGTTTTGGCTCGCTTTCGGTAGATTTTTCACTTTCGCCGTGTGAACCAACAAGCTGTTCAATATGTTCGCTGATCTGCTCAACTCCCATTTCTGTTTGTTGGAGTGTTCCGCCTTTCATGCGGTGAGGCAGTGCTAATTCAGCAGCCAGTGCAACATCTAATTCAGTGATATTGGTACGGCCTTCCAATGCGGCATGCGCGCGTGCCGCTTTCAGAATCACCAGGTCAGCACGGTGGCCATCTACATTCAATGAAGCTGTTAATGATGCAATGGCTAAAAGATTTCGGTCAGTGTGTTTTACCTCTTCGATCAAGTTTCGCGCTAGATCGATTCGCTTGGACAATTCTTTTTCACGTGTTAGCCATTCCTGCCGGAATGCATCCGCGCCTTGCTCAAACGCAAGGTTGCGCTCCATAATTTGCACTCGTTCACGCGGGGTGCGGATACCATGAATTTCTACAGACAATGCAAACCGATCCAACAGTTGCGGACGCAGCTCACCTTCTTCAGGGTTCATCGTGCCAACAAGGATGAAACGGGCGGGATGGGTAAATGAAATACCTTCCCTTTCCACAATATTCATACCCATTGCAGCGGAGTCTAAAAGGACATCTACAACATGGTCATCCAACAGGTTAACCTCATCGATATAAAGCAAGCCGCGGTTCGCGGAGGCAAGAATGCCCGCGTCAAAGCGGCGTTCACCGCGCTGGATAGCTGATTCAAAATCAAGTGTGCCAACCACGCGGTCTTCTGTCGCGGAAACGGGAAGATCAACGAAAGGTGTCTGGCGAATCGCAATCGGGAGTTCTTCTCCATTATCAACCCGCTCGCGGCATTCTGTGCACCAGGTATCAGAATGGTCCGGATCACATGCGAAACGGCAGTCTTCGACCACACGAACGTTTGGAAGCAATGCTGCCAGCGCCCTTGCTGCTGTTGATTTCGCTGTGCCGCGTTCCCCTCTGATCAATACACCACCTATACGTGGATTGACTGCATTGAGGATCAGGGCGCGTTTCATGCGCTCTTGTCCGACTATTGCGGTGAATGGATAAATTACTCTCATTAGTATGTCCTGATTGATTTGTCTTTGGATGGTAAGTTTACCATCAGTAAGTTTTACGCATTCAAAATCTTACAATTTCTAATAAATCGTTAAACACGACGATTTAAAATGAAAAAAGCAGGTACGTATGCACCTGCTTCATAAGCACAATTAATTTCCTAATACATGACAGTATGTACAGAAATACCCAAAGTCCCTTCACCAGCATGCGTTCCTACAACAGGGCTGAGATCAAAAATGCCACATGAAGCGACATCCAATTGTTCGTTTAATTCTGCTTTGATCTTCTCTGCATCTGCCATTGCCTGCGCATGCATGATAGCTATGTGACACTTTTTGCCGCCGGCTTTTTCAGTTACCAATTCTTTCAGCCGCGTGTAGGCTTTCTTTTTTGTGCGTACTTTTTCAAGGGCGTCGATCTTTCCAGCTTCATCCAGATATAGGATAGGTTTAATATCCAGCGCCGCTCCGAAGAA
Source organism: uncultured Pelolinea sp. (assembly GCA_964505585.1). Taxonomy (GTDB): domain Bacteria; phylum Chloroflexota; class Anaerolineae; order Anaerolineales; family Anaerolineaceae; genus Pelolinea. The sequence continues at coordinate 1,520 of CAZDIS010000193.1, read as the reverse complement.
CCGGGATGCGCCGCCAATACGTCCACCTTTATGTAAATACTTCAATGTATCAACAACAAAGTAAGTGCCCATCGTTTCTACGATTTCAACAGATATCGCTGCGCATTCCGGTAATGTTTTTCCTTCTGCCACATTTTTTACCAGCGCCTCCACAACCAGAGCAAGCCCGCCGGCAGTTTGCCGGGTATCTAATATTTCAACTGGAACACCTGAATATTCTTTTTTCGCCATATGCGCGGAATCCATCGTGCCGCTGATCCCTGACGAGATTAACGCTGCGATTATACCGTCATGGGTTTTGCCTAATCTTTTGAATACTTCCAGAAATTCGCCTGCGGAAGGTTGTGAAGTAGTTGGAATCGTCGAAGATTGGCTGAGCCGGGTATAGAATTCATCAGCGGAAATATCAACGCCATCCTTAAATGTATCTTCCTCCCAGTGTAAATTTAAAGGAATAATTTCTACATCATGCTTCTTCGCATAATCCGCGGGAATATACGCCGTGCTGTCTGTAATAATCGCAATTTTTGCCATCCATACCTCCAAATAATAATTGTTCTATCTCTAATCTTAACAGCAAATTGTGTATTTAGTTTCACAAATTCTTATTGACAATTACAAAAAACCCGATATAATATGGTATAGTGGTCTGACCAACATACCATAAGCGAGGTAAAAGTGGCTGAAATTCCACGAAAATCATTATCAGAAATCATTGCTAGCCAGATTGCTGCGCAAATCCTGGATGGCACATACAAAAGCGGTTATCAACTACCCGCTGAACGCGATATGATCAAGCAATTCGGAGTCAGCCGTTCCACCCTGCGTGAAGCGCTGAAATCTCTGGAAGAGATCAAATTGATCGAATCACGCCATGGGGTTGGGCGTTTTGTTGCAGAGCTGAACGAGAATAACCTGGCACAGGCAAACAAAATGGCCAGCGAAGCCGATCCGGCAAACGCGGCTGTAAGGGTGCGCATCACCAGCGATGATACGCCGGATGGCCCGCGGCGATTACCGGTAACCCCCGAGAAACCGCTCATCATCCCCAACCTGAAAAAAGACCGTCTGGGCACTTTCTCTTTTATCTCATGGTGGGAACGTGAAAAAGTTGAAAACGCTAAAGTGATGGTTGTCGGCGCTGGGGCGCTTGGCAATGAAGTGATCAAAAACCTTGCCTTAATGGGTGTCGGCTCGATTTTCATTGTGGATTTCGATACTATTGAATTAGCAAATCTCTCACGCTCAGTCCTCTTCAGGGAAAGTGACTCTGGGCGAAAAAAAGCAGAAATTGCTGCAGCCCGAGCAAAGGATATCAATCCCAACGTGCATGTACAGTATTTTCATGGCGATATCACAACCGCGCTCGGACTGGGTGTGTTTCGTCGAATGGATGTGATTGTTGGCTGCCTGGATAACAGGGAAGCCCGTTTAGCCGTCAACCGATTCGCGTACTGGGTCAATATACCATGGGTGGATGGCGCAATCCAGGAATTTCTTGGACTGGCTCGCGTTTTTGT
>CAZDIS010000192.1:387-3578 GCA_964505585.1 uncultured Pelolinea sp. | reverse complement strand
ACGACGCCATCCGCGGAATTCAATATTCTCGCTGATCCTGAGGCGGCGCATATCGTATATAGCGCGGGCATTCCAATAACGATGATCGGGCTGGAAGTAACGGATAAAGCGGTAATTACTCACGCAGATATTGCTCCCATTCGAGAGATCGGCACCCCCTGGGCGGACGCGGCTGCCGATATTATCCAAATCATTGTTGATATCCATGTTGAAAAGTATCATAAAGCGGGCGGCATTGTATATGACGCATGTACCGTGGCAGCGTTAATCGACCCAACAGTTGTTGAACTACGGCCGATGCACATTGATGTCGAACTGAACGGGGCTTATACGCGCGGGCGAACCGTAGCGGATACGCGCGGCAGGAAAGATATGCCTGTTAATGTTGACGTTGGCGTTGATATCGACCGGGAGCGTTTCCTGGAAATATTATATGCATCCTTGAGGTAGGTAAAAATGAATTCAGAGATCACATATTTTGAAAAAAGCGGTGACGCGAACACGGATGACGTGCTGCGCATCGCGCTTGAACGATTTAAACAAGGCGGAATTGATTCGGTTATCATCGCTTCCTCACTCGGAAAAACAGCTATAAAGGCAGCCGACGTATTTGCTGAGGCAAAGCTTCCATTGATCATCGTTGGAGAAGTACTGGATGGGAAGCAAAGCCCGATGGCTGATATTGAAAGCACACTTAAATCGAAGGGACATCAGGTAATCTGGGGGTTACCGATGGGCCAGATGAGCAAATTCAGCCGCAACGAGAGCGCGAAACTGGTTGCTGATGCCTACAAACGTATCAGTGAGGGGTTTAAGGTGGTATGCGAGATCGTATTAATGGGAACGAACGCTGGCTATTTAGAAAAAGGAAAAAAAGTATTATCTATCGCGGGTACGCATAGCGGCGCGGACACTGCCATTGTCGCATTAGCATCTGGATATGACGATTTTCTTAACTTCCAGGTTCTTGAAATCCTGTGTAAACCCTATCAGCGATAACCTTTCGGGCAAGCGAGAATCCTTAATAAAGAAAAGGGATATCGGATGTGTGAGAGTGGAATCCGCAATCTGAAAATTAATGAACGTCAGCGAGGAACATGTTTATGAGCAGTAAGGTCGCTATTATCCGCTGTGAATCATACCAATATGCCGCTGTAAAAGCCGCGGTAAAGAGAGGAATGGACCTGCTGGGTGGAGCAGCTCTATTTGCCAACAAGAATGAGCGCATCTTACTCAAACCCAATATTCTTGCTGGCGATGGACCGGAGAAGTGCATTGGGCCACACCCTGTTGTTTTTCAGGCAATCGCGGAAGAATTTATAAAAGCTGGCGTGAAATTATCCTATGGCGATTCACCGGGATTTGGAAATCCGCAAGGAAACGCGAAGAAAGCGGGATTTTCTGAAGTGGCTGAAGCGCTCAAGATCCCCTTTGCAAACTTTGAAGACGCAGTGAGCACGCAGAATCCGGACGGAAAATTGATCAACAAGTTTGAGATCGCAAAAGGTGTTGCCGATGCGGATGGGCTGGTTAGTATTTCAAAATTCAAAACTCACGCATTAACAAGAATCACCGGTGCGATCAAAAATCAGTTCGGATGTATTCCCGGCCCGCGCAAAGCCGAATTTCATTCAGTCATGCCAAACGCGATCCAGTTTTCTAAGATGCTGGCCGATCTAAACATACTGCTTAAACCGCGCATGTATATTATGGATGGCATTATGGCGATGGAGGGAAATGGCCCCAGAAATGGTGACCCAACCCCGATGAACGTCCTATTATTTTCCGATGATCCTGTCGCCCTTGATAGCACGGTTTGCAAAATGATCGATCTTGATATTGATCTGGTTGCGCCATTGGCGATCGGGGAAGAATTTAGGCTGGGTACAACGACCGATATTGAATACACAGGCGACCCGCTTGAGCTTTTTATCAATAAAGATTTTAATGCCAACCGCAGCGCGATAAAAACCAGTGAGGACACGTCATTTTTAGCTACCAACTTCATGCGCAAATATTCAGCGCCCAGACCGACAATCAATCCGGAACGTTGTACACGGTGCGGGACTTGCGTGCGGGCCTGCCCGGCAGAACCGAAGGCATTAAACTGGGGGGACGCGAAACATGCGGATGCCCCTGTTTATGACTATTCAAAATGCATCCGGTGCTACTGCTGCCAGGAATTGTGTCCAGAAAACGCCATCTACGTTAAGGTTCCCTTGCTTGGAAAATTGATCCATCGCTAACGCGGTGAATATTTTTCTGCATTTAATAATCTAGCCGGTTTTAATGTGATCCTGTTAAAAATTAGAGAATAAAAATTCCCGGTATATCGATAGAGAATCCATTTACTGAAACTGTTTGTTTAGGCCAGACATCATTACGGCGAGATGGCATTTCCAATCCCACCTCAGTAAGCAGGGTCAACTCGGCGATCTTCATGCCCGGAATGGTTGAAAACCATTCAAACGCCATCCCGGCACGCACGATGGCATTTGTAAGCCCAAGCAGAGGATTTACGATGCGATAACCAGTCGGCCCGCCGTGGTAGTGGGCGTCCCATTGATCCTGAACTCCCAATTGTTGATACATTTTTTTTTCCGCGTCAAGAATGGTGCTGAACTTTATTCCCGGTCTGGTGAATGAGAATGTATTCGCTTGAATTTTTGCAATCAAATCGAACGCTTCTTTGATATTTTTTTTTGGCTGGCCAAAATGAAAGTTGCGCGTGATGGGCGCATGCAAACCCCAGCGGCGCGCGCCAGTATGCACCATGATGAAATTTTTGATATTCCTTTCCGTTGGCAGGGGATGCCGATACTTAAACACGCGTTGATCGGATCCCACGATCGTGACCGCGGGCGCTATTTGCATTTCATCCTGCAATTTACGCAGGATTTGTGCTAATTGGATCTCTGAAATTCCCTGCGTAATAGAATCGGCCAATTGAATAAAAATATCATTCACAGCAGCGCCCAGCCACCGCAGACGATCCATTTCCAGGGCGAAGAGGGGGTAGTGCAGATGGTGGAGGTCAACCAGTTCGCAACCTGTGCCTGGAAGGGGGACGTCTGAAGCTACTCTGCCATTTAGAATATTTAAAGCGAATGATTGCGGACTTCCTTGATGCCATTTGCCCTTGATGACTTGATAGCCCTGGCCTGGCATTTGTTCTTCAATCAGCCTTCCGG
>CAZDIS010000192.1:0-377 GCA_964505585.1 uncultured Pelolinea sp. | reverse complement strand
GGTATCCATGGGATGGCCGCAGAGGAACTTTTCATCACGGGTAATGGCAAGACAGGCAACGGTCTGGCCCGCACTTTCAATCAGCACGCCAACCGCTCCAGTTGTGACCCAAGAAAAATTATCGCGATGCGAAATGATAAGTCCATCGAATTGGTTGTTTTTCATCCATTTTCGGATCCGTTCAATTTTTGCCGCGCTTATATCGATGATCGACCGGTTATCTCTTGATGGATGCACGTGGTTTAGAGTGGGTATAACGGAGGAGATCATGGGTACCTTTCATTAATTATTGATGTTAATACTACCTTGATTTTGTAAGCTACTAGAAAAAGATCGGCGGTTATTCCATACCATAGGAAAAAAAATTGACTATTCAA
>CAZDIS010000191.1:0-3585 GCA_964505585.1 uncultured Pelolinea sp. | reverse complement strand
GAATTTTTCTATAACAATCTGATGATGGGCGTGCAGTTGATACACAAATCCTGGGAAACTGGCGTTAGTAAGTTTGTGGCAATTGGAACCATCTGCGCCTATCCAAAATTTACTTCAATTCCGTTTAAAGAAGAAAACCTTTGGGACGGATATCCTGAGGAGACAAACGCGCCATATGGCCTGGCAAAGAAAATGCTGCTGGTCCAGGCGCAGGCCTACCGCCAGCAATATGGTTATAACGCTCTTTTTCTTCTGCCCGTTAATTTATATGGTCCCGGTGATAATTTCAACCCGGCATCTTCGCATGTGATCCCAGCTTTGATCCGCAAGTGCGTTGAAGCAAAGGAGTCTGGATTGGGTGAGGTTGTTGTGTGGGGTGATGGATCGCCAACACGGGAATTCCTGTATGTGGATGACGCTGCAGAAGGGATCATCCTGGCATCAGAAAGATATAACGCATCAGACCCGGTCAATCTGGGCGCCGGCCATGAGATCAGCATTAAAGATCTTGTCGAAATGATCGCTAAAAAAACGGGTTTTGATGGGGACCTGGTTTGGGATACTTCGAAACCTAACGGTCAACCGCGACGGCTGTTAGATACGGCGCGCGCCTATGAACGCTTTGGGTTTCGCGCGCAGATGCCTTTTGACGAAGGCCTTCAGAATACCATTGACTGGTACATTGCGAATCGGGAGCAAATTGCCTGATAATGGATAATCTTTCGAGCGAGAAAATAACAGTTATTAAGCCAACCACAGGTTGGGCAGCTTTGAATTTACGCGATATGTGGCTGTATCGCGAATTGATCTTTTTCATGACCTGGCGCGACCTGAAAGTACGTTATAAGCAGACTTTGCTTGGCGTTGGCTGGGCGATCCTCCAACCGTTTTTGACGATGGTTGTTTTCAGTATCTTTTTCGGTAATTTAGCCGAGGTGCCATCCGATGGCGTACCGTATCCGATCTTTTCCTATACCGCCCTCATCCCATGGACTCTGTTCTCTAAAGCGCTGCAAGACGCAAGCCGTTCGCTTGTCGCGAACAGCCATATGATCACTAAAGTCTATTTTCCGCGCATGATCCTGCCAATCTCGTCTGTGTTTGCCGGTGTGGTTGATTTTCTGATCGCGTTTGTAGTTCTGATGGGTATGATGATTTATTTCAATATCACACCTACATCGAATGTGTGGACGCTCCCGCTGTTTCTCCTGCTGGCAATAATCACCGCAATTGCCGTCGGCCTGTGGTTGTCCGCGCTGAACGTCCTTTATCGCGATATTAACTATATTCTCCCATTCCTGACCCAATTCTGGATGTACCTGACGCCGATCGCATATCCTTCGAGCATGGTGCCGGAGCAGTGGCAGGCCATATATGCCCTTAATCCAATGACAGGTGTTGTGGAAGGATTCCGATGGGCTTTGCTGGGGACTGGCCAACCGCCTGGTTTGATGACCCTGGTATCCGCTGGCGTGGCGGTTTTTCTACTTATCAGCGGGATGTTCTATTTCAAAAGGATGGAGCGGCTGTTTGCCGACCGGGTGTAAACCATGGCACAGAAAGCAATTCAGGTCTCGAATTTAGGTAAGAAATATATGATCGGTACGTCAATCAATACTTACCAGACATTGCGGGAAACGCTTTCCGAGCGATTTTCTATTTCCAGGAGGCAGAATCAGCAAGACAATTTACCAGATCATATCTGGGCGCTGAAAGATGTGAATTTCACAGTCGATCAAGGCGAGGTACTTGGTATTGTGGGCCGCAACGGGGCAGGCAAGAGCACGCTCTTAAAAGTGCTATCCCGTGTCACCGAGCCAACGACCGGGACAGTTGAGATCAATGGCAGAGTCGGATCACTACTGGAAGTAGGCACAGGATTTCATCCTGAGCTTACCGGGCGTGAGAACATCTATCTGAATGGCGCTATTCTCGGCATGAAGCGCAAAGAGATCGCGACAAAATTTAATGAGATCGTAGATTTCGCTGAAGTTGAGCAATTTATTGACACACCTGTAAAACGCTATTCGAGCGGGATGTACCTGCGCCTTGCATTCGCGGTCGCGGCGCACCTTGAACCAGAGATACTGGTGGTTGATGAGGTGCTTGCTGTGGGGGATGCGGAATTCCAGCGAAAATGCCTGGGAAAAATGACGGATGTTGCCCAGCAGGGCCGCACTGTCCTTTTTGTAAGTCACAACATGTCCGCGATACTGCGATTGACAGAAGAAACGCTTGTGATCGATAAAGGCAATTTACTTCTGCGCGCTCCGACATCTGAAGCAGTGGACTTTTATTTATCACGCGGCCTGGCCCAGGCGGGGCAGCACATATGGGAGGATGATGCCAGCGAAAAGCAAAGCACTTTCCAGCCCTTGTCTGTACGTGTTTTAGATGCTGGTGGTGATATGGTGGAGACGGTTCGTTCCATTGAACCTTTTATGGTGGATTTTGAATACAGATTGCACCAGGCAGTTAAAGGTCTGCGGGTTGGAATGTACCTTATCACATCGCATGGGGAATTTGTGTTCACCTCCTTTGATACCGACGATCCAGATCTTTTTGAAAAGCACAGTATGCGCAAACCCGGGCTGTATCATAGCCGCGTAATAATTCCTGCTAACCTGCTAAATGGGGGGAGGTACGTGATCGGCCTCAATGCCAGCGCATATCGCATTAAGACATATTTTCACGATGAACAAACTTTAGCGTTCAATGTTGATCCATCCGGCGCGCCGGGCACCCAGTGGCCTGAATCACGTTTAGGTCCGGTCCGGCCATCATTAAAATGGGAGATTAAAAAACTATAACTATGGCAGAAAAAAAACCAAAAACAATCGCGAAGAATATCATCAAATCCGTACTTGGCCAGGTGCCGTTTACGGCAGAACTATACTGGATGACACGCCATCGGGGAAAGTCGCTTAACAGCCGATTTTCATTAAAACGTTTATCTGATAAATTACCCGAAATTGTGGAAGTAATTGAGAAAAGGCGCGCTGACGGTGATGGCTCAGGAAAAAAAGTGTTTGTGTTTGCCACGCTTCATTACTGGATCGAACACGCTGCGATAACCGGTTTGGTGTTGAGCGGGATGGGCCATGATGTGACTTTCGGGTTCCTGCCTTATCATGACTGGCAGAACCCGATCAATAAATTTGATCTGCGCAGGCAAAATCTTTACGCCAAAGAAATTCTCTCGAAAGCAGAAAGTGTGCTTCCATCTGTTTCGTTCCTTGATCTGCACGCGGGATATAAAGTCTTACCCGAAGAATTGGAAGCGAAGATCAAAGAAGTGACATGCTACGATACGATGTATACCCTGCAGGTGGAAAATGTTGATGTGGAGAGTGAAGTTTACAAATTGCGATGCAAGCGCAATTTGCATGCAGCGCGTGCCGCGATGGCCTGGCTGATCGATAACAAACCTGATGTGGTCGTTGTGCCCAATGGAACCATTCAGGAGTTCGGTGTCGTTTATGAAGTTGCGCGTTTCCTGGATATCGAAACGGTGACCTATGAATTTGGCGATCAGCGCCAGCGGATCTGGATCGCGCAGAATGAAAAAGTCATGCGACAGGAAAC
>CAZDIS010000190.1:0-3625 GCA_964505585.1 uncultured Pelolinea sp. | reverse complement strand
GGCATCTGGTCAGGGTAGGTGACCATGTTCCCATTTGCAAAATTAAAAACTTTTCTCTGATGTGTACATTCCCAATTGCAAAAACCACAGTGCTGGAATTGCACCGTCAGGTTATCGGGAAAGGGTTGGAGGGCACGACTGAAAACGTAGTCTTCGATGGGCAGGCGCTGTGTTTCCTGAAGTTTCTGGGTATCTGGATCAAATGTATAGAAAATATAATTGGAAGCAGGCCGATATACCGGCTCGTCCCAGGATAATACGTCCTGCTGGGAACAATCCTGATCCCTTTTACCAAGAATTAGTCTCTGGGCATTTTCATCCCACCCAATGACATCCGTCTCTCCAGGAAATTCGTAATATTCTAATTTATCCCAATCCAGAATGTATTCTCCAATATCGACATAATTATCGTCATGGGCGGAGAAGGCGACGAACCTGCCATCACCAAAGATGCTTGGTGCCTTGTAATTGTAGTCACCGGGGTTGAGCCGCAGTTTCATATTCTCAGAAACCAGAAATATATCTCCAGTTTCAAGGTCTTTATGGATGATTTCACCAGATTGACTATCTATATATGCAATTGCACCGAGGCCCTGTTCATCGATTTCCTCAGAAATTTCCGTTGTATCTTTCTCAGGTGAATTATCGAATTCATAATCATTGGATAAGAGGCCAACCACTTGAAACGCTTTGTGCACATTTGCGCAATCGGAGTTGGTTATGCCATGATTACCGATCATACTCCGGCAGGATTGTACATTTCCCCTGGCTGCCATTTTAAGATCGGCATTCGATGTCAGGAATCCATCAGACAAGGAGTGGAACAGTATCGGTTCAACTTTTTCTTTAGGCAATGCTTCGATCCGGATGCTTTTGCCGGGAATATCTCTGGATTCAAATTCACCGCCGGTCAACATCAGGTACACCGCGTGGGATAGGATGGTTGAATTCACATGCCCACAGCCGTATGTTTTCCCCTCTTTCAATATTTTTGGACATTGTATATTGCCGGGATGTTCGAGATCCTGATAATGATCCGGATAGGGGGAGGGGTCCTCAAGGTCTCTAAATAAATCTTGGTTGCCATTGCTGTCTTCCTGGCAATCATCCAAACATATTTGGTAGGGATGGGAGGTATCAATGAACATGGCGAAAATATCTGAATACGCTTCATTGACCGCCACCGGTTCACAAACTTTTTTCTTCGCACAAAACGCAAAATCTACAAGGTCCGTTGAAACACCATGGGTTAATTCGTGCGCTAATACATCTACACTATTTGTTGTCCCATCACAGAAAATCATTGTTCGGATAGAATCTGCCCATGCTGCGTTTGGACAATTGTAGTTGACATTAATATAGATTTTTATTGCGCCTGCTTCTCCCTGCGGGAAGGAATACCCCAGATTCTCAAACCGGCTTACCACATCTGTCAGATGATCCCTTGCCTGCTCCGCTTCAAAATCGATGTTGGCATCTGGATCAATCTTCCCATTCTGGTCCATCAGCATGTTGTCGGGCGGATTGCCGCCCCAAAGTTCTTTTGAGAACCACTTCACAAATTTTTCATTTTCCGCATCGTATATCTGGTATTCAACCGCTTCCATAAAAACAGGGAATTCAGCGATAAGCGCACCGGTTTTTGTGTCCATAAAGAACCCGATATCAAAGTCTGGTGTAAGTATCTCGATTTTCCAGGCAAGCTTTGAATCCATGCCATCATTGTCACCAAGCACATTACCATCTAACATGATAAGCTCAGGATCGGATATGTAAGCGAATTCATCGACGCCGATCAGATCGCGGATGGCTTGTGGTAGCGCTGCCTGATCGATTATTGGCGTTGTGGAATCCAAACTTTCTTTTGTGTATCCGCCAGCGTAATAAATGAGGTTTCCATCTTTATCTACATGAAAAACCGTCTGTGCGCCATACACGGCCACATTGTCTTTTCGCTGGGAGAAACTGTAGACTTTCGTGCCGTTATCCAAAGTTTTTGTTTCTTCAAGGACTAAATCCATATTTGAATCGCTAATCTCAAATAGATCCCCATAGGTGATAAGGAATGACTTGATCGCTTCCGAGGTATTCTCCGGCAGCTGCAAACGAAGATTCATTGTCCGAATTGTTCCGGCATCCGCATAGACATCCACCGGCATATTTGATTCAGCGGCTAGATTTTCAAGAGCGGCTGCCTGTGATGGTGTAAGGTCGCCTTCAACGGTTGGCTGCGGATGAGAGGGGTTTTTACCCCCAAAAAAGCGAAAGGTAAAAAAGAATGTTACGGCAAGAATTAGGATGGCGAAGATGATTGCGATTATAAAGATTTTCTTTGTGGATTGCATGAGTCCCTCCTTATGCAGTGTTGTGATTCATAAATGTTTTGTAATGCTTTCAGATAATAATATTTTTTTCGATAGAAGTCTTTGCGCTAACCCCAATGGCTCTCGATATAGTTTTGTGTTTCCTTTATCCCTAACGCGCTGGTGTTATTGCCCGTGCGCACATAGAAATACTCTTTTCCCTTGTAGGTGACATACACTGGTTTAGACGCTCGTAAAACAGTCACAAGGCAAACATCATTGCCTTTAATCTGATCAAAAATGACTTGGAAATTTCTAATATTATCAGCACCACTTGCGTTTTTCATCAGCTGTGTCAGATGGTTTTCAAACATATCCCGCCCGCCATTGCCGAGTACTAAATAATCCTTTTCCAGCCCATAAACATTTCCGTCATCCTCTACGCCGATGATTAATTGTCCGCCGACGGCGTTCATAAACCCCGCGATAGTTTTAATGATATTTTTTTCAAGGTCTTTATTTACCGCGCTTGCGCGAACATCCCACCGCAAGGTGGATTTAAATTCCAGGTTCTGATTTTCACCTTTCCTGATCAGTTTCCCGATATCCTCTTCTTCGAGGGTTTGGAAAAGGTCTTGGATCAAATAGTCGGCCACTCGATTTTTTAATTGCTTGTCCGACAAGATTTGCATGATCAGTTCTTCATTACGGTCTAAACTTTCCACCAGGAGATGATCTACTTTGTCATCAAATACAAATCGGAAATTTTCCCGTGTGTTTACCCTCGCCTGGTTTACCAGTGCTTCGTCCGCGCGCAGGCGGATCTTCAGCTGTTCGATTGTCAGGCGGTCGGCTTCGTTGAATTCGGTGCCAAGCCGTTCGTTGAGCATTTTGATAATTTCGGATAACGCGCTTTTTTCTTCCGCGTCATACGCTTCCGTGCCGCCGTCGCGTGTATTGGTAAGTGCAACAGTGCCCTGGCTCTCTAATTCAATGTGCCCCTCCTGGATTTTCTGCAATTTGTAATATTCCAGCGCGATCTCATCATTGAGGTCAAAGCGGTCAGTCAGCCGTTTGGGGAGTGCGTTTCTGAGCATCCGGCAGAAGGCATACAGCTTTTCGAGCGACGCGTCTTGAAATGGCATCACCTGGCCCAGGAATGCGTACGTGCGGATAAAGGCGGTCAGTTGTTTCTTAAAGGTTTCTTTCTGCCCTGTATCAAGCGCTTTATAACGGTCAATCGCTGGTGTGATGATCGCGTACAATTTCAGCTGGTTTGCCCTGGTTTGGTAGGGTGCGAAAAAGATTACTGCGAACGCGTT
>CAZDIS010000189.1:0-3708 GCA_964505585.1 uncultured Pelolinea sp. | reverse complement strand
AACGGTGGAACGTCATTGGCATATGGTTACGGCCGTTGCGGTGATGGTATTACCGAAGAACTGATGGCAAAGATCGATTCGCTGGCGGCTATGATTGTCGCAGGTGAACTCGCGACTGTACCCGCAGAATAAACTTTCATGAAATAAAAGAAGAAAGGGCTGCAATTTTAGCTCTTTCTTCTTTCTTACCGTTTGATTAAATACGCTTGGTAATAAATTGGTAACAAGGAATTATTGATGGAATCGATACTGGAACTAAGGAATATAACAAAATCATTTGGTGACTTAAAGGCAAATGATGATATCAATATCACCCTGAAAAAGGGAGAGATTTTGGCCTTGTTAGGCGAAAATGGTGCGGGAAAGACAACCCTGATGAATGTTCTGTATGGATTATATTCTCAGGATTCCGGGGAAATATTAATTAAGGGGAAAAAAGTTGAAATAAATTCTCCGATTGATGCAATCAAACAGGGCATCGGTATGGTCCATCAGCATTTCATGCTGATTCCTGTTTTTACGGTAACTGAAAACGTGATCCTAGGAGATGAAGAATTGAAATCTCTGGGATTTTTGGATATTGAGAAAGCCCAGAAAAAGATCAAAGAAATTTCTGATATTTACGAATTAGCTGTAAATCCTAAATCATTAGTGGGCGATTTACCTGTTGGTGTTCAGCAGCGCATTGAAATAATAAAATTACTTTATCGGAGCGCAGATATCTTAATTATGGATGAGCCATCCGCTGTTTTAACCCCGCAGGAAGTTGACAGCTTATTTTTGACTCTGAGAAATTTGGTTAAAGAGGGAAAATCGATCATTTTTATCACCCATAAATTGAGAGAAGTGATGGAAATTTCTGATCGTATCATCGTCATTCGGGCTGGGAAAGTTGTTGGGGAATCAAAAACGGAAAACGCAAATGTAAAAGATCTGGCTTCCCTGATGGTTGGGCGAGATGTAAACCTGACGGTTGATAAGAATCTGGTGCACGTTAAGGAAGATGTATTAAAGGTTAAAGATATTACTATTTTGAATAACCTGAACAAAATTGCTGTCAACGAAGTTTCCTTTGAAGTGAAAGCAGGCGAAATTCTCGGCGTAGCGGGTGTGCAAGGAAATGGCCAAACCGAACTGGTGCGTTCATTAGTTGGACTTATGCATCCTGTCTCTGGGAGTATTCATATTCGGGAGAATGATATTACCCAAGCCAGCCCTAGAAAAATTATTGAATTGGGCTGTGCGCATATCCCTGAAGACCGACAATTAGATGGGTTAGTTCTCCCCAGCCGCGTGGCGGATAATCTCGTTCTCAACACATATCTACACAAGCCATTTTCTAATGGGTTTATTGTTCAGGACCAGAAGATTCTGGAGCATGGAGAAGATTTAGTTGAGAAATTTGATATCAGACCTCCTGATGCACTTTTGACTGTAGAAAAACTATCTGGCGGTAATCAGCAAAAAGTAATCCTTGCACGCGAATTATCACGTGAGATTAATTTATTGATCGCATCCCAGCCAACCCGCGGCCTGGATGTTGGTTCGATTGAGTATACCCATCAACGTCTGCTGGAATTACGTGAAAAAGGATGCGCAATTTTATTGGTATCGACTGAACTTGATGAAATAATGCAAATGTCTGATCGGATAGCCGTGATGTATCAAGGGAGAATTCAGACCATTTTGGATGCAAGCAAAACCACAAAAGAAGAGGTGGGATTGTTTATGGCCGGGGTTGGAGCTGGTTAATATTTCCTCAACTAATTATTGATAATTTATTGGAAGTAAAAAATGGAAAATGAAAAAAAAATAACGGACAGAAAAAATAAATTCAAAATATTTATTGAAGAGTTCTCTAAAACCTCATCACTCAATATTCTGCTGGCGATCGTGAGCGGTTTTTTGTTGGCAGGTTTGTTGATTATATTAACAACTGAAGATGTTTACGCTGCGTTTAATTTATCATTTATTGAGGGTATTAAGACGATCTTTGAAACGTTAGGGAATGCACTTGAATCGATATTCATTGGATCTTTTGGAGAACCCAAGAAAATAATTGAAGCATTTCAAAGCGGTGATCCCAAAGTGATCCGATATGCTATCAATCCATTTTTTGAAAGTCTAACTGTAAGCACACCTTATATATTGACTGGGTTGGCATTGACAGTTGGTTTTCGTTCAGGGTTATTAAATATCGGTGCTGAGGGGCAAGTGTTTGTTGGTGGTTTGGCAAGTGTATGGGCGGGTTTCACATTCAAGAACCTGCCTCCTTTTGTTCATATTCCACTTGCTGCGGGAGCTGGGATGCTGGCTGGGGCATTATGGGGCGCATTCCCTGGTTGGTTAAAGGCTAAGACTGGTGCACATGAAGTAATTACCTGCATCATGTTGAACTACATTGCCGTCTTATTGGTTGACTTTATGGCGAGCAGCCCTCTAAAAGACCCTGATCTATTCTTACCGCAAACGCCACCCATATTAGAGTCGGCAAAATTCTATAAATTTTTTGAAGCACCGATCAGATTCCATATTGGTTTTTTTATTGCGATAGCTTTTGTTTTTTTGGTAAAGTTCTTACTGTTCAAAACCACTTTAGGTTTTGAACTAAGACAGGTTGGTTTGAACCCGCACGCTGCAAAAAACGCAGGAATGAATACTACACGTTTAATTATTCTTGGCATGGCAATATCAGGCGCGTTAGCTGGCTTAGCCGGGGTAAATGAAATTCAGGGTGTGCAATATTATATGAATTCAACCAACTTTACTTCGGGATATGGTCGCAATGCTATATCTTTAGCACTTATCGGTGGAATCCATCCGTATGGTGCACTAGCTGCAGCTTTGTTTTTTGGATTTTTCACGAGCGCATCAAAATTTATGAGCTTACGGGCGGGTATCCCGCATCACATCATTCCTGTCATCCAGGCAGCGATCATGTTCTTTATTGCCGCTCCTGCGTTAGTTCGCACCATTTACCGTCTTCGCAATTCAGGTGTTGATGAAGGCGAAATCCTGGATGTTCAAATATAAAAAGGCAGGTTAAAGGCATGTTGAATAAATTATTTAAAAAAGACAGTAAAAGTGAAATTTCAAAAAGGCAGTGGCCGCTTGGAGTAATATTTTTGTTATTGGCCGCAGTGATCTGGTTTGTCTTTACGGGTGGTATCGCGGCTGATTCGACGGCAACATATGTACTCAAGCATGCCAATTCGACACTTGAGATGCCAGATATTGTTCTTCCAACCCTGGCAACTTTGAAAATCGGTGCGATTTTATGCCTAGTGTGTGGTCTTGTTCAACTGGCTTTTGGTGGTGAAAAACTCACCACTAGCCTGATCGCCGTCGTTGCACTGATTTTCACGTTCAGTTTTCTCACCTGGAATATTAAAGATGATTCAATCAGCATGACCGGGTTATTAAATGTAATGGTTGTGCGCAGCGTACCGCTGATTATCGGGGCTATGTCAGGGATTCTGGCTGAAAGAGCTGGTATTTTTAATATTGCAATAGAAGGCATGATGCTTGCGGCTGCTTTGACTGCAAGTGTCACCGCCAGTTTATCCAATTTATGGTTAGGTGTTGTTGTTGGGATCATAACAGGTGGGTTAATGGGTGTGATTCATGCGGTCATGTGCGTGAAATACAATGCTAACCATATTATCTCCGGGACAATAATCAATTTGTTTTCTATTGGAATCACCTCAT
>CAZDIS010000188.1:0-3726 GCA_964505585.1 uncultured Pelolinea sp. | reverse complement strand
GACCGGCTCGCGACCACGATATCAAACACGATTTTCCAGGGGAACAGTTCACAGGAAAACGGTGGCGCGGTTTTCATCTGGCGCTCTCCGCTCACCATCACTGACTCAAAATTCCAGGAAAATTCCGCTTCCGAGTATGGTGGTGGACTTTGCTACCAGAACGAGGGAACGGAAACTGTCAATATTTCCGGCACGACATTTGAGAATAACAGCGCGGATTGGGATGGAGGCGCGATCCATTTTTCCGGGGAATTGATGACCATCAACGGCAGCGATATTGTGATGAATCGCGCGGAGAATGGCGCGGGTATTTATAACGGCTCGGGTGTTGGGTCAACCAATATCAATCGGCCGGATACCACGCTGATTCTTACCAGTAGTGAGATCAGGGAAAATATCGCGGGGGAAAATGGCGGCGGAGCATATAATGCCGGTGAAATGACATGCGGTGAAAGCACTTTCCAGGCAAACGCGTCACTGCAGAATGGTGGCGGGGTCCATAATACAGGTGAATTGGAAGTGCTTGGATGTATGTTTGATGGGAATCAGGCAACCTTGGATGGCGGTGGCATCTTAAGCGAAAATTATACAAATATCCGGGGGTCTGATTTCAAAGGAAATGATTCCGCGCGCGGCGGCGCTTTCGCGCTCATCCTGGGCAGCGCGGTTGTGTCGGACACCTCTTTTGAGGATAATGCAAGCAGCGGCGAGGGCGGTGCGATCTATAATGATGCGGAATTGACTATCGCGCTTAGTGACTTCGTGGAAAACCAAGCGGTAACCCTGGGAGGCGGTATCCATAATGCGGAAGGTATAAAAATATCTGAATCAACTTTTAAACGCAATCTGGCAGGCGCGGATGGCGGCGGCTTGAATTCTTACGGCAGGGCGATTGTCACTGGCAGCGTTTTCACTGCCAACCGCGGTTTCCGCGGGGGCGGATTGGCAAGTGTAGGTGGGGATAGCGTTTTCACAAATTGCACATTTTCCGGTAATCAGGCAGATGATTCTGGCGGCGGCATTTTCAATATGGGTGCCATGCTGGATGAATCGCCACTTGGTGGAACGATGGAACTTAACCATATAACGATCTCTGCCAATAACGCGCCCCTCGGCGGCGGTATTGCGACAACAGGCGGCATACTCAAGATCAAGAATTCCCTCGTGACGAAAAATCCATCTGGAGGGGACTGCAGTTCATCCGCGGCGGCTTTGGACGGTTTAGGGGAGAATATGGATAGCGATGGATCGTGCGTTGGATTTACGATTAAGGCGGATCCGTTATTGAAAGCATTGGCGAATTATGGCGGGCCGACCGAGACGCACGCTTTGGGTGCGGGTAGCCCGGCAATGGACGCCGCGCCGGATTGCACCACGATTGGCGGGGTACTCGTCGCAACTGACCAACGCGGAAGCCCGCGCCCGGGAGGTCCGATCTGTGACCTCGGGGCGCATGAGGATGACTTCGGATTGCCTCTGCCCTCTATCCAGCCATGCACGTATACTTCCCTGATTGATCAATACTGCCACGCGGGACCTGGTTCAACCCATTTTAAAGCGATCGATAGTTTTACAGCCGGCCAAACCGCCCCGGTTGTCGGGCAAACATGGGATAAGGTGTTTGTTTACGTTGAAGGTCCAATCAACCAGGTGGTTTGCGCGGTGCCATCAGGGGAACCATACGGCGTGCTTGAAGGCGATTGCGAAGACATTCCCGTGATCGATACCCCTGACGTGGATGAGAATCCCAATGACGGCGCGCAACCAGGATGTATTGTCCGCAAATCATCAGCTGGCAGCATGCAGTGTGTCGTGCCCTGCCCGCCCGGCGCTGTCCCGGGTACACCCTGTACCCCATGATGCCTATTTTGCCAAACTGTTTTAATTGTCAACCTGGCAAGGCATGTTTAAAATTATTCTGACCACCCCGGTGTGTTGCAGGTATCAATATCACCGGAGCGCATGCCATCCTGGAGGGCAGCCAGCCGCTGTTCAGATGAACCGTGTGTCCAAGCGTCAGGCACTACCCGGCCCTGCGTCTGCTGTTGGATGCGATCGTCGCCGACGGCAACAGCCGCGTTGAGCGCCTGCAGGATCTCATCTTCAGTCAAATTCACAATATAACCAGTATCTTTTGCGTGGTGTACCCAGATACCTGCCAGGCAGTCTGCCTGCAGTTCGGTGTACACGATCTCGCTGTCCGGGCCAGAGTCCCGCACCATACCGGAAGTATTCAAAATGCCAAAAAGGTTTTGGATGTGATGGCCATATTCATGGGCAATGACATATGCCTCAGCGAAGGGCCCCCCTTGCGCGCCGAATTGGGTCTGCATCGTTTCAAAGAAAGATAGGTCCAGGTAGATCATTTGATCTCTGGGGCAGTAGAAAGGGCCCATCGCGGCGGATGCAAAACCACAGGCGCCCTGTGTGGACCCCGAGAAAAGCACTGTCTGCGAGGGCTGATAATCTATACCATAATCCGGTAGTTCCGCTTCCCAGAAGGCCTGGATGCTATTGACAAAACCGACGATGCGGCAGTCCTGTCTCTGATTGGCGTCTGCCCCTGTCTGGCATTCTGCGGTCAGATCGGTTGCTTCTTCATAATACCCATCTGAGGTTGAGGGTGCGAGCGCTTCAGGGTTGATGAGTTGCGTGAGGTCTACGCCCAGGAACATCGAAGCGAGCAAAAGGATCAGCGCCAATCCGCCTCCGCCGACTGCGATCGTTCTGCCCGCGCTCCCGCCGCGTCGGTCCTGCACCTGCGAGGGATCCAATCGTTTATTTTCATTAAATGGCATAGTATTTACTCCTATCAGTTGATTGGTTATTTTTTCGAAAAAATGATGTCCATATCCGGTTTCTCAGTACACCAGTAATGCACCCATATATAGATATGCTGGAATAAAGCCATTACGAGAGCCGGGAATGATAAGTTAATCAATGCGATCGCCCATAGAAGCAGAAAACCGAACGCGTACATGGCATTGTCACTGTATTTGAATATCCCTCGTTTTTCAAGCGGCATCTCTCGATATCGAAGCCGGAAATGATCGCCAACCATCGCCCTTGTCAATCCAAAATATCTGAATACGGACCAGAACGTGTACAGCGCCGGAATCAGGAGCAATAATGCTATTGGTCTCGCGAATGTTTTAGATATATTGAGGGTGTCCTGCGTTGAGCGTGCGAGTGCGGCATGCGTTGCGATCCTGCCTGCAAATAGAGGAAGAAATAGGAAACCCCAGATGATCAGGTCCGCTTTACCGAAAAATTTGGTTAAGGTAGCCCATCCCAGCTGTAATCGAAAGACGATCCAAACGATCACCTGATGCACAATTGAAATGATCATTGAGGCCCAGAACCAGCCGTTTGCGCTCACACCAAGCCAGGATCCATCACCCATGTGCGGCGAAGCGAGCAGCCATGCGAGCGGCACAAGAAAGATCAAAGATAAAAGATGCCACACCTGCCGGTAAAAAAAGTAAGAGGTACTGTGGGCTTTTGGATAGCAAAGAATTTCCGGGTCGTCCATTTTGCCTTTCTTTAAATACGTATGTGCTAATTTTATTATAGTTTTTTACGATCGGTTTGCGCTTATGGCTGAGTGGGATCGTCGTGTACTGCGTGTTACGCGCGGCTGGCTGCCCCGGGCATTGCGTTGGGAAGAGATATCTAAAGCTTCGATATATATTAAAATTAACCTTTAGTTAACGGATAAGAAGGAAT
>CAZDIS010000187.1:0-3825 GCA_964505585.1 uncultured Pelolinea sp. | reverse complement strand
TTTGGTTTTAACCACAACATCATTCTGTATCTGTTGATGTTATTTATGGCTAACCTGGGTTTCGGTGTGGTGGGAGCGGGATTTAACCTGTATATCCTTTCGATGGGGATGTCGCCGGACATGCTGGGGGTGATATTAAGCCTGACGCCCTTCGCGCAAATGCTGATGGCGATCCCAATCGGGTTTGTGGCGGAGAAGATCGGCAACAAGCGCGGGATGATCCTGATCAATGCTGTGGTGGGTGCCGCGTATTTCATGCGTGTTATCTCTGGCAACCAGGCGCTGATCCTGGCGGGTTCGTTCCTGCTGGGCGCAGTACAGTCGGGCTATTTCATCATGCAGATGCCATTCATCAGCCATTATGCGGGCGCGGGGAGAGATAAAGAATTCATTTCAACCAGCGTGGTGTTCTACAGCGCGATGCTGCTCGGCAACCTGGTGGGCGGGTATCTGCCGGGGATGGTGCAGGGGCTGATGGGGAACGAGACGCTGGCTTACCGCGCGGTACTGACGGGCGCGAGCGCGCTGGTTTTACTGGGCACGGTGCCGCTGTTCTTCCTGGAGAAGGATGCGCCGGAGGACACCTCGAAGATCAGCCTGTCGCCGTACTTGAAGGGGATCGACAAGAACACCGTTAAGTTCGCGGGGATCGAGTTCTTCATCGGGACGGGGATCGGATTTTTGCAGTATTTCATGAATGTGATCTTTGTGTATTATTACGGGTCGACGCTGCAGGCGTTCGGGAATATGTCGTTCCTGATGATCATGCCACTCCTGTTGCTGATGTTCGCGGGGCCGGGGTTGGCGAAGCGTTTCGGGGGTTTTAAGGTGACGCTGGTGACGCGGGTGGTGGCGGGGGCGCTGGCGTTTATGGTGATCGCGACGACGAACCAGTACATTGGGGGCGGGGCTTATATGGGATACCGGGCGCTGGTGGGAATGGGGCAGACGCTGTGGATCTCGTGGGCATCGACGGTGGCGACGAAGCGTTCACGGATGGCGACTTCGACCTGGCTGGAGATCACGTTCCAGATCGGGTTCGCGGTGTCGGCGCTATATGGGGGGCATTTGATCGCGCTGAATGCGTATCCGACGCTGGGGATCATTTCGGGGGTATCGATGCTGGTGGCGGTGGTATTGCCGCTGTTGTTCTTTGGTAAGGGGTATTGGCGACGGAAGGGAGTGGGGGAAGGGTAATTCGGGCTTTGGACGATGAAGAGCGTGTTGGGTTTCGTGGGGCAACGCAACCATAAGGTGTGATGACAGAACGGGTGTGGTGCGTTGGCGTAGCGCGCTTGTTAGAACCCCGCATCCGAAACAAGACCTTGGACGATCCAGTGGATCGTCAAAAATCCCTTTCAAGGGGGAAAGTGATGGATTGTCTTTCCCGATATAAATCGTGGGTGCCCAACGGTATGTTTTACGATTAGCGAAAGGCACTCGCACAACCCGCAATAAAAATTATTGATATATTTAAACTGCTTTATGGAAAAGGCGGAAATATCCTGTGAAATCATTTAAATTTGTATTGCAATATCTTAAAAATTACCGCTGGGTGCTGGCGCTGACGGTGTTTTCGATGCTGCTGCTGGTGGGGGCGCAGCTGGCGGCGCCGTGGATGGTGAAGACGATGGTGGACACGGTGACGGATCCGGCCGCGACGATGGCCGATATGGCGCTGATCACGCAGCTGGCGCTGGCGGTGCTTGGGGTGTATGGGGTGCGGATGGTGCTGCAGTTCGGGCGTTCGTACCTGGCGCACGTGGCGGGCTGGTCGGTGGTGGCGGATGTGCGCCACAATGTGTATGCCCACCTGCAGCGGCTGTCGCTGCGTTTTTATTCGGATAAGCAGACCGGGCAGCTGATGTCGCAGCTGGTGAATGACACTGACCTGCTGGAGCACCTGATTGCGCACGCGATCCCTGACCTGGCGGCGAACGTGGTGCTGCTGGCGGGGGTGGTGGTGATCCTGTTCTCGATCAACGCGCGGCTGGCACTGCTGAGTTTGATCCCGGTCCCGCTGATCGTGCTGACGATTCGTGGTTTCAACACGTATGTGCGTCCGGCGTTCCGGGCGAGACAGGTGACGCTGGGCGAACTGAACGCGGCGCTGAACGACAATCTGAGCGGGGTGCGAGAGATCAAGGCCTTCGCGCGCGAAGAGATGGAAGCGGAGCGGGTGGGGACACATATTCAGGCATATCGCGATTCGAATTTAAGGGCGCTGCGCTTGATGGCGACCTTCCATCCGCTGATCGAGTTTTCGGCTTCACTGGGGACGATCGTGCTGGTGTATTTCGGCGGGCAGTTCGTGCTGGGCGAAACGCTGGCCGTGGGTGATCTGGTGGCATTCTTCCTGTATCTGGAACTACTGTACCAGCCGATCCGCGAGCTGAGCCGGGTGTGGGAGAGTTTCCAGCAGGCACTGGCGGGGGCGGTACGGGTGAATGAACTGCTGGGTGAGACGCCGGGGATCATTGACGCGCAAGACGCTGTCGCGCTGCGGGACGGCATGCGCGGGGAGATCGTATTTGATGATGTCACTTTCCGCTACCATGACAGCGAGAATGTGCTGGAGGATATCAACCTGACGATACCGGCGGGAAAGATGGTCGCGCTGGTCGGTCCGACGGGGGTGGGCAAGACGACGCTGGTGAACCTGATCCCACGTTTCTATGATGTGACCGCGGGCGCGATCCGCATTGACGGCAAGGATGTGCGCGCGCTGACATTGGAAAGCATCCGGCGCAATATCAGTCTGGTGCTGCAGGACGTGTTCCTGTTCCACGGCACCGCGCGCGAGAATATCGCGTTTGGGCGCGGAGATGCGAGCACGGAAGAGATTGTTGAGGCGGCACAGATTGCGAACGCGCATGCATTTATCACCCAGCTGCCGCAGGGTTACGACACAATGCTGGGCGAGCGCGGGGTGAAACTGTCCGGCGGGCAGCGGCAGCGGATCGCGATCGCGCGGGCAGTACTGAAGGACGCGCCGATATTGATCTTAGATGAGGCGACCTCGGCAGTGGACACGGAGACGGAATTATTGATCCAACAGTCGCTGGAGAAACTGATGGCGGGCAAGACGGTGATCGTGATCGCCCACCGGCTATCGACGGTACGCAAAGCGGACGTGATCGTGGTGCTGGAGGGAAACCGGATCGTGGAGCGGGGGACGCACTCGGACCTGATGGCGATGGACGGGTTGTATCAGCGGCTGGTTAGTGTCCAGGGGGCGGCGGGAGGATTGGGGGCGTAACTCGACAAAACCCCTAACCCGAATCAAGACCTTGAACGATCCACTGGTTATCACAAGACCCTTGAAAGGGGGAAGCCGGGCATGACATCCATGAGATGGAAGCGGGGACGGTGATGTCGATCGATTTTGAGCTGGAGGGGATGCAGTTTATGGCGCTGAACGGCGGGCCGGCATTCCAGTTCAATGAGGCGATATCGCTGATCGTGAACTGTGAGACGCAGGACGAGGTGGATTATTACTGGGAGAAGCTAAGCGAGGGTGGCGACCCGGAGGCGCAGCAATGCGGCTGGCTGAAAGACAAATATGGGCTGTCGTGGCAGATCACGCCAGTTGGCGCGGTAGAGATGCTGAACGACCCGGACAAGGCCAAATCTGAACGGGTGATGGAAGCGGTATTGAAAATGAAGAAATTGGATATGCGTGTACTGGAGACCGTGTACAACCAGGACGATTGAGCTGATCGGCCTTAGAACGGATGATAGCACCGGAGGTTTGGGACCTCCGGTGTTTTTTAACACTTTAGTGTGTTGAGGGCGGGACGCCCGAAACAAAAAACCACCGGCTAT
>CAZDIS010000186.1:0-3829 GCA_964505585.1 uncultured Pelolinea sp. | reverse complement strand
TTGCTATGGATCTTTGCGGCAAATACCATGAACGGTCCAGCCAAAAAACAGCGATGCGCATCCTGCGCGATCTTGAAATTGAAGATCAGGCATATAAAACACCTTCACAGATATCTGGCGGCCAGAAGCAAAGGGCTGCGATTGCGCGCGCGCTGGCCAATGACCCGCCGTTGATTTTGGCCGATGAACCAACTGGCAACCTCGACTCGCTCACTGCCCAGCATATCTATGCGCTTTTTCAGAAGCTTGCGCGGGATGGGCGGACAGTCATCGTCGCGACCCACGACCTTTCTAAAATAGATCTGTTTTCCCGGGTTTTCAAATTGGTAGAAGGGGAGATCAAGAATGCCAGCTAAGTCTGCATCGCAAGTGCATCCGCCCTTGATCCGCATGGACCATGTCTCCCGCTATTTTAATAACGCGGGCGGGCAGATCAAAGCACTGGAAGACATTCATTTATCGGTTCAAGAGGGAGAATATGTCAGCGTCGTAGGCCGCTCGGGCAGCGGTAAATCAACGCTGATGAATATGATCACAGGTATCGACCATCCGACCGCCGGGGATGTTGTGATTGCCGGCACCAATACCCAGGTTCTCAGCGAGAATGATATGGCGGCCTGGCGCTGCCGCAATCTTGGCATCGTTTTTCAGTTCTATCAGTTAATTCCGGTATTATCTGTCCTTGATAATATTATTCTGCCCATGCAATTATTGGGCCCGGACAGTGCAGAAAAGCATCTCGCGCGCGCGGAAGAGCTTTTGCAAGCGGTCGACCTATCCAATAAGAAAGATCGTTTTCCAGCCCAGCTTTCAGGCGGGGAACAGCAGCGGGTTGCCCTTGCGCGCGCGATCGCCAATGATCCCGCCATCCTCATCGCGGATGAACCGACCGGCAACCTCAGCGCTTCTGAAGCCGAAAAAGTGATGGGCCTCATCGAAAAAACCGTTTCCGAAGGTCGGACAGTGATCTACGTGACCCATGATCTTGACCTGGCGGCGAAGGCGCGCCGCACGATCACCCTCAGCGATGGCGAGCTCATAAAAGATGAGATACGTCCCCGTAAACGCAAACCACAGAACAGGAAAAAGGATGCCAGCTAAAACACGCCGCATCATTCCCGGGCAGCTCCGCCCATCTTTCAAAAAAGTCTTACGTGATTTCATCGAGAATGGCTCACGAACAATGCTTGTCGTTGCATCCATCACCATTGGCGTGTTCGCTGTGGGCATGATCGGAACTGGGTACTTGCTATTGACCCAGGGAACTGCAGCTTCTTACGCGGATAACTTCCCCGCCCATATCACCATTACTACCGATCAGTTTGATGATTCCTTTATTGAAATGATATCCCGTCAGGATGGCATCCGTTTTGCCGAAGGCCGCCGTACGCTGCCCCTCGAAACGCGCAACCCGGGGGAAGAAGAGTGGAAGAACCTCTACGTCACCGTGATTGACGATCTTGAACATCCAAAGATTAGACTGCTTACTCCCATGCAGGGAGCCGCCTCCCCGGGTGATCGCTCGCTCATTCTCCTTGAGGATGGCAATCAGGAAATTGGATCAACGATCGGGAATGAACTGGAAGTGAAATTAAGGGATGGAACGATACAAACATTGACGGTGTCGGGTATCGCGAAGGATTATACAGCTGGCCGGGACATCATCTTCGAGTCCAAACGCGCCTATGTCTCAGCACAGGCCTTTCCCGCTCTGCGGGAACCACGTGCCTTTGATACGCTTCTCATGCGCGTGACCGGTGATCCATACGATCTCACCCATATCCAGTCAGTGGCAGCCACCATAAACGAGAAAATTGAAGACTCCGGGCGGACAGTTTACACTTCAGAGATCAACACAGACGCGGACCAGCCCTTCAGCAATTACGTCGAAGCGATAGGTCTCATCTTGCTATTCATCGGTTTATTGGTGATCATCCTTAGCAGTTCACTCATATTCAACACCATGAACGCGCTAATGGCACAGCACGTCCGGCAGATCGGGGTGATGAAATTGATCGGTGCGAAGCGTCAGGTGATTATCCTCATGTATCTCGCGCTCGTTTTGATCTTTGGCCTCATCTCATTCATCATCGCCGTGCCGGCTGGAGCGTTCGCGGGCTATGTCATGAGTGAGCGGATTATACCGATCATCAATGGATACCTGGTGACAACCAACCCCATCCCCCTCTTCCCGGCAGTTATCCTGCTTCAGGCAGTTGTTTCCCTCGTCATCCCCATTGTGGCAGCATTGATCCCTATCCTGCAGGGATCACGCATCACCATCCACAAGGCCTTCAATAGCCAGAAAATAGCCAATGGCGGCGGCGGCCAGGCGCTCGACCGTTTTATATTACCGTTCTCGCTCAAGGATCTGGTCAAAAAACTTGCGTTCCGCAATACCTTCAGAAACAAAGGCAGACTGCTCCTGACCTTGTTCACGCTTTCTCTGGGCGGGGCGATGTTCATTGCGGTTTTCAATGTACAGCTGGTGCTTTTTAACCAAATTGATCAAATTGTTGCGTATGATTCGGGAGACATCAAATTGACTTTTTCTCGCGAACAACGCGTTGAAGATATTCAATCCATCATCGCGTCCGTAGATGGCGTGGAAGAAGTGGAAGGCTGGTGGACATCAGCAGCCCAATTGGAAATAGAAGATCAGATTGTCAATGTCACCCTGCTCGCGCCGCCTCTTGAAAGCAATATGGTGGTGAAGGAAACCGCGACGGGTCGCTGGGTCCGGCCAGGCGAAAAAAACACTTTGGTGGTCAACGACGCCTTTTATAATGCGTATCCCGATTTGAAACCGGGAGATGTCATTCCGCTTGAGATAAATGGCAGGATCGATGACTGGACCATCGTAGGGACCTACAGCTACACAGGATTTGACGATAAACGCGCGTATACGACGCCGGAAGCGCTCATCCAGCATGGCAGCGATCCATTTCACAGCGCTGATTTCCGTATTTCAACGAACGAGCACACGCTTGAATACCAGGAATCGCGGCTCGCTGAAATTCAGCCATTACTTGAACAGCGCGGCTATAAAATAAGGTCAATTGTCAGCATGGAAGATATTCTTGAAACCTCCACTGAAAAAATAAACCTGCTCATATTTGTTTTGTTGATCATGGCCGTCATCACCGGGACAGTGGGCGGCATTGGATTAAGCGGAACCCTTAGCTTGAATGTGCTCGAAAGGACCGGTGAAATAGGGATCTTAAGGGCTATCGGCGCCGGAGACCGCACGATCACGCGCCTTGTTTTGCGGGAAGGATTGGTGATCGGCCTTGTCAGCTATGTTATCGGTGTATTGCTTTCATTTCCAGTTTCCAGTCTCCTGGGTACGCTGGTATTAAATGCGGTCTTTTCTTTACCGGCAAAATTGGCGTTGGCGCTGCGGGGATACATTTTTTGGCTATTGTTAACTATTTTACTGAGTACCATTGCCAGCCTGATTCCTGCAGGCAGTGCGGCGCGTATGACTATCCGCGATGTATTAGCGTATGAATAACCGAATTATTTGAGGAGTGATAATGAAAAACAAAAACCTGTTCGTTAAATCGTTAACCCTGGCCGCGACCCTGCTGATGTCTGCCTGCCAGGGGATTGGATCGCAGCAACAGATTGAGGAACCAGAGGTCATACAACCAGCCGGTTTGATCGCTGAAGGCACATTAGAACCCGTTCGATCAATTGAACTTGCGTTTGGCATGCCCGGCGTCATCACCCAGATATGGATATCGGAAGGTGAATCAGTTAATGTCGATGACCCAATTGCCAGGTTGTCAGCGTGCGGACCAATAGAAGCGGATCTGGCGGATGCCCG
>CAZDIS010000185.1:0-3849 GCA_964505585.1 uncultured Pelolinea sp. | reverse complement strand
TTTACCAGACGAAATCCTTTTAAGAAATAGGTTTGATCCGCTGGGTTACGCGATCAACCAGATCCATTTTCCGGAAAATTCTGAAATATTAGAAAAAGTCAAACATCGTTTTGCATTTGAAGAGATTTTTTTCCTTCAGCTTGGCACACGTTACATGAAGGCAAGAAAGCGGCAGCCAAAGCACCGCGCATTTCCATATGATCAAGTGATTTATTCAAAAAGAATTGCCAAACTTCCCTACACTTTGACTTCATCCCAAGGAAAAGCCATCGCTTCGATTCTGAGTGATTTATCGTCAAAATATCCAATGAACCGCCTTCTGCAGGGAGATGTCGGGTCTGGTAAAACCATTGTCGCCAAATTTGCAGTGGATGCGGTAACAGATAATAACGCCCAGGCTGCAGTCCTTGCCCCTACCAGCATTCTCGCTGAGCAGCACTTTGAGACCTTTATAACATTAGCAGTCGCTTCAGGCAGCTTGAATATTGATGAAATTGCCTTACTGCTTGGAAAAACACCTGATAAAGACCGTGAAATCATTCTCGAACAACTCGCCTTGGGAAAAATAAAATGCATCATCGGCACCCATGCGCTGATTCAGGATGATGTTCTTTTTAATGACCTCCAACTCGTAATTATTGATGAGCAGCATCGTTTTGGCGTAAAGCAGCGCAATACGCTGCGATCTAAAGGGGAAAATCCACATACTCTGGTTATGAGCGCCACACCGATCCCCCGCTCGCTGGCGATCACTCTTTTCGGCGATCTTGACATTTCTATCATTGATGAATTACCGCCAGGCCGTCTCCCCATAGAGACAATGATCATCCAAAAAAGCAATCGTTCAAAAGTGTATAAAATTATCCGTGAAGAAGTTGAAAAAGGATTTCAAGTTTTCATTGTCTACCCGCGTATTGAAGAAAACGATGACGATGATGAAAAATCAGCAATTGCAAATCATCATCACCTCCAAACTAATATATTTCCTGAAATGCGCGTTGGGCTTTTGCATGGAAAGATGAAAATTGACGAGAAAGATCAAATTATGCAGAAATTCAGGGATAAGAAAGTCGATATCCTCGTTTCAACAACAGTAATTGAAGTTGGCGTTGATATTCCAGAAGCCACCCTGATGGTGATCGAAAGCGCAAATACATTCGGTTTAGCTCAGCTACACCAATTGCGAGGCAGAGTTGGAAGAAATAAAGAACACGCGAGATGTATTCTTGTCCCGGAAAATACAGATGAAACTGAAAACAAACGGCTGCAAGCAATGGTTGAAACTAACGACGGTTTTAAACTTGCGGACATCGACTTGCAATTGCGCGGCCCAGGCGAATTCCTTGGAACGCGTCAATCAGGATATATAGGGTTTGAATTTGCCAGTTTAGCAAATACAAAACTTATAGAAAAATGTCACCGTTTTGTGGATACAATTATTAACAAGGATCCGCAGCTAACCAAATCAGATCATCTATTATTACGGGAAGAACTATCCAATAGATGGCCTGGTACCATTGAATTATAGAAAGGTCTAAACTGATGGTAAGAGCAATTTTTCCGGGGACTTTTGACCCGATCCACTATGGTCATATTGATATTGCAAAAAGAGCGTCAAAGTTATTTGATGAACTTATTATCGCGGTCTATGATAAGCCGTTAAAAAACCTCATGTTCGCGCCTGAAATCAGGTTCAATATGGTGAAAGAATGTTTTATTGATGAACCAAAAGTAAAAGTTGCTGGATACAGTAACCTAACTGTTGATTTTTGTGTGCAGCAAAACGCTCAGGTCATCGTGCGGGGATTGCGCGTTTTTTCTGATTTTGAACATGAATTTAGAATGGCCCTGGCAAACAAACGATTAAATAAGAATATTGAAGTCATCGCGTTGATCACGAGTGAGCAACACACATTCTTATCCTCAACCACTGTCAGGGAAATAGCTGTCCTGGGGGGCGATGTTTCAACCATGGTTCCCCCACAAGTTGAAAAAGCACTAAAATCGCAAATTCTTACCATTGAAGAATCTGAGCGCATGGACCATCAAACATCCCTTCGCGATTAATCAATATGCGTATAATATAGGAGGGAGAATGCAAAATTATGGATATCTTACATCTTATTGATCGATTAGAAGAGTTGTTTAATGATGGCTCATCTTTACCGTTTACTAAAAAAGTAGCCATTGATGAGGATATGCTATTGGATCTGATTGACCAACTTCGTCTTTCGATTCCGGATGAAATCAAAAAAGCGCAGTCGGTTATTAATCAAAAAGAGCGGATTCTTGCCCAATCGCATGAAGAGGCAAATAGGACCGTGACGCTGGCGCAGGAACAAGCGCAAAAATTAGTAGAAAAAGATGTAATCGTCCAGGACGCCAGGCGCGTCGCAGATGAATTGATTCGCAAAGCTAAAGAGGAAACAAAAATCATTAAAATTGAAGCGGATCAATACGCTATCGACTCTCTTGATCACCTTGAGATTGAGTTATCGAAGATCCTCACCCAGGTCCGCAACGGTATGATCACCCTCAAAGAAAGCCAACCACCCATAAACCCTCAGGAGTCGTTGGAATCTATTTATAACAATGAAGCCCCACCGCAAGATGATCCAGATGCCTGATTCCTGCTTAGACCGACCCTAAAAGCTCTTTCATCGCGCCCGCGATAAAAATGCTCCCAGAAGCGATATACACCACCTGATTTCCTTCGTGCAAAACTATCTTTTCAACAATTTTTTCAATTTTTTCAAAACACAGCGGAGCTTGCAATATTGCTTTAAGCTTATCCTGCATTTCCATTTTTGTCATAGCGCGTGGGTGATCTGATTTTGTAAATAATATTTCATCCACATAGGGAATAATGGTCTCGATCATTTTTGGGATATCTTTATCTTCAGAAGCACCGAAAATCAGAATCTTCTTTTTATGGGGAAGGTATTTGATGATGGATTCAGTCAGCTTCTTAAACGAATCAGGGTTATGGGCCCCGTCAATAATAACGCACGGTGAAAAATGAATGACCTCAAATCGACCGGGCCAGCTCACGTTACGAAATCCGGTAAGAATCGCTTCCTTCGTAATTTGATATTTTTGAGGTAAATATGAAACAACGGTGTACGCGATGAGAGCGTTATCCATTTGATGATCACCAACCAGCGGCAGTTCCACTTCCAGGTGTATATTGTTAATTTTGTCTGTGTTCGTATGGACTATACGAAATGTTTGGTTTTCCAAAGAAAAACGTATCTGTTCCCAACGGTACTCATTTTCCACATATATTAGCGGACTGGATGTATTTTGAGCAGTGTTAGAAATCACCGTAAAAGATTCGGGTTGTTGTTTTCCAACAACCACCGGTATTTCGTTTTTAATAATCCCGGCTTTCTCTCGGGCAATTTTCGCAATGCTATTTCCTAGAATTTTCGTATGGTCAAGTGATATTGGGGTGATAACAGATATTATCGGACTGACTATATTTGTTGCGTCCAGTCTTCCCCCCATACCCACCTCAATCACGGCTATATCCACGCCTTCCTCAAAAAAGTATTTAAATGCCAACGCGGTTGTGATTTCAAATGTTGAAATATTCTTCACTTTTTCTATCGCATCTTGCATTTCATTGACTTGTTGGATAATGTCGGTTCTTGATATCTCACAATGATTGATGCGGAACCGCTCTGTAAAATCGATCATATGCGGTGATGAGTAAAAACCCACCTTATACCCCTGCGCTGACAATATGGATGTGATCATGGCTGACGTGGAACCCTTGCCCTTCGTTCCAGCAACGTGGATCACATCATATTGCGACTGAGGGTTATTTAATAATTCCATAAGCGCCCG
>CAZDIS010000184.1:0-4024 GCA_964505585.1 uncultured Pelolinea sp. | reverse complement strand
ATATGACTGGATTCATGGAAGATACCCTCATGCAAAATGCGGTCACCCTCACTGCTGATGCCAACATAGTGGAAGACCGGGTCGAATTGACAGTTACTGTGGAAAATGACCAGACTGGTCACGCTGTGCCTACCGACCATCCGCTGCGGCAGGTTATTCTATTGGTTGAAGCGCGTGATAAAAAGGGAAAAACGCTTGAAATGGTCGAAGGCAGCACCATTCCGTTTTACGGTGGTGTTGGTGATCCAAATAATGGCTATTATGCAGGACTTCCAGGAAAGATCTATATGAAAGTTCTTCAGGAGGTCTGGACCGATTTCTATCCCAGCGGGGCATACTGGAACCCCACCCGTGTGATGAGTGATAATCGCCTCCTGCCTTTTGAAGAGGACCAGGTCTACTTCTCGTTCTTTATAGCTGATGCTGAAAGCATCGAAATTAGTGTCCGTCTGTTTTTTCGACGCGCAACCAAAGAATTGATGGACCAGAAGGGCTGGGATGTGCCGGATATTCCAATGGAGCAAGTTTACCTCTCTCTGGAGGATTGATCAGGAATCCGATTAAAAATGGGAATGGTAAAAACCCATCAGCCCTGCTGCTTAACACAAAAAATAATCCGATCTTTCCTGAAAAACATACAGGTTTGATCGGATTATTTCAATGATTCTTTTTAGGTTTTCTTATTCGGGTGCCACACCATTCAGATCAAGTCGGTAAACCCCATCTTCATGCGAGCCAGCGTAAATGTGGTTACCATTGGCCGAGATCACAATATCAGAGATCGCGCGTGAGTGCAGTCCAGTGTTGATCTTGGTCCAGGTGCTGCCTGAATCTTTGGACATGTATACCCCGCTCAATAGGTCGCTCGCGTATACAGTGCCAGCATTGACTGGGTCAAAGATGACCGCGGAAAGTGAGCTGTTTGGCTCCATTCCTGCGCCGGAATTCTTCCATGTGTTCCCGCCATCTTCGCTCATATAAATGCTGTCCCGATCTATGCCCACCAATATGCGCGCGGGATTCGAGGGATCAACAGCGAGTGCGTACGCGGGCGCCGGTTCTGTTGGTAATGATAATTCTTTCCAGCTATCCCCGGCGTTTGTGCTCTTTAGAATGCCATTTTCTGTGGATATATAGACAATGTCCGCGTTTTGCGGATCCACAACGATTTCACGGATGTCTTTGCGGTCAAATCCATTCCCATCCGCCACCTTCCAGCTTTCCCCGCCATCGCGTGATACGATCAGGCCGGGGCCTACGAAAGGATTGTCGTTCATGCATCCTGGTTCGTGGTTCGATTTGCAAAGTTCCTGTGAATATCCAGCATACATTCGCTGTGGATCTGCTGGCGCGTACACCATGGTTGGCACCCCGCGGACAGTAGCTTCTTCATTAACCGCATCCCCAAGAGCTTCCCGCATGTCCCACTGGATTTCGTAAGGATAGCTTCCATTTTTTGACGTGATGAATTGCGATTGGCCTGTGATAATATGGCTGCTGTCTTCCGGGTCAACCGTGATAAATCGGAAACCGCGAATATCTTCCGATTCATCCAGTATCCCGGTCCAATTCTTTCCTGCATCATCGCTGCGCCATAAACCGCTATATGTCTTCGCGTAAATACGGGTGGGAAAGTCCGGGTCAAAATCCAGGTCGAAGACCTGCGCGCCGGTATACCCATTGCTGGCCGAAATCCAGCTCTTCCCTCCGTCTGTGGACACATAATTCCCGCCGCCATAATTATTGATAAATATTCGGTCTACGTTTGCGGGATCGCACTGCATATCGATTGGCCAGCCCGCAGCAATACCTCGCGGGCTGTATGGCCTTGCGGTTAATTCCCAGGTTTTTCCTGCATCACTTGTCCGGTACATTGAGAACCGGCCTGAGGCGTATCCAATATTTGGATCTGAAGGGCACAATTCCACCGATGTTATCTCCTCTGGCTCTTCCGTGGCCAGCGTCTGCACCCAACTCTCACCCCCATCCTCAGTTCGGTACACACCGGTGGGTAGCGGTTCACCGGTTTCGGCAAAACGCCTCCAATAAGCTTCAGTCTCCGGGCCGCCCAGGTGGCCTGCGCCCGCAAGCAGGATGTCTGCGTTTTCTGGATGCATATATAAGCTGCCAATATATAAATTCCGCAGGCCGTTTTCTTTTCCAAGTATCTCCCATGTTTCTCCACCATCCGTCGATTTCAATATTCCCAGCCCGCCCATTGGATCTTCTTCAGATTCCCCCTCGCCCACAGCGCTGCGGTCAAAAATACCTGTAGAAACAAAAAGTACATCGGGATTATCAGGGTCGATCCACATGTAGCGAGTGAGAGAGGAAGGCATACCACCATCCCAGATCTTGACCCAGTTCTCTCCTGCGTCAGTTGTTTTATAGATCACGCCACCCACGCCGCCTTTCCACGGTCGCGGCCCTCCCAGCGATTCATCGTTTGTCTCTCCCATCGCGTAAACAATGTCTGACGTGCGTGGGTCCACTGTAAAACCGCGAAACGATAACTGGTCAAATTCTAAAACAATCCCATTATCCCGCTCCTCCCATGTCTGGCCCCCATCTGTAGACCGATAAATATGGCCATGGCCAATGGTGCCGATCCAGATCGTCTGTGGGTCATGCGGGTCTACTGTCAGGCAGAATACCCCTTTCGCGTCGTTCGTCATTCCGGATTGCCCCAAAATGCCTTCGTTGCTCTCTTCCCAGGTGATGCCATTGTCTTGGCTAATGTGCACGCCGGAATTCGCGTCCGTCACATACCAGATACTTGGGTCGTCAAAGTTATAGCGGATGTCATATCCTGTCCCGCCCGCCGGTCCGCCCAGCCGCACCCATTCCAGATCGGATATGTCCAATCGTGGTGCGAGTTCAGAGACAGGTGTACCGGGTTTCAAATTTGAGGGCTGCTTAGCACTGCTCTCCGCGGGTGGTTCATCCGGCGCAGAAGCTGTTGCTTCGGCTTCAACGGCCTGTTCTTCTTGCTCTGGTATATCTCCAATCTCTTCCACATACAGGTCCATAATCTCTGCTCGCAAACCGCCCAGTGTTTCAAATGCGATAGTACCAGGAGGCAGCGGCTCGCGGTCGATATACTCAATTACCATTTCTTCTTGATAAAAAACTCGGATCTCCGCGCCGATCATTTCAATTTCAACTGGATGCCAATCCAGGTGGGGAATCTCAATTTCCTTGAATGCTAATTCCTCGATCTGTCCCTGTTTTTCTTGCTGCAATCGGAACCCATCTGCGCTCATCAATAAAAAATATGCACCCTCTTCGCCATTCGCATGGAAAGCGATCCCAAGCTCCCCTTTCCCTTCGCGATGGATTGCCATCTTCAATATAAAATCACCCCACTCTCCCTCCAATAGATAGTTGGCCCCTTCATCAATGCGAACCACCTGCATTTCGTTTCCTTCGCCCGGCATTGTGTCGGAATCAAGCCCATCGGCAACCTGTGGGGCGCAGGCAAATGCAAATATGTAAGAGATAATGAGTAGCATAAAAACTGCTTTTAGAATAAACCTGTTCATTTCCATCTCCGCTTTTTTAAATTAATCACCACTGTTAAATATACAATACATTTACAGTGGAACACAAAAAATCCTGTATCAAATAAATCGATCCTTGTTATGATTCTTAGGGGATCTTGTAACAGGCGGGCTAGCGAAAGAGATAATGAGGCGCTCCCGTCGAGACTCGCCTGTACCCCTGGGTAAAACCACAATCAAGAACTTATGCGTCACTGCTTATCTTAAAATAATTACTGTAGAAATAATCGTATTTAGCTATACGCATTCCCCATCCCCCATTCATCCCTCCTCACCATTTCAAAACTGTCCCATTTTGTCGCATTCTCTCATGCTCCCCTTAAAAGCAAGAATCGCCGCATCTCTGCGGAGATTCATCATCTCTATTTCTTGCCAAACTGCTTCGCCAGCAGCTCCGCCAGCGTCGGCCGCCCGACCTCCTGCGCCACGGCACGCTCCTCTTTCATTCTGATCTGGGGATGCTT
>CAZDIS010000183.1:0-4049 GCA_964505585.1 uncultured Pelolinea sp. | reverse complement strand
GTGCCTGGAACGCTTTTTCGCTTTCATTATTCTGGATATGCAGGGTTCGCCGCAAATATGCGCCAATCACTTCATTTGCTTTTTGGTATGCCTGGAAGAGATGCCTGCAGGTTGCGATAAACAGATCTGAAGCAGATGATGCCTGAAATTCATCGGGTATATAGAAATGGTCCGCGTTCCAAATCTGGTAGCGTGAAGATTTTTCGGTGTAGGACGCAAGGCGATTTGATTCAAGGCATTCGACAGCCAGGCGCGAGATATTTTCCACAGCAATATGGAGCACCGCATGTTCCGCGACGGATGAATGGCCATATCCGACAACCCACTTTTCATGAAAATTTGCTGAACTTTTATCAGACAATTCCTCAGCAATCGCATCAAAGGGGAGTGGGGAGCGGGACGTTTTCGCGAATGTTACCGCGATGGTTTCAGGACTTAGCTTTTTTGGGTCAAGCAGGTAAATACGGCGGTTTTGCGGCATCAGAAAGAATCTCCTTTGCGTTAATCATATCGTATTTGATCTGTGCCATTAAGGCATCGACCCCGTCAAATTTTTCTTCCGGCCGCAGCCGATCGATGAAATGGATACCGATCTGCTTTTCATATAATTCTTCTGAAAAGCCCATAATATGGGTTTCTATCGTCTGTAACGCACCCGGCCCGTAAAAAGTGGGCCGATATCCAACACTAACCACAGAAGGATGCTGGATCTGGTCGACTTCTGTGAAGGCGGCATACACACCAGGTGCTGGGATCAACTTTTTAGACCAGGGCAAAACATTCGCAGTTGGCAAACCAATATGTTTTCCGCGGCCATCCCCATGGATAACGCGCCCAAAGACAAAATACGGATATCCCAGCATGGCGTTAGCCCGGTCGAGGTCACCTCCCGAGATCGCTTCGCGAATTCGGCTGGATGATACTGGTTCATTTTCATGCAAAACCGCGTCGATGATATCCACCTTAAATCCCATTTCAACGCCCAATTTTTTCAACGCATCATGGCCACCAGCACGGTCCGCACCGAGACGGAAATCATACCCGATCAATAAACGTGTGAATTGCGTTTTCGTTCGCAACAATTCAACGAATTCACGCGGGTTCTTGCGGGAAAAGTCTTTATCAAATTTAAAGGTGATAATGTTCCGCGCACCAAACTTTTTCAGCAACGCATATTTTTCTTCGCGTGTTGTAAGATAAAAGGGACCGGTGATCTCACGCAGGACAACAGACGGATGCGGAAAAAAGGAAATAGCGATGGTTTCACACCCCTTCTTACCCGCACCGAGCGACAAGTTTTTAAGGATCTTCTGGTGTCCCAGGTGGACACCATCAAAAGAGCCGATAGTGACCCATGATGTTGAAAGCGCAATGGTGCCTGATTTCGTTGCCACGTTTTATGTAAAAAACACCTTTCGCGGAAAGAATTCCTTCTGTTCGGCGTCATATTCCATCAGAGCCACCAACTCACTTTGTTCACTGATCGCGCGTACCAAGCCTTGCAATCCTTCTTCTCTTTCGATCCGATGGCCATGTTTGACCAGTTCGATCTCATCATTTGTTAATGTGATCGACGGCCATTCGGAGAGGGCTTCCGAAGCGGGGATGAGGTATTGGTACCAGGAATTTGTTTCAAACGCGTCGGACAACTTCCGCAATGGGACGGCATCACGCAAAGAAAACTGTCCATTTTTCGTCCGCCGCAAACCGGTCAGGTACGCGCCGCAACCCAGCAGCTCACCCAGATCATAGGCGAGAGAACGGACATAGGTGCCAGAAGAGCAATGAACATCGACGACGGCTTCGGGCGGGTTCCATTCTAAAAGATCCAGACTGTATACGTTGATCGTTCGCGGTTCTAATTCAACCTTCTCACCTTTCCGAGCCAGATCATAGGCATGCTTGCCTTTGACCTTGACCGCTGAATAGGGCGGCGGAACCTGTTCGATCTCACCGACAAAACCGGTTAATGCTTCCGCGAATTGATCGTAGGAAATCTCTTTTGTTGAGGTTCCCGTTACGGTGCCTTCGCTATCGTAGGTGTCTGTTTTCTCCCCGAGCTTGATCGTGGCCTGGTAGCGTTTGTTTTCCGCGGAAACGTACTGCGAAAGGCGGACTGCTGGCCCGAGCAATACAACCAGAACACCGGACGCGCGCGGATCGAGGGTGCCTGTGTGTCCCGCGCGTTTAATGCGGGTTCCACGGCGGATAACCTGCACGACCTGGTGCGAAGTCATCCCAATCGGTTTATCAACAACCAATACACCAGAAATCGTATTCTTTATTTGCTGATTTTCGTCATTCATTTCTTACCTTCCATATCAATTAGTTCCCCTCTAATAGTTGCTTTGTATCCCCAATGATTTTTTCCCGCACTTCTGCCAGCTGGCCTGTCACTTCAGCACCCGCAGCCTGCGGATGGCCGCCGCCACCATAGCGCGCGGCAATTTTCGTTACATCATAATGTTTTGTTGAGCGCCAGCTCACTTTTACTTTATCATCTTTTTGTTCGTTAAAAAGAATAGAAATATCTATATTTTCAATCGATGAAAGATGGTTGGTCAGGTCCGCGTCATCCATGCCCTGGTATTCAGCCCGCTTTCGGTCTTCGATCAAGATGGAAGTCCAGGCCAAATTAGCCTGAGTTTCCAGTCTTGAGAGAGCATAGCCCCATATCCTGCTGGCGGTTTCAGAATGTAATGTCAATGCTTTGTGATATATATCCGGCAAGTCCGCACCTGAATCAAGCAGGCCAGCGGCGATTCTAAGGTATTCGGGGGTGACATTACTTGTGCGAAAACCAATGGTATCCGTTACCATTCCCATGAGGAGCGCATCCGCAATTTGTTTGGTTATTTCAAAACCCCATACAGGCAGGTATTTGGCGAGAATCGACGTTGTGGACGCGAAGTCCGGAAGAATAAAATTGATATCCGCATAGGATTCGTTGGTCACATGATGGTCAATATTCAAATCGACTTTATTAATTTCACTTTTTGGCGCGCTGATGCGGTCGAAATTGGCACAATCCATAGAAATCACCAGATCGAAATTACCCTGGATATCCGTCGATATCATTCCGCTCCCAGTGAGAAAATGGTAGCGCCTGGGCAGGCCATCACTGAATACGAGTTTGGGCGTTTTTCCTTGATGCTGGAGCGCTAAACCCAATGCGACAACAGAGCCAACCGCATCGCCATCTGGCCGGACGTGCGCAAGAAGCAGCGGATCCTGAGACCCACTTAAAACGTCACGTATGTGCGGATGGAGCTGATCAATCAGTTGGTTCGTCTTCACCATTCTCTTCATCTCGATCAGATAGGGAATCGATCAACCGTTCAATTCTTTCCGCACGTTCAGGGGTTTCATCCCAAAAGAAACGCAGCGCGGGAAAGGTCCGCAGATGGATCTCTTTCGCCAGACTGCTTCGCAGATAACCAGCAGCATGCTCCAGCCCTTCGATGATCTCGCCGGACCGTTCTTTTCCTTCCAATGCGGAGACATAGATGGTAGCAAAGGACAATTCACGGTCAACTTTCACATCCGTGATAAATACACCAGCAAGGCGCGGATCGCTTACCTGGCCGGTTACGAGCATCTCCGAGAGAAGCTGTTTGATCCCGTCTGCAATACGTTTTAATCTTAATTGTGATGGCATGCTATCTTTCCACCTCTTCCAGTATAAATGATTCGATCGTGTCGCCAATTTCGTAGTCATTAAACCCCTTAATCCGCAGGCCACATTCAAAACCGGTGCGGACCTCTTTGACGTTATCCTTTTCATGTTTAAGGGAAGCCAGCTCACCTTCGCATATTGTTTTATCGTTGCGCCGCACGCGCGTTTTGGCATTGCGGCGGATCTCTCCGTTCATTACCCGGCAACCGGCAATAGTGCCTACTTTTGTGATCTTGAATGTTTGTAATACCTGGGCCTGTCCGATAACCGTTTCTTTGATCTCCGGCTCCAACATACCCTTCATTGCTTTTTCGACGTCTTCCAGTAAGCGGTAGATGATGTCATATGTCCGGATAGAGATGCCTTCAGATTC
>CAZDIS010000182.1:0-4160 GCA_964505585.1 uncultured Pelolinea sp. | reverse complement strand
TCACGCCTGTGAAAATTGCGCCGCCCAAAAATCCGCCCAGCGCGTCCGGGCCGAGGATGAAGCCCACCAGCAGCGGCAAGCCGACTGCCAGGAAAGCGGGCAGCACCAGCGAAGACAGCGCGCCCTGCGCGGCCATCGAAACACAGCGCTTGTAATCCGGCACCACTTTGCCAGCCAATATACCCGGTTCCTCACGGAACTGCCTGCGGATCTCTTCGATCATATCAAACGCGTTATGCGTCACCGAAAGCATCGTCAGCGCGCTGAAAACCGGCGGCGCCATTGCGCCCAGCAGCACACCTGCCACCACCAGCGGATTGCGCAGGCTGATCGCGATCGTAACCCCGCGCGCTTCAATGATCTCTGCATAAGCAGCGAACAGTGCCAGCACTGTCAGTGCCGCCGCGCTGATCGCGAAGCCCTTCGTGATAGCTTTGGCAGTGTTGCCAGCCGAATCCAGCACGTCCGCTTTTTCGATCACGGAATGGTCCATGCCCGCCATCTCTGCGATGCCGCGCGCGTTATCCACGATCGGGCCGTAAGCGTCAGAGGAAACGATCATCCCGCTGATGGAGAGCATCCCCACCGCGCTGATCCCGATCCCGTAAATACCGGTGATCACACCGGATGCTTCTGAAACATAAAATGCTACCAGGGTCGCGATCACAACACCAATAATAGAAGGCATGATACTCAGCAAGCCGTAAGAAAATCCGGTGATGATCGTGATCGCCGCGCCCGAGCTGGACACTCGCGCTGTCTCGATCACCGGTTTGTATTCTTCCGAAGTGAAATATTCAGTCGTAAAGCCGACCACCACCCCCACCACCAGGCCGACCAGCGTCGACCACATGATGCTCAGGTCATATCCGCCCAGCAGCACCAGCGCGATCACAAATGTACCAAAGATCACACATGTGATGATCGTGCCGAAGTTCAGTGCTGTACCGGGTTTGCCGTCTTTGCCCACTCTCACAAATTGGATCCCGATCAGTGAAGCGAAGATACCCAGGATGCACAGGATCAGCGGGAACACTGTATATTTCACAGTGTCCGGTCCGGTCATCGCAGCGCCCAGCAGCATCGCTGCCACCGTGCTGGCCACGTACGAGTCAAAAATATCCGCGCCCATGCCGGCCACGTCACCCACGTTGTCGCCCACGTTATCCGCCACAACCGCCGGATTGCGCGGGTCATCTTCAGGGATGCCAACTTCAACCTTGCCCACCAGGTCCGCGGCGATATCCGCCGTCTTGGTGTAGATCCCGCCGCCGGCCTTCGCCAGCAGGGCCAGCGCCGAAGCGCCAAAGCTGAATCCCAGCACCACCTCCGGATTGCCGGTCAGGTAGTAGATGCCGCACATACCGATCACCGCCAAACCAACCATCGCCAAACCCATCACAGAACCAGCGTAAAATGCAACCTGGAAACCCTTGTTGATGGAATCCTTCACCGCCACCGCGCTGCGTACATTCGCCTGCACCGCGATCGCCATGCCCATATACCCCGCGACGGCGGAGCTGACTGCGCCGAAAACGAAAGCGACCGCCATGATGGCACCGTTTGATGGCGTGATATCCACACTGCCTGTGCCAAGCTGGGTTAGATCAAAACTGAATACGACCGCGATGATGAAACCAAGCACGATGGAAACCATTGTGAGCGCGGTGTAAAGCTTCTTCAAATAGGACGCCGCGCCTTCGCGGATCCATTTTGCCACTTCCTGCGCTCTTTCCGATCCCGCGTCCTGGCGCATGACCCAGAAATACAGGTACAATGCCGCCGCGACGCTGATCACGCCCGAACCAATACCAACTAATAACCATAATTGTTCTGTCATTTTTTACCTCAAATAATATATTTTTGAATTAATCCACACCTCTCCCGCCTGGTAGCCCAGCTGAAGTAATTGGGCGGGAAGGGATATAAATTACATAGTTGCTGACCGCCACCACTGGTAATGTTTCTCAACCAATTCTTTCTCAGTGGGCAGCGGGAAATAAAGCAGTTTCTTTTTGTTACCGATGAAGAATCCGTTCTTAACCGTGCGGTATGGGATACCGTTCGTCGGGGTCCTGTCAACCATCTTCGTCATGACGGATTTGGTCTTCAGGTCTGCCAGGCAGCTGCGCAGGTGCTCAATATTGCTGTACGGTAGGTCACCGCGATTGCCATTGACCGGGTCTTCCGCCAATTCACCCAGCCGCATCTCCGCGAAACATACCGCCGGTACTTTCACCTGGCTGCTTGGGTCTTTTACGATCAATTCGTAGAATCCCTTCGGCCCCAGTGAACTCACAACAAGCGGCGGCACCGGCGCGATCTCCCGGTATAGATGCAAGCCTTTGCTATCATCTGGCAGGGCCCCCTTTTCGAGTGCCAATGTACGCCCGTCGTTCGTCGCCAGGTACATCTTTTGCAGCGCGTTCATTGGGATGTTCTCCAGCACACGGTAAACGGATACATACACCGACTGCTTGGGGGATCCGTCATCGTGCGGCACACAGCGATCAAACGCTGCCTGGATATCAAAAAAATCACTGCGGAATTTGGGGTCGATCTCAAAGAAGATCGCCTGGCCGCGTGATTTTTTCTGGGTGCCGACGGCGTAGTACACGCCAAATTCTTCCGGGATGAGCATGGATGCGATCAACGCCTCCGGAATAAGAGAAAGGTACAAGTGGACTGCCATCTTACCTCCTTACAAATAAATTAAATTGATAAAGTGATGAAATTAAGCCAAATTGTGAGCATTATAATGCAATAATTAAGTATTACATAAAACGCCCCCATTTTTTCTATATGAATTGAAATATTAGGTTCTTTCTAATAATGTCTGTAAAAATTCCCGCTTCACCAGCCGGTAATGCGGATCATACACCTCACGGAATGTGCGCGAATGGCGCGTACTGGGATAATTGTTTTCCTCCGCCCAATGGGTGATCGTCTCAATATCCGCCAGGTCAAACTTTCGTAAACGGTTTTCCTCACAAATGCGTCTGAAAGTTTCCCATCCATGCATCATGTCATCCTGGTCGCCCTGGAATACGCTCGCTGTCCACAGGCTGAGCGTGATCAGCTGCTGCGCGTTTCCGCCGCGCCCTTTCAAGCCATCCATGTGCACCCGCACCAGTTCCCCATCCGGGCGGGTCGACTCCCATAAAACACATTCCGCGTCCCCCTCTACGCCCGCGAACTCCTCCAGCAGGCGGTCTTCAAAACCATCGGCGTCCGTCATGAAATAGGAAGGGCCCATCGCGCCCTGGTATATCAGCGTGTATACATCCTGCGCTTCCATCTCCGGATAACGGTTCATATGGCGTACCACCAGGTTAA
The DNA here is from genome assembly GCA_964505585.1 of uncultured Pelolinea sp. Classification (GTDB taxonomy): domain Bacteria; phylum Chloroflexota; class Anaerolineae; order Anaerolineales; family Anaerolineaceae; genus Pelolinea. The sequence continues at coordinate 824 of CAZDIS010000182.1, read as the reverse complement.
AAACCTCAGTGTTTGATTTCCATAGGTTGCCAAATGTCACTTTGCCGATATTGATTGCCATTTTTACGCCGTATACTGCCTTCCTTCCTTATATTGTACAGGTGCGTGACCGATGCTGGCTGGAACCCAGCTTAAAAAGTACATCTTTTTAAGCTTTTTCAACTGCCTTATCCTTCCGCAGCCATATGGCCATCAGAACTGCCGCCACCATCGCTGCGCCGGCACCAAACAGGAAAGGTGCCGAAGGGCCGAATCCATCCCATCTGCCTACGCCCTGCCATAACAATCCCGCGATCAGCGAGGCCGGCAGGTCGATCAGGCCAAGCACAGCGTTATAGGTGCCATATGCCGTACCGCGCAATTCCGCGGGCACCAGGTCTGCCACCATCGCTTTCGCCGTTCCATACGCCAGCCCGTAATACAACCCGTACAGGATATACAACACCCAGATATGCCATGCGGTTGCGGCTAACCCAAATCCCAGGTATACCAGCGCGTACACCACCCATCCGCCGATGATCATCTTTTCGCGTCCGATCCGGTCCGAAAGCGATCCGGCTGGTGTGGACACCAGCGTATACACCAGGTTGAACACGGCCAGCATCGCCAGTATGCCGGTCACGCGCATACCGCGGTTCTGCGCCCGCAGTACCAGGAACGCGTCCGATGAGTTGCCCAGGTCAAACAGCCCCACGATCAACATGAAGATCATGAACCGCTTGCCCAGCGCTTTGAACGAAAACTTCGGCATCGCGCGCTGGCTTTTAACTCCTGTCTCCACCGCCCCGATCGCCAGTGAGACCACCGCCAGGACGGCCGGGATC
>CAZDIS010000181.1:0-4206 GCA_964505585.1 uncultured Pelolinea sp. | reverse complement strand
GCAGGTTGTTCTGAGACGCAACCGGCGGCGCGGTTCTTCCCCCTTCCCCCTGGGGGAAGGGGGATTAAGGGGGGATGGGGGGTGAAAGATGGGGGATATGGGCTTTGGGGCGATTGGTTCGGATAAGTTGGATTAAAAAGAATACTTGGAATAATTATAAAATTATCGCTATATGATTCCCTATTTTACTAGGTGACTAAAGAAAAGGATCTACTTATATTGAAGAAAATTCCTGATATTGTGATTGTTGGACAGGCAACAATTGATGATATCCATCGCGAGATTGAGAAGGAGGCATTCATGGATATCCCTGGAGGGGACTCGATTTATTCTGCGATCGGCGCATCGATGTGGCCAGTAAATACAGGAGTTGTGACTATCATTGGAAATGATTATCCGATCGAGAAGCTGACTGGCGTCGCCTGCAGGAAAAACCGGGTAGATTGGTCAGGTGTGAAGGTATATGACGGACCGAGTATCCACGATCAGGCTTATTATTACGCCAACGGCCGGCGTGAATATATATTTAATGATCCTGAATTAATATTCAAATTAAGCCCTACTGCAAATAATATACCGGAGAAAATGCAGAAGGGTAGACATGTGCATATAGCACCAGCAAGAGCAAGGGAACAATTGGATGTGCTCAGATTCTACAAACAAAAAGGTGCGGTTGTTTCGTTGGATATTGAAACCCATTTCATCACGGAAGATCCGGGTTCGATTCAGGAATTAAAAACTAGATCCTCTTTTTATCCCAAGCATTAAACACATAAAAATCCTTTCCGGGATTGATTCGGATCTGATTGAAGACCAACTGGACTGGATAAAACAGAGTGGGATTTCAATCATGGTGGTTAAGTGTGGATCATACGGATCATATATTATTGATTGTACAAAACGCGAATATGTCCATGTCGCTGTGGTTAATAACCTGCAGGTCGTTGACGTAACTGGCGCGGGGGATGCATTCTGCGGCGGATTTCTGGCCGGCATGTTCCTTACGAGAGATATTATCAGCGCCTGCGCTTTTGGTACTGTGTCCGCATCTTTTATTGTGGAATCACTTGGGGTTACCAGACCGCGAAACTATCATGTGCTCACAGCAAAAAGAAGGCTGAATGCATTGATGCGCTTTGGAATTGGTGAGAAGATAACTTTTTAGCAAAGAGATTTTTCGGTTTGTGCGTTATTTTGTTACTGCACGCCCCAAAACCTGTGGGTTGACAATGTCAGCGGGGATTATTCCGCGCAATGCATCCAGGCAGTTTTGCAGCGATCTTCGCCCCATCTCATTTATGGCTGAATCGGTATGCGCCCCGTTATGGGGGGTGACGATCACCTGAGCCATGTGAAGCAGGGGATGATCTGGGCGGGGCGGTTCTTCTGCAAGCACATCTGTCGCATATCCGCCCAGGTGCTTGTTATTGAGAGCAGCAATCAGCGCCGCTTCGTTCACCAGTGCACCGCGGGCTGTGTTGACGATATATGCACCAGGTTTCATTTTGCTTAGAAAAGGTTCGTTGATCAGATTCTTTGTGTGGTCGTTTAGAGGGATGTGTAGCGTAATAAGGTCGGCATTCACCAGCACATCATCCAGGGGGTAGAATTGAATTTGGTTTTGCGCATGCATGGCGGGTGATGTATTGGCCACATTAACCATGATGGTGCAGCCAAAAGGCAACAGACGGCGCACCACAGCCTGCCCAACTGCACCGTAGCCGATCACACCGATCGTCTTATACTCTAAGCTAGAAGATTGATGATACCCCCACTTTCCGATTTTTGTGAGGGCGTTCATGTCGCAAATTTTTCGGAGTAAACAGATTATTAACCCAACTGTTAATTCGGCAACCGAATTTGTGTTTGCACCCGGGGTGTGGGTGACGATAACACCATGATCTGTAGCAGCCTGTAAATCGATATTCTCTAAGCCAACACCATAACGTGAAATAACCTTTAAACGAGCTGCCTGCCGGATGAGGGCGCCATTCATTATTTCGCTACCAAGGATAATCCCGTCGACTTGCGGAAGAGTGTGCGCCAGCTCGTCCAACGTCATCGTTCTACCAAAGGTATTGTAGGTGGCCGTGCCTGCCTGTTTTTCCAGAGCCAGTTTGAGGTTGTAATCTGCTAGCCCAAAAGTTTTTGGGGTAACCAAGATCGAAGTGTTTGAAATATCTTTCATTCTAATATCCGTGCACCAAAGGCAACATAAAGAAAAATATTATTCATTTGATCCTTATTATAGTGACTAAATCAATTATTTTAGACGTTCTTAACGATCAGTTTCTCTACGTAGTTCCATTAATTTGACAAATGTAAGCACAACACGTTAGTAAACACCTTAATTAGTATTGACAAAGTATTAATAAATTGTTATAAATGTATTAACAAAGTCCGATATAAGTGCTTACAAAGTTATTAAATGAGTCTGATGACAAAAAACATAAATTTGCCACTGTATCAGCAAGTAAAGAATAAACTTATTGAACAAATTAATAATGGTTCATTTAAGCCGGGGGAAAAATTACCAACAGAATCTGAAATGCAGAAACAATTCAGCGTCAGCCGTCCGACAATCCGCCATGCTTTAACGGATATTGAAAATGAAGGGTTAATCAGCCGGCGGCGCGGAGTTGGCACGATTGTCCGGCACAAAAGTTTCAAGAAGGATCTACTGCAATTGTCTAGTTTCTCCGAGACTGTTCGTCTGATGGGCAAAAAGCCGAGCCACAAGATATTGAGTGTGGATATTGTCGAGCCTCCCAGCCGAATTGCAGATCTTTTTGATGGCGGAGAGCCGAATAAGGTATGGAAGGTAAAAAGACTTTGTTTAGCGGACTCTGAACCTTTTTCAATACACACATTATATCTACCCCCTGAACTCGGTTTCTCTCTTCAAGATTTTTATCAGATGAAATCGTTTTATGGGTTCATTAAGGATAAATTTAATCTCATTCCTTTTTATGCAGATGAGACCATAACTGCATCTGCGGCAAATAAAGAAATTTCTGAGCTGCTGCAAATCAATACTGAGGAGCCAATGTTAGATATTTGGCGAACGACTTATGCAGAGGATAGCCAATTGATTGAGGTTGTGCATATTTATTACATTGCTAATCGGTTTGAATATCAACTTCAACTAACCAGATAAAGCCGTAAATTTTTAGAGGAGGTGGTACCTAACAAAAAATACAATAAGAAAATTTCATAATAATTGAAAAAAATATTAAGGAGAAAGATAAATGAAACACAATAAGTTTTTAGTTTTGGCAATATTGGTTGGATTAGTGTTAGCCTCCTGCGCACCCGCAGCAGCGCCAGCTGAGGACGCTGCGCCCGTTGAAGAAGCTGCAGTAGAGGAAGCAGCGCCAGTTGAAGAGGCAGTAGCCGAAGCACCAATGAAAGTCTGCCAGGTTGTTTCTGAAGGTGGCGTGAATGATAAATCCTTCAATCAGGCGGGCTGGGAAGGCACTTTGAAAGCTATTGAAGATTTCAATGTTGAAGCATCCTATCTGGTAACAAAACAGAGCTCTGACTATGAAGCCAATACGGCCGCATGTGTCGCTGAAGGCGCGGACCTGATCATCACGACTGGTTTTAGATCAGCTCCCGCGGCTCTGGCATCTGCTGATGGCAACCCAGACCAGCTTTACGCGATCATTGATAGCACTGGCGAAGGGAAACCGAATGTTTTGGGAAATAACACGGCTATGGATCAGACATGCTTCCTGGCCGGGTATCTATCAGCCGCTGTCACGAAGACCGGGCGCGTAGGAACGTATGTTGGACAATTGTTCCCTGCAACCCAGGCATTTGTTGATGGTTTTTACATGGGTGTCAAATATTACAATGAAGAAAACGGCACAGATGTAGAGCTGGTTGGATACGATCCCGCAAAGAAAGATGAAGTTGCTCAAATTGGTAACTTCCAGGATCAGGACGCTGGCAAGAACCTCACCCTGAGTTACTTAGATGAAGGCGTTGATGTCATTCTGCCTGTTGCTGGATCTGTCAGCATTGGCACCGCATCTGCATTGGTTGAACGCGGTGATGGCTGCATGATCGGTGTTGATCGCGACTGGTATGTTGCCAACCCCGAATATGCTGATTCTATTTTAGCAAGTGCTGTAAAGCGAGTAGATGTATTCGCTTACGAAGCGATTAAGTCTGTGATTGCTGGTGATTTCGCTGGCGGCACTG
>CAZDIS010000180.1:0-4208 GCA_964505585.1 uncultured Pelolinea sp. | reverse complement strand
CCACCACTGCCGCGCCCACACCCGGCGTATTCCTGGAATATTTCAAACGCGTGTTTAAAGAACAAAAATCTGATACGCTCCTTTATTATGCGATCAGCAGCGAAATGAGCGCGACCATCAAATCAGCGCAAATTGCAGCCGAAGACTTGAAAGGGTATGACATCCGCGTGATCGATTCCAACACGCTTTCGATGGCCCAGGGTTACATGGTACTCGCCGCCGCAGAAGCCGCAAAACAGTGCAAAAACGTTGATGAAGTCATTCAGGCCGCTGAAGTAGTCCGCGCAAACACGATCCTCTATGGCGGATTGGCTACCCTGAAGTACCTTTCCATGAGCGGCCGCGTAAGCCACGTGACCGCCGGCATGGCAGGTATGTTGAATATCAAACCCATCCTGTCTGTGCAGAACGGTAAATTGGATATGCTTGAAAAAGTACGAACACGCAAAAAATCGTGGGCGCGTATGGTCGAATTAGTCCAAAATGATGTCGGCAAAGGTACGATCTCACAGGCGTGCGTGCTGCACGTAAACGCGGAAGACGCCGCGAAATCGTTTGAAGGGCTGCTGCGGAACGCACTGGACTGCCCCGCCGAAGTACCGCTTGTCGATATTAATCCCGGATTATCCGTTCACACAGGCGCTGGTCTGGTAGGCACGTGCATGGTCCTGAATAGATAATGCTCTTATGAAATCTTAGCCGCACTCAGGAGCAGCTATTTTTTATTGGACTTCAATGGACAGCAGCCACTTCACCCACTGTGACCCATAGATATCGGGAAATACCGCGCGCAGCGGAAAACCATGCATGATCGGAAGCGGCTCCCCTTCCCATTCATAAGCCAGAAAACTTTCTGGACGCATGGCATCTTCAAGACTGACATTGGCATAATATCCATCCGCCCCGGTTAAACGCACATTTGCGGCGTCCTCATGAACTCCGGCTAACTTCAGGATGTAGGCCAGGCGTACACCTGACCATTCCGCTGTGTCAAAAAAAGTTTGCGGACATACCAGGGTTGGTGAATCGGTGATCTTTGGCATACAGCGCAGCTGTGCGTATGTCAGTGACAGTGGATTTTCCACTTTGCCGGTAATCTCAAGCGTGTAGGTTTCAAGATCAAGGATCTGGGGGGTACCGGATTTGTGCAGGTTTGTTGATGGATCCAGTTCAAATTCCCCGGGAATAAAGGCAGGCAATGTCGGCACGATAATCGGGGCTGCCTCGCACGCGGATGTGAGATCATCAAAGTTCGGCGCGCAGGCGGCCAATATAACGAGCAAAAATAAAGACAAAGCGATTTTTTTCAGAGTTTGTATTGGGAACATCATCGATCCTTTTCTGTCCTATCTTATTTTACTCAGGAAAGTGGATATCAATACTAGAAAGCGAATATGGGTGACCTGCAAACAAAACGGAAAGACAACGTTTTATTCTTTATCCGGTACCTGCGCCAGAAGACAACGGCCATGCATTGAATGGATTTCATAGGCACCCACTGCCGCGGGAATCAACAGCGTTTCAAAACGGGCCAGCTGCCGCTCCCAGCCCATACCAGAAATTCTCACATCCTTATCCACGACGGTCAACGCATGGAAGCTTTTTTGATTGGTATTCTGGTGTGCAATTGTTTTCTGATGTGAGATCAGATCCAATTTAAAAAATTCACAGGCAAACAATTCTTTTTGACCTGAAAAATCAGGCGTGGTTTGTGATATCCGCCCATCCGCCTGCGGATTAAGGACATCGGCGGCCTGTTTAATATGGAGTTTTCTGCCATCCGTTTTAGGCCGATCCCAGTCGTAAACCCGGTAGGTAATATCCGATGTCTGCTGCACCTCATAGATCAGCAAACCAGGGCCAAGAGCGTGCAGCGTTCCCGGCTCAATCAGCAGGCTATCTCCCGTTTTTACATCTTTCCAGCCAACCAGATCAATTAAATCCTTGCTTCCAACGGAGGCCTTGATCTGTTCACTGCTGACCCGATTCTTAAATCCGCTAATGAGCCGCGCACCTGTATCGGCCTCTATTACAAACCATCCTTCCATCTTTCCAAAATGATCCGGGCCTTCCCAACGCCGCGCCTGCGCATTATTGGGGTGAACTTGCAACGATAGCCATTTCGCGCAGTCTAGAACCTTTATCAACAATGGGAACTTCGTACCGGTTTGTGCCACAACTGGTTTTCCCAGAATCTCAACGGGAGATCTTTGGGCTGCCGCAGCAAGTGATAAGCCAGCAAATGGACCATCAGCAATAGTATCCTGCTCGAACACGACCCACGCTTCTGCTGTGCGCTCTGCATCCGGCCGGATACGTTTTCCACCCCACACATATTCACGGTATTGCGGAGTAAGCTTGAACGGGGATTTTTTATTCATTTACCAAGCCAATTTCTCTTTATTCTTTATCGACATATTGCGCAAAGGCAAGAAACAAACACTTTTAATCAATCATCATATCATATGCAGTTTGCAGACAGAGAAAAAACATCAGCAAGGTTTGATATAGTCTCGGATCAGCGCCGCGACAGCTTCCATATCCGCCGCAGTTCCGATCGTGATTCGGAGGAAATAATCGCCCGGTATGCCGCGTCCACCAGAGAGATTGCGCGTCAGGAAACCTGAACGCAGCAAGTATTCCTTGAGTTCCGCCGCTTTTACCCCGCATCTTTCCGTATTGATCAAGATAGAATTACCACACGAAGGAAATACCCTGACGCCGGGAATGTCCTTTAATTGTTGAGTAAATCTCTCCCTTATTTGGATCACCTTTGACACATTAGATCGGATGTAGCCACTGTCCTCCAGCGCAGCCAGAGCCGCCACCTGTGTCAGCAAACTGACATTCAGTGGAACACGGATGTGCTCGATGGCATTTATCGTTTCTGGATTGGAGAGAACAAATCCGAGGCGAATCCCACCCAGACCCATTGCTTTAGAGAAGGTACGGCTGATGATGAGGTTGTTGTATTGCGGCAGGAGATCGGCCACGCTCTGCTCGGAAAACTCAGCATACGCCTCATCGACAACGACTACCAGGTTCAACTTAAGAAGCGCTACCAGGATCTCCAGCGGCAGAAGGTTGCCAGCGGGGGCATTGGGGCGGCTGAGGATGATCATCTTGGTCTTTTTGGTCAGCTTACTAGTGAAATCATCCAGCGAATAATTGAAATCCGCGTCAGGCACAATATCAACCACCCCGCCCCCATACAATAACGGACGGCGCGCGTAGGGTGAATAATCCGGGCAGGGAAGCAGAACTTCATCTCCCGGGTCGAGGAAGGTCCGCGGGATCATATCGATAATCTCCATCGAACCATTACCGAGCGTAACCCAATCCGCCCCGCCAGCAACCCCGGCATAATCCGCCAGCGCTTGCAGTAAACGCTTATTCGTAGCCGGATCCTCTGGATAATAGTTGATGTGCGGCAAAAATTGCGTGAGCGCATCGATTACTTTAGGAGATGGTGGATAAAGAAGTTCATTACCCATCAGACGCCTTATCTGCTGATCCTCCCAGGCATGGTGAAAATGACTCAGGTCATACAGCTTCCCAGCCTTAACTGCTTTGCTTGTCATTTTCGAGATGTCCATCGCTATCTCCTCATGTATCTAACGCAACTTCCATAATTGTGCAGGTTCTTCGAGCTGATCTTTGATCCGGTTTAGAAATTTCGCAGCCAATACGCCATCACCCACACGATGGTCGAAGGAAAGTGTCAATTCAACTACATCGCGTACAACCACTTCTTCTTTTTCATTTACCAGTGCTTTTTTCTGGGCGCTGGCCACAGCCAGGATCGCTGATTCCGGGGGATTGATAATCGCGGAAAAGCGATCAACCCGGTGCATGCCAAGATTACTGATCGTGAAACGTGACGACACATCTGAAACAAATTTTCCACTGTGGGCATCATTCAGAAGCGCACGCGTCCTGGCAGAGATCTCCATGAGAGATAATTGGTCCGCATTGGCCAGCACCGGCACAAGCAGTCCGCCTTCCGTGGAGACCGCAATGCCAATATGAACATCATCCCACAAAATGATCGTGTCCCGGTCAAAATATGAAGCGTTCACCTCGGGAATCTCTTTGAGGGCGACCGCAACAGCTTTAACAATCAGATCATTAACTGAAATCTTTACATCCCCGGATTTTCTATTATGCGCTTCGCGCATTTTCAGCAGGTCGGTCACATCAGAAACCAC
>CAZDIS010000179.1:0-4241 GCA_964505585.1 uncultured Pelolinea sp. | reverse complement strand
CGGCTGCACATCCAAACGAAAGTGCTACGGGAAATTTTGAATATTTTCTCTGAAATGGGATTCCAGGTATATCGCTCATCAGAGGTAGAAAGTGATGAATACAATTTTGAATTATTAAACATTCCCGCGCATCATCCCGCGCGCGACCTATGGGATACTTTCTATACCAAAGATCCAAACGTGATCCTGCGCACGCATACCTCGCCCGGCCAGGTTCACGCCATGCGTGAATTCGCGCCTGAACCTATTCGGGTCGCCCTGCCAGGTATGTGCTACCGATATGAACAGATTGACGCCAGCCATGAAATCCAATTTAACCAGATAGAACTGCTGGCTGTAGGTAAAAATATCACCTTTGCTGACATGAAAGGCACACTGGAAGAATTCGCAAAGCGCATGTATGGCAAATCCGTTCGCACACGCCTGCGCCCATCATATTTCCCCTTTGTCGAACCGGGGGCGGAAATGGACGTGGAATGTTTTGTCTGCGGAGGAAAAGGTTGCTCCGTTTGCGGCAATAAGGGCTGGCTTGAGATCCTTGGCTGTGGAATGGTGCATCCCATCGTCCTGCGCAATGGTGGGTATGACCCGGCGGTATATTCCGGATTTGCGGCCGGCCTTGGCCCGGAGCGTATTTCCATGCTGCGCCACCGAATTGATGATATCCGTAATTTCTGGGGAAATGATGTACGTTTCCTGGAACAATTTTAGAGTAGGAGAAAGAAGACAATGAACCTCGTTTATTCTTGGTTAAAAGATTATGTAGACATCGATGTATCCCTGGTGGAGTTAGCGAATATCCTCACCATGCTGGGATTAGAAGTTGAAAATGTACAGCTGGTCGGCCTCCCGCAACCGGAGGGAGACACGACCGGTGTCACCTTTCATGGACTGCCATGGAGCAGGGAAAAGTTCCTGGTCGCCCGGGTCGATGAAGTAATGCCCCACCCCAACGCGGACCGCCTGGTACTTTGCAGGTTATTTGACGGGAACGAAGAACTGACCGTCCTGACAGGTGCGCCGAATTTATACCCCTACAAAGGGAAGGGCCCGTTAGAGAAACCACTAAAAGTTGCCTATGCCAGGGAAGGCGCGGAACTGTACGACGGTCACAAACCAGGCAAGGTAATCTCAAAATTGGAAAAAATGAAGATCCGCGGCGTGGAATCATTTTCAATGATTTGTTCTGAAAAGGAACTTGGTATTTCTGAAGAACACGAAGGCGTCATTATTTTAGATGATGATGCGCGGGAAGGGACGCCATTGGTCGATTACATGGGTGACGCGGTTTTTGAGATCGCCATCCTCCCTAATATGGTGCATTGCGCGAATGTGATCGGCGTTGCCCGCGAGGTGGCTGCTTATACCAACAAAACCTTGCAATATCCAGACCTGAAACTGCCAGCTGGCGGAGAACCGATCAAAAGCAAAGTATCCGTAGAGATCACCGACCCTACGCTTAATCCACGTTTCGTTGCCGGGTTGCTGACGAATGTTACGGCATCTCCAAGCCCCTATTGGGTCCAGCGCCGCCTACGCCTGGCAGGGATGCGCCCCATTAACGCTATTGTTGACGCGACGAATTATGTCATGATGGACGCCGGCCAACCGCTGCATGCCTTCGATTATGATGTGCTTGTCAAGCGCGCTAAAGGCAAAGCGCCAACGATCATTACCCGCACACCTCATGAAGGGGAAACAATAACCACTCTGGATGAGATCGAGCACGCATTGGACCCATTCAATGAATTGGTATGTGATGCTGAAGGCGCTCTCTCCATCGCCGGTGTGATGGGCGGGTTAGAAAGTGAAGTTACCACCGACACCAGAAACGTCCTGCTGGAAGGCGCAAATTGGAATTTTATCAATATCCGCCAGACTATTGCCGCTCAGCGCGTGAACACAGAAGCTTCCTACAGATTCTCCCGCAATGTGCATCCAGAAATCGCGATGGTGGGTGTACGCCTCGGGCTGAAACGCATGTCGGAATGGGGCGGCGGAGAGATTGCGGATGGCTTGATCGATGAATACCCAAAACCATACGCAAATCCGACCATTTCTATCAGTGAAAGCGATGCTGAACGCATGCTGGGTATCTCACTTTCAGCACAAGAAATTGCGGATCTGCTCACCCGCTTGGACTTCAGTTGCGAGATTAAGAAAGACAAGGTATTGGCGGGCGCGCCCGATTACCGCACCGATATCGCTGAAGGGATGATCGGGAAAGCGGATGTGATTGAAGAGGTCGCCCGCCTTTATGGCTATGAAAATATTCCATCCACACGCCTGCAATCTGAGCTTCCGCCGCAGCGCGGAAATTCTGCTGAAAAACGTGACCGGATGATACAAGACATATTGGTCAGTCTGGGCATGCAGGAAGTTGTTTCCTATCGGTTAACGAACCCGGAAGCGGAAACACGCATGTTTCCTGAAGATCATCAACCGGATACATTAGCATACGTTGAATTAAAAAATCCGATCGCTGTCGAGAAACGTGTCATGCGGCGCAGTTTATTAGCATGCGTTCTGGAAGCGCTCGAGCGCAACGTCAGGCAGCGCGAACGCCTGCAGCTATTTGAAGTAGGCCCAGTGTTCATTCCTGATACAGATCAGGAGCTGCCTATGGAAATCGCACATGTCGCGCTAGCGTTATGCGGAAAACGCCATCCAACCGCCTGGGATGTAGAGAACGAAGAGAATTATGATTTCTTTGATATGAAAGGGTTGATCGAATCCGTCATGGAAACACTGCATATCGCAGAGTTTAAGATCGCAGCCAGCGCCCATCCATCATTCCACCCTGGCAAATGCGCCGTCTTATCCATCGGATCCGAGCAGATCGGTATGTTTGGAGAGTTGCATCCGCAAGTCAAAGAAAATTATGATTTTCTGGAACCAGAGATCATCGCAGCTGATTTGAACCTGGAAAAGTTATTTACACACGTTCCGGAAGGATTTAGATCAAAACCGCTGCCTATGTTCCCGCCGGTGATCGAAGATCTGGCCTTGATCGTGCCGAATGAAAACTCCTCCGCTGAGATCAAAAAAGTGATCCTGGATAAAGGCGGTTTCTTGCTGAAAAGCGTGGACCTGTTTGATATTTTCCGCGGTGATCAGATCGGCGAGGACATGAAAAGCATGGCCTATCGTCTGACATACCAGGCCCCCAACCGCACACTGACCGATCAGGACGTGGGTAAACTACGGGAAAAGATCATTAAGGGACTGGAACAGGAGCTTGGCGCTAAAGTACGCAAAGCAGACTGACGCGCAACCAAATGAAATGAGGCGGTGTTTTTCACCGCCTTCTTTTAATTCCAGCTATATAATAAACAGGTCAAAATAAAAAATTTTTCATCGTAATAAGGACAAACACATGTATCGATCAAAATTCATGAATTACTTTATGTTCGGCGCACTGTATTTCACCCAGGGAACGATCCTGGCCTACTTCCTTAGCATCAACGCTTTATATTTCATGGAAAGCGGATTAAGCGGATTGAATCTGGGCATTTTTGGCACGATCGCGATGATCCCGTTCGTGATCAAGATCTTTTACGGGATGCTCAGCGATAGAGTGTCACTGTTTGGGATGGGTCACCGTAAACCGTATATACTGATCGGTCTCTTGGTCCAGATAGCATGCCTGTTCGCGGTCCCTTTGGTCGACTTGTCTTCTCAATTCTGGCTATTTGTTGCTATTGCGTTCCTTCTGCAAATGGGAATGGCGCTGTATGATACATGCACCGACGGTCTGGCATTGGACACGGTGCCGAAATCGGAAGAAGGCACGATTCAGGCGATCATGGTCGGCGGGCGCGCGCTGGGATTGGTGCTGACCGCCCCGCTTGTTGGTTACCTGGCGGAATACACCGGGTGGAACTGGGTATTCTGGGTCTTAGCTATCACCACCCTCATTCCAATTCCCCTTGTGCTTGGTATACATGAAGACAAACGGCCAGTCGAGAAAGAATTTCGCTGGGATGCGTTTAAAGCATTCAAGAGTAAATATGTCCTCGCGATCGCGCTGGTTGGTTTCCTTTTCTTCGCGGTTTATGCAGGGGTCAACGCAGTGGTCAATTTGTCCCTTGAGGTGCGATTTCCAAACGCCTTCAACAAGGCCGTTGCTGGATTAGTCTCTGCAGTTCTCGGTACTGGAATTATCGCCGGCGGCATCTTTGGTGGCCGTGTTTTGGATTCCCTCGGGAAAAAGAAGGCGATCTGGGCAGCTTTGCTGACAT
>CAZDIS010000178.1:0-4257 GCA_964505585.1 uncultured Pelolinea sp. | reverse complement strand
GCGGGGGGAAGGCGCGGCGCAGGCAGCCAGCTGCTGCGGGGATTGGGGCGGATGACCTGCGCCGCTGTTTTCTCATATTTCCCGGCGATTTCTAGAATGGTTTCATGATCCAGGATCTTCCCCCGCATCAGCGGGCTCCACGCTTCCACCCGAATATCCCGCGATTCGCAATACGCCAGCAGATCCGCTTGCAGCAGCAAAGGATGGAATTCGATCTGGTTCACCGCCGGCACCACCTCGCTCTCACCAAGCAGGTCTTCCAGTTGGCCGATCGTGAAGTTGCTCACGCCGATCGCTTTCGCGCGCCCGCTCGCGTAGATCTCCTCCAGCGCCTTCCACGTTTCCTTATAAAAAGCGCCACCGGCCAATGCACCAGATACAGGTCCACATAATCAGTCCCCAGCCGTTCCAGGCTTTCCGCGAATGCCGCCTGTGTGCGCTGTGCGCGCATGTCGTCATTCCACACCTTCGTCGTCAGGAATATGTCCTCGCGCGCGATCCCGCTTTCTCGCATTGCCTTGCCCACGCCGCGTTCATTATCATAAAGCGACGCCGTATCGACGCTGCGGTATCCAGTTTGCAGCGCCGCGCGCACCGCCTGCTCCACCTCGTGTCCTCCACCTTGAACACCCCAAACCCGAGCCATGGCATCTCTACGCCATTATTCAGGGTCGTGCAACCTCTAATACTTTCGATCATCATTCCTCGCCTTCATTGTTAAAAATGGTGGTTTCGCTATGTGATTCCTATCCGCAATATATTATCACGCTTATTCATCAACACCACCTCGCCCCACCTCAGCATCTGTGTGCGTAATCACGAGCGAACCCACCTGCACCCTCAGCGCCTTGCTGCCACCGCCATCTCCTATCTGCTCGCACTTGCTTTCCTTTCAATGGATACTTTCTTGATTTCATTAATTTGCAGTCCGGCCAATGGTAGGCCGACCACATAAAAACGACGGGGAAATCGGCCGGTCTGATAAAGATAAAAATAATGGGTTGGTATATAATGGACGGTCGAACAAAGATGGCGCTGCCCTTGTTAGAAAGTATGTCGATATTCTGAAGGTATGAATTTTGAATTTTTCAAATAATCCAAAACTAAGCATCATCACCTGTACCTATAACAGCGAGATCTACCTCCCCAAAGCGCTGGCCAGTATCCGCAGGCAGTCATTCCGCAACTTCGAACACATCATCAACGATTCCTATTCCACCGATGCGACCCAGCACATCATCGATCAATATATCCGATCAACAGCCGATGACTACCCCATAAAGTACGTCCAGTCCCCGCCCCAGGGTGTGGCCGCTGCCCTGAACGTCGCGACGCGTGAAGCATCCGGGCAGATCATCCACTACCTCCATTCTGATGACTACTACATCCACGACGATGCATTACAAAATGCGCTCGCGTATTTTGATCAAAACCCGCACCTCGTCTGGCTCACCGGTAATTTCCTGGTGGATATCCAGGGCCGCCTGATCGCCATCCCCCAAACACACTTCCTCAGGATCAAACCCATCAAAGCGTTATCCGTCATGAACATCATCTCCCACGAGAACACCTTTGTCAAAACGCAAGCTGTTTTGGATTATGGCGGTTTTGATGAGGCAGATGACACGGTAGTCGAATACCGCCTCTGGTTAAAGCTCATGCAGGATCACAAACCGCTCATCGTGGATGACGAGTTCACTGCCTTCATCATCCATAAAGGCAGCACATCCACCGGCAGCATCCTCAAGTTTTCACAGGCGATCTTGCGCGCCTTCAGGTCACAGCGCAAAGAGAAAGTCTTTCCCTTGATTGGCTATTACGAGGATAAGGATTTCTATAAGCTCTACAAACGCATCGTCAGCCGTTTGCAGGAGTTGGAACAATATCTCGATCTTTAATAGGTTTCAGGAGTTAATCCAACCTTGCGAAAATGGAAGTGAAAGATCAACACAACTGGCTACACCCACCGCGGAATAATTCACGCAACTCGACTTGCCGCGCCGATTCTTCCCTGTTTCCTGTATTCCGGTCACTCGTTTTACCTATTTTCGCTGCCAACCATATATGAAATTTCGTGCCAATCCTTTCACAAAAAACCCAAATTGTTATTTTGAGGCTTGTTATTGTACATAATTAAAATACTCCCCTTTCTAAGGGTGAGATAAATCTACAGCCGAGAAACCAATTCTTCACATTCCCGATTTATTGATGCACGTTAGCTTTATTTACCTAATGCTGATAATGTTACAAAAAAAAACAACGATTACCGCAATAACAGTAAATATCAGTAGGACACCGATTTTTAGCCATTTAGGAATCCGCACTTGACTTCCCCGGTAAGTGTCCTTTGTTGTCCTTATGATAGCAAATGATAAAAATATTAGAAATCTTCCTAAAATGAGTGAACTCAGTCCAAAAATAAAAAAAGCCGCTCCCATAGGGTCCGGTGAAACCACAAAAATCTCTGTCAATCAAGAACAAACACCATCATATAAGCAGACCCTAATACACCCGATAATTGGTATGCCCATTTTTGTTTTTTTTAATCATGAAAACAACCATGACAATTGAAAATCCAATAAGAAATATCATAAATATATTAAATCCCAGAGAGCCAATGTTTCATACCTTCAAAACTTCTCGTTTCCATAGGGCCACCCGGAATCATTGTAATCACTAAAATTTTGGTCATTACCAATGTGAAAATTGAAATGTTTTTATAATTTATAATTTTCCTTTATAAAAACTTATTGACACTCAAAACACGATCGTGTCATGTCTTTGCAGGGAATAAACTGTTCCGCTGAATTTGTTCTCCCTCAGGCTAAATATTACTGCTTTCCCAAATTGTTGTTTGGGGATGAAATTCCTTCCATCCCAACCACCAATGTTTTTCAACGATCACCGATTTATCTGTCCCATCAACGGTTGCAGACAGGTAATCCGATTCTTTATCAAAATGAAACTTCACGGTCTTATCTCCGAAATTATCATCGAAATTCATCCCGTCCTTTAATCTGCTTCTTGGGTAAGCTTTAGATACCCCATTGAAGTCAACACCAAACACAATTTCCCGTGCCGGCAATTGTGATATATCTGTAAATCCCGGTGGCAATATTCGCGTGGTAGTCAACTCCAGGCCCTTTAGCATTTTTTCTACTGACAAATAACCACTTCTTGCTTCCTCTAGTTTATTTGCATACATACTTGTCGGATGCTTCTCTAACCAGGATTGCCAGGTCGTTTGCTCACCGGATAACAGTTCTAATCTTTTTCCTTTAAGCATTCCGTAAATACATTCTCCTGTGGCCTGTTGCCATAAACTTTGTGTTTGGTCATCTACCATGATCATATTCCTTCGCCAAACTCCTGCAACTTTAAAGTAAAGCCGTCTACCGTCAAGTTCCGAGCTGAATACTAAGCCGCTGCGGCAAAGCGCACAATAAGAAACCAAAATAGTATTACCTTCAAACACATCATTGATAATATGTCTTGCCATAATCACATCCAGCGGATAGGCAACAGAATGCGATCCTTTATTGACCCCTATGATTTTTTTAGTACCAGGAATTTCCAGACTGGTTCCAAAAACTTTCTGAACTGATTTCACTTCAGGAAAAATATATTTGAAATCGAAAATATAAGTAGTCATCAGGAATAACAGACTTAAAGCCAGCAAAAATATCCCCGAATCCAGATTTCGATTAAAAAGGATCGCAGCGACGCCTAATAAGATTGAAGAAATTGAAAAATAGATTCTTTTCTTCTCAAAATTTGAGAAAAACCATAATGAGGGCTTTATTTTCAAAAAAACCGCGCTCGGTCTTCCAAATGCGATAACAAATGCTGCAAGTACAGATAGAATTGCAAGTATCATAATTTAACCTCAAATTATTATATTTGTGTGTCAGTTTGTAACTAAAAAAAATACATCACTTTTAGTACTTGATAGTTCCCAAATTGAATTCTATGTCTAAATAAATACTACCATAAGCTCAATCTACATCAGAAGAGTCGGTATGGATCGCATTCAAGCATTCCTGTTTACCATGAAATTTCCACCTCTTATTTAAGACGTGCAACATACGATAGTGCCTTCGGGTAAACCCACGAACACAGTCATCACGTTAAATAAAAAGAGCGGGCAGCGGGACTCGAACCCGCGAATATCAGCTTGGAAGGCTGATGCCTTACCACTTGGCGATGCCCGCGTGTGTCATATTCTACCATCACCAATCCTTCTCTGTGTAGGGTTCT
>CAZDIS010000177.1:0-4288 GCA_964505585.1 uncultured Pelolinea sp. | reverse complement strand
GCACATCCCGCCCATCCAACGCGATAGCTGGGATTTGAATGTCCTGGCTGGATGTCGTGAAGCGACTGCCGCAGTCTCCTTTTTTTAGAACGACGGCTTTGCAGCCGTGATGAAGCAGGAACGCTATCTGGGCATCTTCTTTATCATGCCCGGAGAGGATGTGCGCTTCGGTATTATTCGGCAGGAAGTAATCTGTAAATGGCAGTATTTTTATCACACGGTCTGGGACGGCTTTACATGTGTGTGTACCTGGATCCAGACTGATCGTCTTCCCGTTCTCGTAGCTGTAGCGAACGACCTCCATCATGGCTTGTGCCTGGCCATCGCCCAGCAGGTTGTAGCCGGAAAAATGGATATGCTGCGCTTGGTCTACGCCTGCGCGGACCAGGTCGAGGGGAATCGGGACGGCATTCGCTCCGCGGTTGCCGAACATGGTGCGCTGCGCCGCGCCAGTCACCAGGATCATAAAGAATCCGGTCGGGTGCGCGCTATTCTTCTTTACAAGAGATGCATCCAGCCCGGTGGGGCGGATGTGATCGAGGGCAAATTGAGCAAAAAGATCATCGCCGAGATTTGCCGCCAGGGCGGTGTGGATACCCATTTTCTGCAGGATCAGCGCAGTACTGCATCCCGAACCGCCCAGGCGAAAGACGGATTCCTCCGCATGGGTCTCTCCGCCCTCAGGCGGATAATAGTTTGTTTTGATATTGAAATCGATATTGATGTCGCCGATCACCAGGCAGGTCTTGTCTTGAGACATGTTGGAACTCCGCTGTTTTTATGCATATTGTACGCTACACACAGGAATAGGCACGCGGATCCGGGTATAAAATGTTCCATGATAAAATCACGCATAACGCTTTTTGGAGAGGTTAAATGGCAGAAACAATCCTGGCCGCAGTCGCGTGGCCGTATGGCAATTCAGAGATTCATGTTGGCAATCTGGTCGGGTCTTACTTACCGGCAGATATTTTTGCGCGCTATCATCGTTTGAAAGGAAATCGGGTGTTGATGGTTTCCGGCACCGATTCACATGGCACACCGATCACGGTCCGTGCTGAGGCGGAAAATGTCGAGCCGGTTAAAGTCTATCAGCGCTTCCACAAAGGATTTTTAGAGCTGTTCCAAAAAGTAGGGATAACGTACGACCTGTTCACTTCTACCCACACCGAAAACCATTTTAAAGTATCACAGGCGATGTTTAACGCCCTGCTGGAGAATGGTTTCATGTATAAGGAGACCCAGAAACAGTGGTATTCCACCGCGCAGGAACGGTTTTTACCGGACCGGTACGTTGAGGGCACCTGCTACATTTGCGGGTACCAGAACGCGCGCAGTGACCAGTGTGACCAGTGCGGCAGTCTTTTAGACCCTACCAAACTCATTGCGCCCAAAACCAAGATCGATGGCTCGACACCGGAGTTGCGGGAAACAGAACATTATTTCCTTAACCTGGGCACGCTGCAAGGTGACATCGCGGAATTCCTGGAAGCGCGTGAATCATACTGGCGGCCAAATGTTCTGCGCCAATCCCTGGGGCAGATCAACACCGAAGGCTTGCGCGGGCGTCCGATCACTCGTGACCTGCACTGGGGCGTCCCCGTACCGGTGGAAGGCTGGGATGATAAATGCCTGTATGTGTGGTTTGAAGCGGTAATTGGATACCTCTCGGCGTCGATCGAGTGGAGCAAGATCCATGGAAAACCCGACGCGTGGCGTGATTGGTGGAAAGACCAGGACGCGAAAACGCTGTATTTCATTGGAAAGGATAATATTCCTTTCCATGCCATTATCTGGCCGGCGGAGCTGGCGGGGGCGGGCGGGACATTTGACAGGTTTTTCAATCAGGGCGAAGAAGACGCATTTGTGCTTCCTCATGACGTGCCCGCAAATGAATTTTTGAATCTGGAGGGGAAGAAAATTTCCGGCAGCCGCAACTGGGCAGTATGGGGCCTGGATTTCCTGAGCCGATATGACCCTGATCCATTGCGATATTATCTCACTTCTGTGATGCCGGAAACGCGTGACGCGGATTGGGATTGGGATGAGTTTTTCCACCGCAATAACGATGAATTGGTGGCGACCTGGGGCAACCTTGCCAACCGGGTGCTTTCTTTTGCTTATAAACACTGGGAAGGCATTGTGCCTGATCCAGGAAAATTATCCGCTGAGGACGAAGCGCTATTAGAAGCCGTCGCAAAGGGTTTTGAGACAATTGGCGCGGAGATAGAAGCTGTCCGATTAAGGGCCGCGCTTGACGAAGCGATCCGGCTGGCATCCGAAGTCAATAAATATCTGGACACCACTGCGCCCTGGAAAGCGATCAAAGAAGATCAAACAGCAGCGGGGCGGTCGATATTTGTTGCGATGAAGGCGATCGATTCTCTCAAAATTTTGCTGGCGCCATTCCTGCCATTCAGCAGCCAGAAATTACATAGATTTCTTGGGTACGATGGGCAGCTTTTTGGGCGGCAATACACACAAGTGTTTGATGATGCAGTTGGGGAGCATGAAGCGCTGCTGTATGATGGTTCCGAAGCGGTTGGCGCGTGGAAAAAGAGTGAACTCCAGCCAGGCCAGCCCTTCCTAAAACCAGAACCATTATTTACAAAACTAGAAAAAAGTATTGTTGATGAAGAACGCGGCCGATTAGGAAAGAAATAAAGCACACAGGCCCCTCAAAAGGGGGGCGCCCCTACTTCTCCGTTAGTTCCTGAAGCAGCAATGCAAGCGCTTTCTGTGCGGATTGCATTTTAATATTTTCTCTATCTCCTTTAAAAAGGCATCGATGGGCTTTTTGGAGACCGGCCATACTTATACCAATCCACACTGTGCCAACCGGTTTATCTTTGCTGCCGCCAGTCGGACCGGCAATGCCTGAGATGGAGAGGCTGATCAATTTTTCTTGCGGAAGGACTTCCGCGAACGCCTCCCGGATCCCATCCGCCATCGCAATGACGGTGGCTTCACTGACAGCACCATGCTTTAGCAGTGTTTTCTCAGCGACACCGAGCCAGTTTTTTTTAGCAGCATTGGAGTACGTGATCTGTCCGCCCAGATAAAACGCGGAGGCACCCGAAAAGTTTGTGATGATGTGGCCTAATAATCCTCCGGTACATGATTCCGCTGTGCATAAAAATAGCGCTTCTTTTTCCAGAATTGTTGAAAGTTGTGCTATCAGGTATTGATGATTCTTCATAGGTTTATTATAGCCATCAGATTTTTTCAGAAATCAGTGATTTTGGGTGGTTTTTATTAAAATGCAGATAGTTCATATTTGATACATGCTGTGGTAAGATATTTGCTCGAGGTAAGTATGTTTGATGATCTTCCATCTGTTGATGGTAATGTAGAAGACAATCCATCCCCACAAACACCCGCTCAGACAAAATCAAAAGAATCAAGAAATCTGTCTGGCTGGGAAAAGATGTGGAAACAAGTCACCAGTCTGGGACTGGGTGATATTGTGATGCGCGCTGGTACCGCGCTGGTTACGATTGGCCTGGCCGGGCTGGTGGTATGGATCATGCGCGGCAACTTCATCGATAGCGAAATGGCTGCTAATGCAGCCGTCGAGCCACCCGCAGGCGCCGGTGGACCAGCTATTTCCAATGAGGTTGCGCTCCCGGCTTATCAAGGTGTCGCGCCGGTGGATGGAATTGGTAAAACCGCAGACTCCTCCACTGAGGAAGTTGCCGCTTCCCGTTACGCGTTCATTGATTACGAGGTTGTGTCAGGCGACACGCTATTTGGGATTGCTGACCGATTCGGTCTCAATCCGGAATCCATTCTATGGACCAATTTAAACACACTGTGGGATAACCCTGCCGGCCTTGTCCCGGGACAGATATTGAATATCCCGCCCGAGGATGGCGTGCTGCACACCTGGTCTGAAGGGGATGGACTGAATGGTGTTGCTGATGGTCTCAGTGTCACCCCCGAAGAGATCATCGAATGGCCGGGAAATAATCTGACCTATGAAATGGTCGGCGATTTTTCAAATCCAAACATTGAACCAGGCACACAGATCTTTGCTCCGGGCGGTACTCGCGGTTTTCGTGATTTTTCTACTACCATTTTCGCGCGGACAGAAGCCGCGGAATCGAACGTGTTAGGCGAAGGCAGATGTGCGCCAGCTGAATCAGGGCCTATCGGAAACGGTACTTTTATCTGGCCAGCGGTGGAAACGTACATATCCGGGTTTGAATTCTCTCCTGAAACCAACCACTGGGGTATTGATGTCGCCGGCGATTTGAATGATCCGCTGTACGCGGTTGACAGCGGCGTA
>CAZDIS010000176.1:0-4312 GCA_964505585.1 uncultured Pelolinea sp. | reverse complement strand
CGCTTCTTCCAAAATAACCGGTAAAATCTCCTGCATCGGAAAACTGGCATTAAATATTGATTTAATGCGATCAAGATGCGCCATCACCTGCACTGAGGCTCCTGGCAGCTGAATGATATCAAAGGGATTGAGGTGGAGGGGGTCTAATTTGACTCCTCGCACCTGATCAGAGCCGGGTCTAAATATTGCTATTTTTTCTTTATATTTTCCGGATTGATTGATAGCCAGCGCCATTTGCAAGTATTCATCCTTGGCTGGTTCTACCACCATGAAATCAATCCCTTTATCCATCAGATTGTTGATCATCCAGCGACAAGTATTGGATTTTCCACTACCTGTTACACCAGTGATGAATATATGTCGATTTAATGAGTTTATATCTATATCGTACTTAAGATTCCCAACCGACGTACCGCCCTCAAGGACATCACCGAGCTCCAAGACGTCCTCTGTATCCGGTAACATTGGCGGATTCAAACTGAAATATGCTGTTGGCTGTGATGGAATACCTGTCATTTCAGTCAGAGGTAAGTTCGCAAGCAGAGAAAGTTCCATCGTATTGAGCGGTGTGGTGAGCCCGGAAAAATGATTACCAAGGGGATGAGAAATATCGGACTGGGTCTGCGGATTTTTGAGCTTAAATGGCGGCTGTTGAAACGCATCGATAAAAACCTGCGCGCTTTCGTTCCAGATGGTGCTGATATTATGGGAGCGCATGGGTTCCATGGATGTATCTTTTCCACTGACCAGCGCCTTGAGCTGCGCCTGGCCCTGCGCGGATGATTCGATCTGGTCACTGATCAAATAAACACCCACATTCCAACATCCTTCAGAAAGAGATTGCTCAAAACGTTTTTCAATCCTTTCAAGCAGTTTCTCACTGGCTTCCGCGTGCTTGTTTAAATAATCCTGCCCGAATGACAGTGATTCATTAGTTGTCGTTCCCTCACTATCGGTTAGCCCGTTAGTTGTTCCACTTGTTCTGGCGACTGAGGTTGAATCACCAATTGTTTCAGAGGCGGTTGTAGAAGGAAGCAACTGCCCAAACATACCCAGCATACCTGAGAGGAGAAAAGCGCCACCCACAGAATAAAAAGCGCCGCCTAACACAGCGGCGCCTAAACCAACCAGACCTTTCTTTGCACCCTTTGCTTTATCAAGGGTTGTACCGATGACCCCTTTACTTTTGCCTGTTGTATCCGATGTTGATTTTCCTTGCGAAGTTGATTCAGAATCGGAGGTTGATTCTGATCTTGATCGCGTGGTGGAGGTTCCAGACCCCGCGCTTTGCTGGATTGTCGTTTTTATGAACGCATGCACTTCATTGCCAAGTGTGCGCGTATTCTGGATAATGTTTTCAACTTCATTCTCTGCCACGGGGTCCGCAATCACGATATAAACATATGGTTTGTTCCGCAAACCACGCATGAATTGGTCGATGCTCTGAAATGCATTATTTTTTTCTTTCTCATTTTTCAACGACGGAATTCCAGTGAAGCAATGGGCGTATTTATGCTCACCCACAGGTTGGTGGAAGTGACGGGCAACCTCCCTATAATCTTCGACAAGGGTCGTCTTGGTTCCCGGCCAATTTGAACAAAGGAACTCGCCCATGTGTTCTGCGAAAATCTGCGGCTGTGATCCCTCTTCTTTAGCGACAACACCCAGATAGATGCGTGAGCGAACCCCATCATTGGTTATGAAATAAACAAAAGAATAGCGCTTATCATGAGAAGCTGCGAGCGCCGTTTGAATCGCTGAAAAATAATTGTCAAAGTTTTCTTCTACCGGTTTACCCACCTGGTCAATACGGATAAAAGCCACATCCAATTGATTTGGCATGGCATCATCATCAATTTGTACCGTATGATTTCCTATAACATTAGAACGGAGATAATTTCTTTTAAGGGCAAACATGAGGGATTTTGAGATCAAATCCCCCGTTTTTATAAGATCTTCTGCGGAGGGTGGAATATCTGCTGATAGTTCCAAATCTTCATATTTTTCAAGTGTTTTCTCATCATCAGTCATGATCTTTTCCTTTTTATCCTTCACTTTGCAAAACAAACGTGGTACCACCGATCTGTATGTGGTTTTGTGGTGAAATAAAATATGCCTCACCCGGCGTCAATCGTTTCCCGTCTATAAATGTCCCGTTTGTAGAGTTCAAATCCAGTAGAAAGACCTCGCAAGCCTGTACATTGATCTCAGCATGAAACCGGGATGATTTCTGATCGTTGATGACAATATCATTTGAAATAGCACGGCCAAGCGTATTCTTACTATTACGAAGTGAATGTTTCGGCCCATCAATTTCTTGTAAAGAAAACGCTTCGGGTTCTTCCTGCGTCATTGATTCTCCGGTGATATCCTCAATAGAAAAGACAATGCTGGGCGGAATATCATCGAAATCGCGCCCAAATTGATATCCCGCGCCAAGCGCAACCAATTCACCTGGATTATCAGATAGGAGGACCTTTTGTTCACCAAAGAACAAACGCAAGTAATTGACCAGAGTATAAAGTTTTGCTCCACCCCCCACCAAAACCACCTGACCAATCTTTTCTTTTGGCAAATCAAGACTCATCAGCGCATTATTGAGAAGCGAAACAAATTGATCCTGAAGACCAGCGGATACTTCTTCAAAAACTTTATTTGTCATCTGGATAATGCTGCGATAGATCTCGTTGTTATCGAGAATGACCGTGCATGTTCTATTGGCCGAGGCAGAACCCGCGTTTGCCTGGAGCATTTGCTGGCTGATTGATTCTTTCAACCGGCGGGCATGCAATCCAAGTGAAATCAGGATGGCAGGATCATCAGAAATTGAATGGTCCGGAAGATGCAGTTGGTCTGCAATGTAGCTAGCTATCTCAAAATCATATAGGCCACCCCCAAACGGTTCGCCATAACGACCAAGAAAATCCAACCCACCGGTGAGCACATTGATCTTACCTGCGACTACATCGGTCGTACTACCACCGACATCCACCAGTAAGGTTATTTGTTCCGCATCGTCATGTTTGAGGATACCGGTTTCCATTAACGCAAGGACCGCACCTTCGGGTTCAGAGATAAATGTGATGAAATCCTCATTTTCCTCTGTAAAGGTTGTGTTTACAATTTGCTTGAATTCGTTAAGAATTTCCCCTTCCTTTTCGAAGGCCCAGTGCACCGGGTATGTAAATACAAAACGCGCGTTCTGGCTGAACTGGCTAGCACGCCATTTTTCTCTTCGGATCTGTCCAATCAAATTTCCGAGTAACATCTTCGTATAATGCATCGCCTGCTGATGGGTGTATTGAAGTTGGTGAGGTTTAGGGACTTTTATTAAGTGGTTACCAATACTAGGTTTGAAGAAATAGCGGACCTGATTTCTTTTTTGCTCGTCTTCCAGATAGGCGAGCGCTGTTTCCCCATAGTTATCAACATGGTCTTCGCCTTTGCTCAAGAAAAGCGCTGCGGGAAGTTGGCGGTTAGAAAAACTAGTCAATGGAGAACATTGAGGAGCGCTTAATATTTTTGCCCGCCCTTTATCTATCACATACGTCGATCGAAACAAGCGCCAATTGGTCGCACCGCAATCAACAGCAAATACTGTTATTTGATCTTTACTCATCTCACGCTCCTTGTTAGTGCGGTCAGGCAGGAAGCAAGAGTGAAAAAATGAGTATAGCAATCACCACATCGAATAGCACAACCTATTTGCATTTTCATCAGCTTCCCGTTGACTCGATAAAAAAAACGGAACTGGCTTTTGCCAATTCCGCTTTTGTTGATACTTAAATGACATTCGGCGGCCTGGCAATCTGATCTATTATCAGACCCATAGCTTTGCGCCCTAATCTCACGATTAGTTTGCGTTTATCGAGTCTTTATCAATAGTAGATGAAAAAAAAACAAAAGTCAATACCTAATTGTTGGTATTCTCTTTGAATGAACCTGTGTATGTGGGGGTATTTTTCTATTTTCTTTCTAATTTTTTAACTGCTTACGGGCTTCGATCATGGTCTCATAGTCAGACACAAATGTTTCCATCGGTGTTTGGGCAATGGTTTTACCGATCAGATCAAGCGGAAGATCATCTAACCTCTTAAAACGCACACAGGATTTCCCTGCATCGTAGCGCTTACCTGTCGCCTTATATTCCGATTCAAATCTTTCGCGGCTGGCTTGATCCCCGTAAATATTTGTGAGATAAAGCGCCATGTGATTTTTTTGTGACGCCAGGGCAGCATACATCAGCGGTTTTTTATTATAAGTATCCGGCTTGATAGTGAGCGGTACTTGATATGTGATCATGCCCCAGTTC
>CAZDIS010000175.1:0-4365 GCA_964505585.1 uncultured Pelolinea sp. | reverse complement strand
GCCTCTCTGAACGAAGCGCATCCCACACATCTACCACCGCGAATATTCTCGCTGAAAGTGGAATCTCTTCCCCATTTAAACCCTGAGGATAACCACTTCCGTCCCATTTTTCATGATGGCAATACGGTATATCAACGGCTGATTGTAAAAATGGAATTGAGTCGAGTAAATCCTTTGCAAGCACTGGATGCTTGCGCATTACCTTCCATTCATTTTCAGTTAGTTTGCCAGGCTTAAGTAATATACTGTCAGGCACACCCATTTTTCCAATGTCATGCAGTAATGCCCCACGTCGAACATGTTCCAGATCTTCTCCCGAAATACCCAGCCGCCGGCCCAATTGCATTGTCAATTCGACAACCCGCTGGCTGTGCCCTTCTGTTTCCCGATCTTTTAACTCAAGCGTTCTCGCCCAGCCTTCAAGCGTTGTTTCATATGCAACTGTAAGGTCCATATTAGATTTTTCAAGGTCTCTGAATAATTGCGCATTATCCACTGCGATAGCGGTTTCTGACGTCAGCGTGTTCAGGAAATCCATCCATTCAGAATCTGGTTCTAATGGAGAGCGGTGGAATAATTCCAGCACGCCTTTAACCACACCTTTTGAGATGAGTGGAACCCCAAAATAAGCGACAAATCCCTCTTCAGCTATACTTGGTGATTGCTCAAGAGATGTATTCTCTTTTGTCAGGTTATCAATCCGGATCATTTCAGCAGATTCAGCAGCTTGTCCAGCCAATCCGCCACCCATGTCCAATTTGGTATATTTCAATGCTTCCGTTTTAAAGCCCTGGCCGGCGACAAACATCAATTGCTGAGATTCTTCATCCAACAGAAGTACGTCCGCCGCGTCAACTTTTAGTTCATCCGTCACCTGTTCCAGCAGGAGATAAAGCGGTATCTGAAGGTCGATATTGGTCGTTATCGCGATATTGATGTCCTGCAAAGCAGATAATCGGCGCAGTTGCAACTGTAAACGCTGCTCGGTCTCCCTGCGCTGCACCAATTCGCGTTGGGACAGGGAATACAATTGGGCGTTATTCACCGCCACGGCGGTTTGCTGCGCCAGTGTCGATAAAATATTCTTATCCTGGCTGGAATATCCCTGATCAGAAAGTTTCCGTCCCAAAACGATCACACCGAGCAACTCGCCGGCGGTTTTTAAGGGGACAATCAGTTCTGCAGAGATCTCATCCAAAACCCGTTTTTCTTCCTGCCAAATTGATTTATATATTGGGTCTGCCAGCAGATTCTGGCGTGTAATCACTTCATCTTCTTCAATTAAACGTTTAATAATTGGATTGTCTTCTGAAATTTTTGTTCGAGGGGAAAGCGTTACCCCTGTTAATGCGTTCAAAAAGTAATTTTTATGGTTTTCACTTCGTAAGAACAACGCAGTTTCCTTAACATGGAGCGTTTCTGAAATTTCATTCAAGATCATCCTTGAAAGCATGTCAATATCAATCAATGTTGCTGCGGCATCCGTTATACGCCGAAGCATTTGGATTTCAGAATATCTCTCTCTGAAGAAAAACCGGTCAACCCAATTCTGTAATAAATCCCGGAACGGCTGGATCACGATGCCCGCGATGATAGAGACGACTAAAGAGATGGTAAACAATTCAGACTGTGAATTTGCATCAACGAAAAAGAACGCCATTGAGATCACCAGGAAATACGCTGCCCCAATGATGATCGTTGGGATGAAATACAACAAGCCTTTTCGAAGCACAATTTGAATGTCTAACAACCGATGTCGAAGAATAGCATAAGATATAAGCACCGCAGCCACCACATTGGCCGCGATATCGACCGGATATTTTCCTAATTCCGTGAAATTGAACACCGCACCCAGTAAAACAATAACGATTGCAGTGATCAGAATCACATAGCGGGAAATGTTGGTTTCATCTTCCGTTTCCCTGGCACTATTAAACAATTGAATAATACTTAAAATGACAACAAGATATCCAGGGGTAGCCAGCAAAACGATCCATAATCGTAATTCGTAGACTAATACGCCATTAATCATGTCAGCATGAGGCGTAACAAGGTCAGTGAAAAGGTTGACCCAGAAGGCAATAAACCCAAACACATAGATTACATTTGCCCAGCCCTTAACAGGTTTTGAAACCACACCTTGCGTAAAATAGAATAATGTAACCATGGAAAGGATCGCACCTGAGCTCATCAAACGAAACCAGAAAGTGGTATTACCCACATCTAGTAAAACGATCATCGCCCCAAAAGACCAAATCAACATTGCGAGCAGATATAATCTGAATCTTTTTCGCATCTGGTTTTGTGGTTTGCTTATTGAAACCAATACATAAAGTGCTGTATAGAGCACTATTGCCAATAGCGGGATGAGAACAAATGGGTCAATATTAGAAAAATTCAAAGATCAGCCTTTGACTATCATTAATTTTTCTATCACCTCATCTGCAGGTGACATGTGGGGTGGTTTTATGTGGGCAAGATCAGCTCCAGCTTCTCTTTGCGATTGAATATAATTATCAAAT
The DNA here is from genome assembly GCA_964505585.1 of uncultured Pelolinea sp. Taxonomy (GTDB): domain Bacteria; phylum Chloroflexota; class Anaerolineae; order Anaerolineales; family Anaerolineaceae; genus Pelolinea. The sequence continues at coordinate 1,843 of CAZDIS010000175.1, read as the reverse complement.
GCACCAGTGGGCAATATGGAAAGTAAAATATGTCCATCTCCCATGATTTCCATCATACTGCCGAATTCAGGATTCACTTCATTTAAACCATTTGTTATCCTATTCTTAATAAATGGGATATCTGCTTTTTCATCTTCCTTCAATTCAAGATACAAATGCAGGACTGGTTTCTCACCATCGATCTCTTTCCGTGCGGCCCAATCAACATATTTAACAGCTGATTTTTCCAATGCCTGCCAGATCGTTTTTTCAGTGAACCGAACCATGTTTCCCAGGTCCATGTAATCATCACAGCGTGAAAAAAACCTGAATTGCGGCAATGTTGTTCCAATTTCTTCATCGCCCATAGTGACAACTTCATAAAGGTCACCAATCCGATACCGGAAAAGCGCGCCGCCATGAAAGTTCGTCATCACAATCTCATAGATGCCTGGCGTAAGTTCGTCCATTAACAGTGTCTTCGGTACATATGAAGAATCCGCTTCTGCCTTTTGATGTTCTGAAAATGGGATGAATTCATAAAAATTGATATCGGGTGCAAATGTCATCCCTTTGCGATTCCAGGCCTGGCATGTCAGGTTTCCACCCTCAGTGCATCCGACACCTTCAAGTGGTGTCTTCCCCCAATAGTAAGCTACCTTTTCTTTATAAATATCTGTATCCATGCCGCCTGTCATGATCCCCTTAAGGTTCCAAAGATCTTTTGGCAGTACATTTCTTTTATTAATTTTTGCTTTAATCGTCCCTTTTAAATACCGGAAAAGGATCGTGGGTTTTAACATTTCAAGTGAAAATTTTCCGCTTGAAGAGCCGCTTTCGAAGCGTTCTCCCATTTTTGTAAGGATGCTCGCTAAACCATAGAAATAGTCAATACCCGTTTGCATGCCAAGAGAAAAGCCCACTTTTAATCGTTCGGCGAATTCCATCTTTTCGGCTTCATCTAATGGCGGAATAAACTGGACATCTAACAAATCATCCGTAGATAGGCTGACATAGCTGGAGAAATAAGGTCTTGGAGCCGTGGCGAGCAAGATAATATCATTGGGTTCAATATTGACTTCTCCTTTTTGGCTGCATGAAGCAAAAATCATGGCAGTTAGAACGACTTCGCCGATTTTTTCATACATCTCATCTGTGTAAGGCACCCATTTGCATGGATATTCGCCGGATTTGCCTGATGTACGCGCCCATCGATAATTCGCTTTAGGAAGATCATCCTCTCTGCGGTCCATGAGAAATCCCACATAATCCCCATATTTTGTGAGGGGTACTTTCTCACGAAATTCGGCAATCGATTTGGGCGGTCGGTTGCCCAGAAAATGCTTACCCAGGTTGGACCCGGATAGGGTTTTTATTTGTTCAACTAACAATCGTTCTTGAATATTCATGTAATCTGGCAAAGACAGGTCCAGAAATCCACAAAACTTCTCCCAGATTTGTTCTTTATTTCCTTTGCGTATTAACTCAGATGTGTAGGTCATCGATCTTCCTCCTATTTTTAATTGCTTCAATAATAATTGGGTTAGGAACCCAGAATTTTGACGAACTTATTTCCCTAATATAAATTTCTTTAAAACCCTGTTTTTCAATACGCTCTCGCCACTCATCAGAAGTTAATACATTGGCAACTGCACCCGATTCAGCTATTGCTCGAGAGAAATTTTCTTTAAAAAGAAAATACAAGAAAGCGAGAACTTTGATTACCGATCGGATAAAACCAACTTTCCATTTCCTTGAACCGCCCACATCACCAATGTGCAACTTGCCGCCTGGTTTTAGTGTGTGAAATATCTCTGATAGTAATTGATCAACGATCATATGATGTGTAGCGAGACAGCAGATT
>CAZDIS010000174.1:0-4369 GCA_964505585.1 uncultured Pelolinea sp. | reverse complement strand
CACTCAAAATGCCATGAGCGCAAGCTCATGAGGGTTCAAATCCCTCCTTCGGCATTCCCCAATATAGCCCTCGTTCCATAATAGATTGCGGTATGATATTGATATGCCAAAACCAAAACTCAGAATTTCAGGTCGGCAATGGATATATGTAATTATCTTGTTCATCTTATTCTTATTAATGCTTGGGTTAAATGCGAGACTTTCTGAATTTTTCCGATTGACAAATCAGAAAAATGAAATGCAAGCGCGTATCGACGATCTCGAAGCGACCAGCGTTGCCTTGCAAACCCAGATCGCGTTTGCGGATTCGGATAAAGCCGTTGAAGAATGGGCCAGGACCTATGAGCGGGACGTCCTGCCGGGGGATATTCCCATCATTCCTCACCCCGCGCAAGAAGTTACACCAGAGCTGCATTACGTTGACACCCCAGGCCCGGATGAGAAAGAAAACTGGCGTAACTGGTGGGAATTATTTTTTGAGTAAAGTTGAAAAATATCGGTTAGAATGGAATTGACCTGTCAGATATTCAGAAAGTTGAAAATGAAAAGGCGGCATTATGCTCGGTAGAAAATCCCCCCAAGATGTCCTTAACTCCTATAAAAAGCGGCGTTCCTTACTGCCCGTGCTTATTACGATTCTAGCGGTTCTCCTGGTTGTCATTGGCGTTGTGATCATTGTGATGTGGTTGACCGGCGGCGGCTTATCTTTTAATCTATTTAGTCGCGAGCCGACAGCAACCAGCACCTTAGCGCCGACACCTGTTCTTTCCGCGACACCAACTCTCGTTCCAACGGAGACACCGATTCCAACTGATACTGTCGCGCCGACCTCGACAGGTCCTTTTGAATATGAAGTCCAGGAGTTCGATACCTGCTGGGGCATCGCAGATCAGTTTGAAGTGGATTTCCAAACGCTGCTCGCGATCAATAATTTTGAAGATGGAACCTGCCCGATCATCCCGGGCCAACTGATCAAGGTACCTGCACCCGGTCAAACATTGCCCACGCCAACACCATTGCCTGGAGACACAGAGCCGGGAACACGGGTTGAATATACTGTACAATCCGGCGATACGCTGGCTTCGATCGCGGCGGAATTCAATTCAACACAGGAAGATATTCTGGCATTGAACGGGGATAAAATTGACGACGAAAATAATATACCGGTTGGCTTGAACATCATTGTCCGGGCGTATATCGTAACCCCGACACCAACATTTGCGCCTACCAGCACCCTCGCAAATTAGCCATAGAACCTCCCGCTTTTTCGGGAGGTTCTCCACTTCTGATGCATAAGAAACTCCCCCTTACGCTTCTATTGTCTATTGGACTACTTGTTTGCGCTTGTATGGACAGCAACCTGTTTGGTCTGCCTGTGGGAAGGCAACAGGATAGTTTGGCGGCTGGACCCTGCATCTACTTTCTGTCTCGCGCGGAGAATGCCGAGGGGATCTACCGCGATTGTTTTATGGGCTTACAGGAGCAGGTCTTTGCCAGCGAAGGAATCACTGAATACGCGCTCAACCAACCGGCAAACCTGCTCGCGTCTATCCGATTTGACCTGGAGTCAGGCGAAGGAATTTGGACCGCTGACCTTTCAGGGAAAAATAAGAAAGCAGTCTATGCATGCGGCGAAGAAATTTGTGAGAATTTAGAGATCGTGCCCGACGGCTCGGGACTTATCTTTTCAAAGCGAGGTGTACGCCCGATGCTTATTCATCTAAACTACGATAATGGCGAAGAACTGATCATTTCAAAGGCGGTCATTGATTGGATCGATATTTCACCAGATGGTGCATACCTCCGGTTTCATGAAGTTGAAACTGGTTTACTTCGTATAGTACGGTTGATGGATATGGAGCTGGTGCTTTCATTTCCCGTGGATGTTGATCTGATCGGCGCGTGGTCTCCGGATAGTACGCGATTTCTGGTCGGAGAAAGAAATAATCAAGGCCTGCTGATGGTCTCTCTGTATTCCGAAATATTTGTCGATGAGCAGAAGCAGGAAGTGTTATTCGCCCTTTCAGAAGGCGTCGATTACAACACTCCGATCTACTCAAATACTGGCACATTTTATGTATTATCCCGCGCGGGTTTACAGGACAACGCGAAAGATATCGTGGAAATTAATCCAAATGGTGAGATCATCAAAGCGATCAGCGACCAATTCAATTATGACCACGCATATCTTCGATGGCTGCCTGAAGGTGAATTGCTCGCATTTCAACAATATGACCTGTCAACCTCAAAGTCTGTTCCCCGCGTCGCCGTCTGGGAAAAGAATAGCGGGACGATAACGGTTATTGCCGAAAATGCCGTTCAGCCGCAATGGCTGAAATAAAAAACCTCAGATCATCTTGTTTCAACGATCTCTTGAGAGATTTTTACACTGATGGCAGTCTGCAGCTGGGCTTGTAAAAATTCCTCAGTTTCCGCTACGGGAAACTGATTCAATGCCCATGCGGCATGGATGCCGACCATTTCGGATGGGCTGAGAAGCGCTTTCTTAAGGCCTGGAATGCAATTGCTGTCAGCGCTATTTCCTGCCGCGACGACGACATTGCGCATGTAACGCGTATAACCCGTACGCGCGATGGGAGTGGCGCCGTATTTTTCCTGAAATGATCCCTCTGAGAGGTTTAATTCCTGTGCTAAACGCATAGATGAACCAGTGGTTATTTTATATTGAAAGCCACCGCTGTTTTCAGGTGGGTAAGCGTTCAAATTTCGCGGGCAAACGGATTGGCATGTATCACATCCGAAAATTCGGTTGGAAATTTGCGGGCGCAAATTACGCGGGATGACGCCTCTGTGTTCAACGGTCAAATATGACACACATCTGGAAATATCCACTCGATGGTTTTCTATGCAGCCCGTTGGACAAGCAATTTCACACTGCCGACAATCAGCGCATAAATCCGCAACCAGGCGGGGTTCGATCTCGAGATCGATATCGGTCAGAATGCAACAAATGAGGAAGAATGACCCGTGCTCAGGGTGAATGCTGAGGGAATTTTTGCCTATCCAGGCCAGCCCGGAAGCATAGGCCATATCCTTTTCCAGCATTGGCCCGGAATCAATGAAAATGCGCGCGTTGAATTCTGTCCGGGAGCTGTTCCTGAGGTCCGAGACCAACCGTCTGGCTTTTTCCCTTAGAAGGTGATGATAGTCCGGTAACAAAGCGTATGCCGCAATGGAACCGGTGCATTTATTTGTTCCATTTGCTAACCCATTTGCATGTGGATAGCTTACACCCAGCACGATAACAGAGGCGGCATTTTCAAGCAGGCTTGCGGGGTTACTGCGGCCGTTGATCACATACGGCTTCGATAAAAAAGTAAGATCTCCCACATCATTTTCCGATATATATTCAAGGAATTTTGGGAAATGCGGTGTTTGCCTTGCTTTCGCGAAACCGACAAAAGAAAAGCCAAGGCTGTTTGCCCTGGCTGAGATCATCTTTTTTTCGAGTAACATATTAATGCATTGCTGATCTATCCAGCAGGTGTTGCGGTTTTGTCGAATTCAGTCCCGACAACAATGCTCATGGATAACACATCCCCAAAGAATTGCCCATCCTCATTCATCATTTGCCAATAGTTAGTGTATGAGCCAAGCACTTCAGGGGCAGTCATTTTAACACTAATATTGAGCAATTCACCCGGCTCAACCGGGCTGATCAGGTTGAAAACCAATTCTTCACTGGTGATCGTGCCATCTTTATAAACAAGGCGATATTTGGTGTCCCAGGTCGTGGTTCCTGTATTTTCTATTTGCCAGGTTTTGGTGAATCGTTCTCCCTGCCAGAAAACATCCCCGTCCTGTACGTCAATATCCGCCACATAGGCGGCGTCATCAGGCAATTGCCCGGCTGGGACCGTGGGGGCGATTGGGTTGGTGGAGGTGGTTGGTATGGCTGGTAAAGCCTGGGTAGGCAGCGCTGGTAATGTCGCGGTGGGCGGCGGGGGGACAGTTGCTGATGGCGTCAGCAAAGCGTTCTGGGTGACCTCTGCCTGGACAGTGCCGGCAACATCTGTCATGACCGCGATCGGGTCGATCGTCGGAGCCACTTCCTCCGCGTTTCCACAGGCAGCGATAGCCAATGCGGTTATTGTCAGGATTACGATTTTTAATAAAGTTGAATTTTTGATCATTTTTTACCTTCTATCCATTTACATTTAACAACAACATCGGGTCAAATAATTGGAATAAATTACTAATCCGCCATACTAGATAATTATACCGTTCAGATGCAGTTGATTGGGGGATATAGTATGCCATACTTTCAAAACGTGCGCCAGACGGCCCAATTCTGGTCTCAAAGTGCAAATGTGCATTTGAGGAATCGCCGGTGTTTCCAACCTGCCCG
>CAZDIS010000173.1:0-4370 GCA_964505585.1 uncultured Pelolinea sp. | reverse complement strand
TTGCCCGGCTCAGGTGGTTTTCATCCAGGTCAGCCTGATAGAGCGCAATGAACGCGCTGATGACAGCACTGTAATCTGAGAGGAATCCAGGCGTGTAGGCGGTACCCGCAGAAAAGACGTGATACAAGCCGCCTTCATCCGTCCGCGATCGCGCCATGATGGCGCTTGCGGTTGCCTGCGCGGCTGAAAGGTATCGCTCATCTCCCGTTGCCAGATACGCTTCGGCGAAACCCTGAATAGCGAGGCCATTCCAGGAAATGATGGCTTTGGTATCGGTTGCAGGCCGCGTACGCGATGATCGCTTTTCAAAAAGGATTTTTTTGATGTGGATTATCTTCGTCTGTAATTCTTCAATCGGCATATCCAGCCTGTCGGAAATTTCTGAGAAAGAGGCATTACGTTGGAGAATAAATTTCTTATCCTCCCAAAAACCAAAATCATTGATATTGAATACTTCTTTGGCAACATCAAACAGATCCCCAAGCAGGATTTCTAATTCCTCTTTTTCCCAGACGTAGTATTGACCTTCCACACCTTCGCTATCCGCGTCCAGAGAGGAAGCAAAAAACCCTTCACTGGTTTGCAGCTCCTTCAAAAGAAAATCCGCGGTTTCATTGATGCGTTCCTGGAACAGGGGGGATGGTTCAGCGCGATATACTCTGCTGAGGAGCGTCATCATTTGGGCGTTGTCATACAACATTTTCTCAAAATGCGGCACCTTCCAGCGTGAATCAACGGAATAGCGCGCGAACCCGCCGCCAATATGATCGTAGATTCCGCCGAACGAGATCCCCTTTAGTGTATGCCTGACGAATTCATTAACCTGCTTTTCATTAAATGAGAGACTGTAATCATGCAAGAAATTGATCAAAGTGGGCATTGGGAATTTCGGCGCACCGCGGAAGCCGCCATGTTGATGGTCGAAACGCAAGGACAGGGCATCGACGGTATCCAATAACACATCCTGTTTGAACGGCATTGAGGTTTGTGTATTAAAGACCGGTATCTGAACGCGCATGCCTTTTTCCAGGTTATCCGCAAACGCGATAAGTTTTTCACGGTTAGTGTCATATTCGTTGGCAGCGGCACGGCATAAGCGCTGCCATTGTTCACGCGGAAAATAAGTACCGCCAAAAAATGGACGCCCGTCTGGAAGCGCGAAAACATGCAGCGGCCATCCACCGCTACCAGTCATCATTTGTACGGCTTGCATATAAATTGCATCAATATCGGGACGTTCTTCACGGTCGATCTTGACGCAGATAAAATGTTCGTTCATGATGCGCGCGCTGATAGGATCTTCAAACGTTTCATGCGCCATCACATGGCACCAATGGCAGGCGGCATAGCCGATGCTGATCAACAGTGGTTTATCCTGTTTTTTCGCGACTGCGAGCACATCATCGCTCCAGACCTGCCAATGCACGGGATTATCAGCATGCTGGAGAAGATAGGGGCTGCGGCTTTGACTTAATTGGTTTTGCATTTCAGATATCCTCATTCAGTGTATATTTTAAGGTGCCCGGCATGATCTGTGTATAAAATAAGTATATGAAACAAAAAAATTGACAGATGTACCAGCGGTCAGCAGAGAGCAGATGATTGAAGTAGACCGCTTGATGATCGAAGCGTATCATATTTCTCTCACGCAAATGATGGAAAACGCCGGCAGGAATCTGGCGGATCTCTCACAGATTTTATTGGGCGGCAGTGTGGGTGAAAAATCCATCGCGGTTGTTTGTGGGGGCGGAAATAATGGCGGGGGCGGGATGGCAGCGGCGCGGCATCTCTCGAACCGCGGAGCGAAAGTTACGACAGCGATCTCCGTATCCGCCGATCATTTAAAATCCATACCATTAGATCAGATGCGGGCAATCAAAAAAATGGGCGTAAGGATGATCGATACGTTCCCCATGGATCCTTTCGATCTGGTTATTGACGCGCTGATCGGATATGGGCTGCAAGGCGCGCCGCGGGGGAGAGCTGCCGAATGGATTGAAGGCATGAATGAGATGGAGGCGTTGAAGCTTGCGCTCGATATTCCCTCCGGTTTGGATGCGGATACTGGCACAGCCATTGGCCGCTGCGTGCGAGCCGACGCGACGATGACCTTGGCCCTGCCCAAACAGGGATATCTAAATAAAAGCGCGTTAAAGTTTATCGGCGATCTGTATGCCGCTGATATCAGTGTGGTGCGAGACCTGCTTGAAGCGACGGGAATCACTTCAACGGATTTATTCCAGGATGCGAGCATTGTCCGCTTGATCACATGAGATCAGACCGAACAGCGCTATACGGTGCTATATTGGCTCATCGCGCATCATCATTCCAGCCCGCCTGTCCTAGCCAGGAAGCGCGTCTGGGAACGCGTTGTCGGATGAAAAGGAAGGACATTCCATCGGATATCCTTCCCTTTCGACCTTAAAGAAATTCCTACTTGGCATACAATTAGCTTGATGGGATCAACAAATAAGCGATGCGATGTGTTAATTGTTGGGCGCTATTTCTGCGACCTTGTATTCACTGCACTGCCGGAGCTGCCCCGGCTGGGCCATGAAGTGTATGCGGGAGATTTCCACCTTATTCCGGGCGGCGTTTATAACGCGGCGGTCGCATTACATCGCCTGGAAACTGATATAGTTTGGCCTTGCACGTTTGGCAATGATCCGTTCAGCCAATTTGTAAGAAACGCGGCAGTGAGCGAAGGGCTGAATACTTCCCACTTTTCTGAACAGGGACATCCCTCCCTGCATCTGACAGCGGCATTCTCCTATCAAGGCGAACGCGCGTTTCTGAGTTATTCTGACCCCCTTCCGCCTTATGCGTATAGGGATATAATCACCGAAACAAAACCACGATGGATCTACATCACTCATCTGCTGCTGGGAACGGAGCTTTCAGAACTATTAAACGCCGGGCGGTCGGTTGGAGCAAAGTTTTTCATGGATTGTCAGGCGCATAACCACTCCCTATCCGAAGCGCTGGTTCAGCAAGCATTAAATCGTATAGACGTGTTCTCACCGAACCGGGTTGAGGCAGAAGGGCTGACAGCGGAAAAGGATATGGTTGGCATGCTCGAAGCTTTGCACAAATTTACTCCGGTGGTTGTTATCAAAGATGGTGCGAATGGGAGTTACCTCAAGAATGACGCGGGCGTTTTACACGAGCCCGCATTAGAGATTGAAGCGGCAGACACAACCGGAGCCGGAGACAATTTTGACGCGGGCTTTCTGTATGGGCTGGTGCATGGATTTGGATTGGCAACATGCCTGCGGATCGGAAATATCTGCGGGGCGCTTTCGGCGCAGGGTATCGGAGGTACGTCCACATCTCCACGGGAAGCACAAATGCTTGAGATCCTTAAAAATTCGGATTAAACGCATACCCTTTTAATAAATGCCGGGTTGAATATTTCAACTATGGTACGCTTATTCAAAAATTAAATAGATCAAGCTTTGAGGAATGATTTATGCAAAAAATGAAAGATCTGATCCTGAAAAATGGTGCGTACCTTGGCGGCGGGATCCTAAAGGTAGATTCTTTCATCAACCATCAGGTTGACCCATCATTTATGAAAGAGTGTGGTGAAGAATTCGCGCGATTATTTTCTGCGGTTAAGGCGTCGCGTATCCTTACCGCGGAGATTTCCGGGATCGCACCCGCGGTCATGACCGGCCTCGCGCTTGGAATTCCCGTTGTTTTCGCGCGCAAGAGCAAACCGGTAACCATGCCGGATCAGGTATATCTGACCGTCGCGCCATCTCACACGAAGGGCATCAATGTGGAATTGATCGTGTCGCCAGAGTATCTCGCCAAGGGTGAACGGGTGCTGATCATTGACGATTTTCTCGCGAGCGGCTCAACCATCAAGGGCCTGGTGCGCCTGATCCAGGCAGCTGGCGCGACACTGGTAGGTATTGGCGCTTTGATCGAAAAGGATTTTGAAGGCGGGCGCGACCTGTTAACACCGCTGGGCGTTCCGATTGAGTCGCTGGCATGCATCACGCGCATGGATGAGGATGGCATCCTATTAAAGGACTGACACGATGAGCATCGCGATCCTGGATTTTGGCTCACAATATTCTCAGCTTATTGCACGCCGGCTGCGGGAAAAGCATATCTATTGCGAGCTTTTTCCGTGGGATGCTGATCAGGCGTTTATCCAATCTATCCACCCGAAGGGATATATTCTTTCAGGCGGCCCCTCATCTGTCTATGATGATTCCGCGCCTATCCTTCCATCTTTCATTTTAGAAAGCGGTTTGCCGATTTTGGGATTGTGCTATGGGATGCAGATTTTGGCGCGTACCATGGGCGGCAACGTTTCCGCCTCCGCAACGCGCGAATATGGATTAACTACGATTGCGGTC
>CAZDIS010000172.1:0-4469 GCA_964505585.1 uncultured Pelolinea sp. | reverse complement strand
TTGAGGCACGAAACCCAACATTCCTGTCAAAGCATCATCAGAGGGTTTCTCCCCCCGTGTTTGTATGGATTCTGTTGTTTGATCGCTCGTCTATGCAAATTATTCTGGATAATATACATAGTTTATATATTATTCCGTTCAGATTGCAGGTCCTCCCCAACAAATCCTTTCTCATCCGGCTCGACCAGCTTTTTTTGTGGCTAATTGGTTGTCCTTTTTTGGACCTACCCCACCCTTCCCATTTCCGTCAGCGCTTCCATTCAAAATACCCTCCCGCCTTTTGAAGGAGGGAGGGAAAGGGAGGGAGGATAATCGCAAGGCTTGTCTCAAAAAAACATTGCAATATTTATTCTCAATGATTGGATTCCTAAACCCTCCCGCGCCATCTTCGTCCGCATCTCGCACAATATTTTCCATTCATCAGCGGCGCCCGGCCTTCAGCCTAAAATCCGATTGATGGCATGTATTGCATAAACTAGGATACGTTACTTCAAAAAATAAATATAATTAACCCGACACTGTTAGGAGGAAAAATGCAGCAGGTTGATATTTTCTTATTCATATTTTTAGGCGTGATTTCCCTCTTTTTGATCGGGTTACTAGTCTTTCTAATCTTGCTTCAAGCACAGGTGAAGAAGATAGAGGAAAAGGGAAACAAAGAAGTCGTCGAGACCTTATCGCAAAAAATCAAAGATGTAGATGAGGGTAGCAGGCAGGCATTTGAACGATTAAATAAGGAAATTGGCACAATCTCAGAAAAATCAGAACAGATCATCACAGAGTTCCAGCATGTCAAGAAGTTTGAGGATCTGTTGAAACCGCCTAAGCTGCGCGGCGGGATGGGAGAAACATTGCTCGAGGAACTCCTTTCCCAAATCCTGCCCGCCCAGTTTTATGAATTTCAATATTCCTTTAAGTCGCGTGAAAAGGTCGATGCGATCATTAAATTAGGTGACGGGTTGGTTCCCGTTGACTCAAAATTTCCTCTTGAGCAATTTATTCGTCTGCAGGAAGTGGAGAACGAAAATGAAAGAAAAACGGCGCGAAAGGCATTTGTTAGAGGAATAAAAAGTCATATCGATGCCATCTCCCAAAAATACATTCTGCCTGATGAAAAAACATACGATTTTGCGCTCATGTATATTCCAGCAGAGAATGTCTATTATGAGACCATCATCAAAGATGACGATGGTGAAGGTGTCTTTTCATACGCGTTGGAAAAATGTGTCATACCCGTAAGCCCCAATTCCTTCTATGCATATCTACAAGTCATTGTTAGAGGATTGAAAGGAATGAGAATCGAAGAGAAAGCGAAAGAGATAATGACCCATCTATCCCGTTTAAAGATTGATGAAGAAAAATTTAAAAATGAATTTAATACTCTCGGTACCCATATAAGCAACGCGAAAAATAAATATGATGATGCCTCACGCAGATTAAATCGTTTTGAAGACAAATTACTGGAAACCGGGAACATAGACGAATCATTCCAAATTCCAGATCACAATTAATCATAAATAGGAGAAGAAATGTCAACCGAAAAATGGATCAACTCCAAAGAATACTTCATCGCCTACAGCATCATGATCAACGCCGCCCAGCATCACGGCCTCTGCACCTATCAGGAGATCGCCCAGGCCGTCGGCCTCCCCACTTCGGGCAGCTTCATGGGCAGTGCCATTGGCGGACTCATCGGCGAGGTCTCCCGTAACGAGATCGAACAAGGACGGCCGATGCTTTCCTCAATCGTCGTCGGTGTCAGCAGTGTCCCCGGTGATGGCTACTACACCTGGGCTAAAGACCTCGGCCTGCTCTCCGATGGCCAGGATCAAAATACCTTCTGGCACTCCGAATGCCAAAAAGTCTACGAACTGTGGAAAATTCCCTTTCACGCACACCCTCACCCCTTAATTGGGGGGAGGGGAAGGGAGGGGGGAAAAGAAAATGCAAACTACCATAGCGACACCATATCTGCCAAAAACATACCACGCGATCATCTCGACGACCTCATAACCTGCGCCCGTCACATGCGCAGCAATCCCACGCAGGCAGAATCAATATTATGGGAAAAACTGCGCGCAAAAAGGCTCGATGGCTACAAGTTCCGGCGGCAGCACATCATTCCCCCATTCATCGTTGATTTCTATTGCCCGGCAAAAAAGCTCATCATCGAAGTGGACGGTACCGCCCATGAACACAAACAAGTATACGATCAAGAGCGCGAGCAATACCTCCTCAATCTGGGATATACCATCCTCAGATTCCCCAATGAACACATCAATGACAACCTGAATCAGGTATCAAAAATGATAAAAGAACATCTAATATAGTTAATAACCACTTGGTCTTCCCTCCTTTATTAATCAGGTTGAGGCACGAAACCCAACATTCCTGTCAAAGCATCATCAGAGGGTTTCTCCCCCGCGTTTGTATAAATTCCGTGGTTTGGCGCTCGCCTATGCAAAATATTCTGGATAATATACATAATGTGTATATTATCCCGTTTAAATTGCAGGATCTCCCCTTCTAATCCCCTCCCCCTATTGATGGGGGGAGGGAAAGGGAGGGGGGTGATTTACTCGGTCACCTCACCCTCCCCATCTCCGTCAGTGCTTCCGTCAACGACGCGATCACCACCTGCCGTTCGATCTCCATCCGGTCCACCCCTTTCACCCGCGCCATCTTCGTCCGCGTCTCACTTGCCTTCAAGACCAGCGCCGCCGAATTTGATCCTTGACAGTCCCGTTCAAAAACGTTATTATATTTCCGAAAGTTAATAATTTTATTAACAATAGGAAACAAAATGCATCTTCACACACTCCAATCAGCCTTGGGTGATCTACCGATTTTCAGTCTGGGGGATATTCGCAAAATAGACCCTTCATTTCCAAGGGAACAATTGGCCTATTGGGTTGCAAACGGCAAGATCGATTCATTTGCCGGGCGCTATTATCGCTTCCCGCATCGATCGATGGATCAAGCCCTGCTCTTCATGGCGGTCAATTTGCTCTATCAGCCCTCCTATATCAGCCTGGAATCCGCGCTCGAAGCCCGTCATGTCATCCCGGAATCTGTCCTGGGGGTGACCAGTATCAGTTCTAGGAAGACCAAGAGATTTGATAGTGCCTGGGGCGCCATTCACTACAGGAGCGTCAAACCGGTATTGATGTTTGGCTATCAAGTGATCGAGGCGCGGCGGGCGGTCAAGTATAGAATAGCGCGTTTGGAAAAAGCGATTCTGGATTTTCTGTACCTGCATCCCCATCTCTCTGCAGTATCCGATTTCGAAGCGCTGCGCTGGAACCGGATTGAAATGCGTGAGAATTTAAACCATCAGTTATTCCTTGATTATCTGCATATCTTTGATAGCAAAGCAGTCGCTGCCCGCGCTGAACTTTTTATGGAGTTTATCCATGCTTGACATCCAGCAAATTATGAATGCCTATCCGCAGCAATACCACCCCTTCGAGCGCAGCCTGATCCGCGAATACCTTCAGATTAAGATCCTGCATGCGCTCTTCAGTGCGCCTAACGCAGAAAAACTTTCCTTCCTGGGGGGAACTGCGCTCCGCATCCTGCATGGGAATAATCGCTTCTCAGAGGATATTGACCTGGATCATTTTGGTGTTAATTGGGCAGTTTTTGGGGATATGGCCAATAAAGTGCGACGATACCTTGAGTTGGAGGGATTCCACGTTGAGATGCGCCTGGTGGAAAAAGGTGCCTATCATTGCTATATCAAGATACCAGACTTCTTATTCACGCAGGGAGTTTCCGTTTCGCCGCAGGAGAAGATCCTCATCCGTATCGACACTTTTGCGCAGGGCTATACCTATTCACCGGATATTAGGCTCATCAATAAATTCGATGTGTTCAGCGAAATCAGGGTCACACCCCCGCCAGTTCTATTGGCGCAGAAGATATTTACCTCTGTCAGCAGGGTGCGGCCAAAAGGCAGGGATTTCTACGACATCACATTCCTGCTTTCCTTCACACAGCCCGATTATGGTTTTCTCAAATTGAAGTGGGACATCAGCGCGGCTGATGAGTTGCATGAATACTATGCGGACCGCATCAAGGGTCTGGATTTTCAATCCCTCGCCCAGGATGTCGCCCCCTTCCTCATCAATCAGGACCAGATAGCCCGCGTTCTAAATTTCAGGAGTTTTTGGGATCAAGTGGACCTGAAGTAAATGATTGGCGTATTGCCGCTCTTCTTTGGTTGGGCTGAAGAACAAAACTCAACATCCCTGTCAAAGCAATCATCAGTAGAGTAGCTCCCCCCCCATTTGTATAAATTCCGTGGTTTGGGCGTTCTCCGTTACAAAATATTCTGGATAATATACATAATTTGTATATTATCCCGGTTATGTTGCAGATCCTTCGCTTCTCATCCCCTCCCGCCTTTTCAAGGAGGGAGGGAAAGGGAGGGAGGTTGTTCGTGAGCAGTGACTGAAATTTCATCATTT
>CAZDIS010000171.1:0-4532 GCA_964505585.1 uncultured Pelolinea sp. | reverse complement strand
AACACCACGTTGAGATCTGCATCGACGCGCGCGCGGTGCACTTTCTGCCGCTGATGATCCACGTACACCCCTAGGCCGATCCGCCCGCTAAGATCACTGCTATTTAGAGAAATATCACAGCGCTAGAAGGGCAAATACGAAGCAGGCAGACGGCGATAACGGCGCGCGCGGCGATGATGTTGAAGGCGCGCGCAATTGCCGGATCAGGCCGCCGATCCATTTCTGAAAACGCGGGGAGCCATGCTCGTTATCGATTGTTTAATAAGCGAAACCTGTGTCAGGACATGACCGCCCGCAGCCATTCAAAGAAACCCGCAATGCGCAGGGCAACATAGAACAGCGCCAGGGAAAGCACAATACTGACCGCTTTGCGCACGGTTGGGTTGTCGAATGACCGCCGGATGGCCGCGCCGAAGAAAGCATAGCATGAGGTCGCGATCCATGCCAGCAGCGCCATGGCCACAGCCGCCAATCCCAGCGCCGGCAGATTGCCACGCAGCGGTGAGAGAAAAGTCGAGAAGAGCGTCAGGCCAAAGAGGATACCCTTGACATTGATCAGTTGAAAGAAAAAGGCATACCAGAAACCCTGGCGCGCCTGGCCGCGCATCTCGATCTGGAAACTCCGGCGCAGCATCCCGAGGGCGAGCCAGGCGATGTAGAGCGCGCCGGCAACACGCAGGATCGATTCAAACACCGGCAGGGCTGTGAGCAGGGCATTGGAGATGAAAGCATCCGCCAGCATGATCACGATGTACCCGGCACCAACACCCATGCAGAATTTCGCGGCCTGCTTGAAACCATAGAGCATACTGAGCGACATAGCAGACAGGCCATTCGGGCCAGGCGTGAAAAGGGTAATCAGCACAAATGAGATGAGCGGCAGCCAATCGATGGATTCAGGCATGAAGGTCCTTATTTTTTGCCTTTATTCTATGATGAAAGATCCGATCAGCGGGAAAGCGATCATTTAAGCCAATCAAAGAAACCGAGGATGCGCAGGGCGGTGATGAATAACATGATGGACAGAAAGATGCTGACTGCCCTGCGGATGGTTTCATTTGCCAGATAGCGTTTAATAGCCGCGCCAAACACCGCGTATGTGGCCGCTGCCGAGAATGCTGAAAATGCGATCCCGACCGCGCCCGCTACCTGCCAGCCGATGGCGGCGCGCAGCGGCGCCAGGAAGGTGGAAAAAAGGGTAAGGCCAAAGAGCATGCCTTTCACATTCACAAATTGCAGGAAAAGGCCGTGCCAGAATCCCCGGGCGGGCTGGTCCTGCACAGCGACCGCAATGCTTTTCCTGAGCGCCAGGACACCCAGCCAGCCGATATAGAGTGCTCCGATGACCCGCAGCGCGGGTTCAAAGCCCGGAAAAGTATTAAAGAGCGCCCGCGCGGCAAAGGCGCTGGCCAGCATGAGAAAGATATAACCGACAAAAACACCCACGCAAAAGCGCATCGCTTTACGCAGCCCATAGAGGATACCAAGCGACATAGCTGGGATCACGTTCGGGCCGGGCGTAAAATTGGTAATAAAAACAAATGTGACCAGCGGCAGCCAATCGATGGCCGGCATGCGTACCTCCTGAAATATCAAATAATTCTATCTGAAAGAACGTATTTTCTGGATTATTAGTTTTTCATATAATTGCTTATTGTCTATTGACGTTATGCACTTAGTGTGCGATAATAGCGGCATGAGAAATCACAATAGACACCATATGAGGGGAGGCAGACGGCGGGGACGCAACTTGATGCGCCCAACCCTGCTGCTGATGATGATGGATGGGCCCGCCCACGGGTATGACCTGTCGGAAAGAATGGGAGAATACGGCATCGCGGATATCGACCCCAGCCTGATTTACCGCGCCCTGCGGGGCATGGAAGAGGATGGGCTGGTGCAGTCCGATTGGGATGAAGAGAAGACGCAGGGGCCGCCGCGGCGGGTGTATTCGATCACGATGGACGGACAGGACGCGCTCGCATTTTATATGGATGAAATGCGCGTGACACGAGACCGCATTGACCAGCTGATAGATAAATACCAAACGTACGCAACAGAAAAAGAAACGAACAAGCAAAAGAAAGGAGATACATAATTATGCCAGCAGGAGATAGAACAGGACCAGAAGGAATGGGATCAGGAACCGGACGCGGCGCGGGGTACTGCGCGGGGCACGAACAGCCCGGTTTCGAAAATATGGCATTCGCGCGCGGATATCACCGCGGGAGAATGCATGGCAATCGCCGATCGCGGCGGTTGCACCGCTATCCCATGCATCCTGGTTGGGGAAGGCGCGGATATTTTCCGGGCGATTTCCCCGCACCCGCTCCCATGACAGAAGAACAGGAGCAAGAAGCATTGAAAGCGGAAGAAGCCTGGCTGCAGGAAAAGCTTGACGCAGTCCGCAGCCAAATTAAAAAAGAAGAATAAAAAGAGTCAAACAGGCGGAATTGGTATTCCGCCTGTTTGCGTGGACATCGCAGGAGGTGAGAGAGATGCAGATAGCTATTTCATTGGAAAACGGCCAGGACATGAAAGCAAAGGCAAGCGGCATTTTTGGCCGCTGCGCGTACTTCATGGTCATCAACCCGGAAAGCGGCGATTTTAAGATCGAGAGCAACCCGGCCCGCGAGGCGTCGGGCGGCGCGGGCATTCAGGCCGCGCAATGGATCATTGATCAGGGCGTGCAAGCGGTCCTCACGGGCAGCCTGGGGCCAAAAGCGTTCGATGTGCTCTCGGCGGCGAAGATCGCCGCATACAAGCATGACGGCGGCAGCGCTGAGGGCGTGCTCGCGGCATACCAGGCGGGCAAACTGGAGTGCATGATCACGCCCAATGTCGACGCGCACACAGGTGCCAGTTAATAAATGGTCATCACCGTCGCGAGCGGGAAAGGCGGCACCGGCAAGACCACCGTTGCCGTCAACCTGGCCGCCAGCATTGCCGACAAAATTGATAACCAGAAATCCTCGATCTGCCTGGTGGATTGTGACGTAGAAGCACCAAACGCGGCTCTGTTCCTCGATCCTATCATCCAGGAAAAAAAGGCCGTGGAACGCCTGCTGCCCGTGATCGATCACGCGTATTGCACAGCCTGCGGCGTCTGCGCGCGCGGCTGCCAATATAACGCGCTGGCTGTCGCGGGCGGAAAAGTGCTGTTCTTCAAGGAACTCTGCCATGCCTGCGGCAGCTGTACATTGTTGTGCCCACAGGGAGCTATCCAGGAAAAGAGCGAACAGATCGGGATGCTCGAAAGAGGAAATGCCGGCCAGCTGCTTTTTTCACAGGGAACACTGGAGATCGGCTTCTCTTCACCGACCCCGGTCATCCGCGCCCTGAAAAAATGGACCGTCCAGCAACCATCAGAAAATATTTATATTCTTGACGCGTCCCCGGGCGCGTCCTGCCCGGTTGTAGAGACCGCGCGGGGCAGCGATTTCCTTTTATTTGTGACGGAACCCACCCCGTTCGGGCTGCATGACCTGAAAACTGTCGTGGCGCTGAACGAGAAAGCATTTCACCTGCCGGCGGGAATTGTGATCAATAAAAGCGGAGAGGACGACGCCCTCATCGAACGATTCGCGCAGGAAGCCAAGCTGCCGATCTTGACGCGCATCCCGCTTAACCGGGCATTGGCAGAAGCCTATTCGGAGGGCAAGCTGCTGATCGAAACCCAGCCGCGTTTACGCACTGTTTTTACCAGCGCCTACCAAAACATCTTACAACTTGTGGAAGCGTCCCAGGTAAAAGCATGAAAGAGATCCTTGTCATCAGCGGTAAAGGCGGTACGGGAAAAACAACGGTCACCGCCTGCCTGGCGGATATCGCAGCGGATGCGTATCAATTGGTGATGGCTGACGCGGACGTGGACGCTGCCAACCTGGAGTTACTGGTTGATCCAAAAAAGGAAGAAGAATTTGCCTTTATGGCGGGCACCAGCGCGGTGATCGATCAAAAAGCGTGCACTGCATGCGGCCGCTGCCTGGCGGTATGCCGCTTTGACGCGGTGCGCTGTAAAGAAGGCGGCATCTGCCATATCGACCCGGCATTTTGCGAAGGCTGCCTTTCCTGTGTTCACCAATGCCCGGCCGAGGCGATCCGCACACGCAATCACCAATCCGGCGAATGGTATCGCTCCGCGTCCCCTTACGGCCCGTTATTTCACGCGAACTTGTATCCCGGCGAGGAGAATTCCGGCAAATTGGTCACACTGATCAAACAAAGGGCGCGGGCGTTCGGAGAAGAACAGGGTAAGGATAT
Source organism: uncultured Pelolinea sp. (assembly GCA_964505585.1). Classification (GTDB taxonomy): domain Bacteria; phylum Chloroflexota; class Anaerolineae; order Anaerolineales; family Anaerolineaceae; genus Pelolinea. Next base: position 269 of record CAZDIS010000171.1, on the reverse strand, counting down.
ATTACTGATAGACGGCCCGCCCGGTATTGGGTGTCCTGTTACCGCCGCGCTGCAGGGCGTTGACATCGCGGTGATCGTCTGCGAACCGACGCTGACCGGTTTTCATGACATGCGGCGCGCAAAAGCCGCGGCGAATTTCTTTAATATTCCCGTGATCCTGGTGATCAATAAACACGACCTGAACACCGAAATCCGGGACGCGATCCGCGAATACGCCAATAAGGAGACTGTAAAGCTGGCTGGCTTGATCCCGTATGACGAAGAGATCC
>CAZDIS010000170.1:0-4599 GCA_964505585.1 uncultured Pelolinea sp. | reverse complement strand
GAAAGCGGCACCTTGAGGTGCAGCAAGTAACAGACCCTTATAGGGTCAGGTCATGACCACCCGCTTTGCGGGTGGTCATGACTTATGCAATAAATTGGCTGAATGATATACTGAATTTTGTATGCCAAATACCGTGATAAGGAGAGAATCACAGCATGAGAACACAGAGATTTGAGGTGTTGAGCCAGACCGAAGTGGAGCGGATCGACGCGGCGTCGATGGAAATACTGCGCGAGGTGGGGATCAAAGTGCCATACCCGACCGCGCGGGCGATCTATAAGGAAGCGGGGGCGATGGTTGACGATGAGGCGATGTCGGTGAAACTGCCGGAGAAGCTGGTACGGTGGGCGATCGAACAGGCGCCGGAAGCGTTCACGATCTATGGCAGGGACGCGAATTTTCAGCTGCCGATCGGGCCGGAGCAGGAGAAGCCGGTGTTCGCGGGGCTGGGCACGCCAACGCGGATGATCGATCTGGAGACGGGGGAGGCGCGGCCATCTACCAAACAGGATATGCTGGACCATATCATTTTGGTTAATGCCTGCAAGCACATCCACAATACCCAGATGGATGTGTGGCCGAACGATATCCCGATGACGACGATCCACACTGAGGCGATCTGGGGCTGGGCGCATAACAGCAACAAATCGTTTGGGCTGGGGTGCTACGGATACCTGCCGACATGGGACATGATGCGGATGATGGCGATGGTGGTGGGGGGCAGGGAAGAGCTGAAGAAACGGCCGCGCTTTGTGGCGATCTGCTCGGTGGTGAGCCCGCTGCAGATGGACCAGATCCAGGCGGAGGGTATGCTGATGTGCGCGGCGTACGGCCAGCCGATGGCAGTCTCGCCGGAAGGGATCGCTGGATCAACATCCCCGGTGACACTGGCGGGGCTGCTGGCGCAGGAAAACGCCGGCATACTGGCGCATATCACGCTGGCGCAGATCTTCCGGCCGGGGACGCCGCTGTTTTATGGGACGGTATCCACGGTTTCGAATATGCGTTATGGGACGGTGGCGCTGGGCGCACCGGAGACAGGGTTGATCACGGCGGCATCGGCGCAGATGGCGCGGCACTACAAACTGCCGGTCCGCAGCGTGGGCGCGGCAACGGAAGCGAAGCGGGCGGATTTCCAGGCGGGGGTGGAGCGGATGGGGAACCTGCTGCCGGCGGTGCTGGCGGGGGTAAATTTCATCACCTGCGGCGGCACGCTGGACGGGACGATGCTGGAAGACCACGCGATGCTGATGATGGATGATGAGGTATGTGAGGCGGCGGTGCGGACCGCGCGCGGGATCGAAGTCAATGAAGATACGCTGGCGCTGGACCTGATCAAGCAGATCGGATTTGATGGGAACTACCTGGCTGAAGCGCATACCGCGGCACATTTCCGCAAGGAGTTGTTTATCCCCAAGCTGTATTCACGCGAGCCATATGAGACATGGGAAAAGGAAGGCAAAAAGCTGGCGCTGGACAACGCGCGCGAAAAGGCAAAGAAAGTGCTGGCAGAACACGAACCGCATACGCTGGACGCAGCACTGGAGAAGGAACTGGAAGTGTTTCGGCAGGAAGTAGCGGCACGGAGCGTGGAGGACTTTTATCAATATGAAGATCCGCGCGCGCAGGATTACGGGAGCGTGTGAGCATGGCAGAGCAAAAGATATCTCTCAAGAAGAAATTGTTGTTCAGTACGGGCGACCTGAGCACGAGTATCCCGCTGGCGATATTGATGTTCTTCCAACTGTATTTCCTGACGGACGTAGCGGGATTGCGGCCCGATCTGGCGGCATACGCGGTGGGTATCCCGCGCATCTGGGACGCGGTGAATGATCCACTGTTCGGTTTGATCTCGGACCGCATCCGCACGCGCTGGGGACGGCGGCGGGTGCTGCTGCTATTTGGCGCGGTGCCGCTGGGGCTGAGTTTCATGTTCATGTGGCTGGTGCCGGGGCTGGGGCAGGTAGGGCTGGCGGTGTATTACGCGCTGGCCTTTATTATTTTCGACACGGCTTTCACCGTGGTGCATGTGGGATATAACGCGCTGACACCGGAGCTAACGAGCGATTATGATGAGCGCAGCACGCTGAATGGGTACCGGATGGTATTCTCGATCGCAGGCACGCTGGGAGCGATCATTTTCGCGACGGTGCTGGGGTGGTATGTGACGGACGCGCGCACGCTGTTCATGATATTGGGGATCGGGCTGGGGCTGGCTTCGATGATCCCGCCGCTGATCGTGTTCCGGATCACAAGCGAGAAACCATGCGATGAACTGCCGGACGCGCTGCCGATGAAAGAGGCGCTGAAGCAGACGCTGAGCAACCGCCCATTCCGGATGGTAATGGGGCTGTATCTGCTGAGTTGGACGACAGCCAGTATATTAGCAGCGATTTTGGTGTATTACGCCAACTATTACCTGCAGGTGCCGGAGCAGGCGAATTACTTCGTGCTGGCGGCGCAAGGGGCGGCGATCGTGTTCATTCCGCTGTGGGTGTGGGTGGCGAAAAAACTGGATAAACGGCGCGCTTTTATGTGGGGATCGCTGAGCTGGATCGTGGTGCTGCTGGGGATCTACGCGCTGGAGCCGGAGCAGCTGGGACTGGCATACGCGCTGGCGGCGCTGTCGGGTTCGGGCATCGCAACGGCGTATGTGCTGCCGTGGGCAATGGTGCCGGACGTGGTGGAAGATGATGAGGCGCGCTGCGGACAGCGGCGGGAGGGGTCATATTATGCCTTCGCGTCGTTCTTCCAGAAACTGGCGACAGGCGCGGCGCTGTGGATGATGGGAATGGCGCTGGCACGCACCGGATATATCACACCGGTCTCGGGAGAAATTCTGCCGACACAGCCGCAGAGCGCAGTGGACGCGATCCGGTTCTTTGTGGGGCCGGTACCGGCGGTGCTGCTGATCGGCGCGGTGATATTTGCCTGGTTTTACCCGATCACCAGAGAAAGCCATCAGGCAACGCTGGAGCAACTGGCGAATAGAGAATAAAGCAGAGAATGGGAGGTTGTGATGGACGCATTTGACGCGTTTGAGACGATGGCGGTGCACGCCGGGGAAGAAGCCGACCCGGAAACAGGCGCGCTGCGGCAACCGCTGCATATGTCGACCACTTTCAAACTGCCGGGATTTGGTGTGAAGCTGTTTGACGCACTGTTCATGGAGCATGCCGATTCGGCGTATGTGTACTCACGCTGGGGCAACCCGACACTGCGATCGCTGGAGAAGCGGCTGGCGAAGCTGGAGGGGGGCGAGGGGTGCGTGGTGACGGCGAGCGGGATGGCGGCTGTATCGGCGCTGTTGTTTACGCTGCTGCGCAGCGGTGATCACCTGATCGCAAGCGAAGTGTGTTACGCGGGATCGCAGGAATTGATCGGGCTGCATCTGCCGCGCTTTGGGGTGGAAGTGAGTCTGGTGGATACATCCGACCTGGACGCGGTGCAGGCCGCGCTGCGCCCAAACACGAAATTGGTATATACAGAAACACCTGCTAACCCAATTTTGCGCATCGCGGATATCAAAGCGCTAAGCGAGATCACACACGGCGCGGGGGCGGCGCTGGCGGTTGATTCGACCTTTGCCAGCCCGGCGGTGCAGCAGCCACTGGCGCTGGGGGCGGATTATGTGATCCACAGTTTGACGAAATACATCAACGGGCATGGCGACGCGCTGGGGGGCGCTGTGCTGGGGAGTGAAGAAGCGACCGAGCGGATCCGGAAGGAGATGCTGGTACACCTGGGAGGCGCGCTGAGCCCTTTTAACGCGTGGCTGATCAACCGCGGGCTGACGACGCTGCCGCTGCGGATAGAAAAGCAGAGCGCGAACGCGATGAAAGTGGCGCAGTTCCTGGAGGGACACCCGAAAGTGGCGCGGGTGTTTTATCCGGGCCTGAAGAGCCACCCGCACCATGACCTCGCCAGCCGGCAGATGGCTGGATTTGGGGGAATGCTGACATTCCAATTGAAGGAAGGGCTGGGCGGGGCGATCAATATGGCTGAGCAGATCAAGCTATTCCAGTACGCGACATCACTGGGGCACGCGCATTCGCTGCTGTTCTATTACCCGACCGATATTTATATCGACGCGCTGACGTACCTGAGCGATGAACAGAAGAAACGGATCCGTGAGTGGACGGGGGAAGGGATCGTGCGGGCGAGCATTGGGATTGAGAGCGCGGAGGACCTGATCGCGGACCTGGAGCAAGCGCTGAACGCGAAGACGGTGAAGGGGATGGTGGGACCGGCGGCGTACGCGCTGCTGAAGAAGATGATGGGGTGAGAAACGCCTAACCGAAACAATACCTTGAACGATCCAATAAATCGTCAGAAGTCCCTCACGAGGGGGAGAGTGATGGATTTTCTTGATAAAAAAATTGATGGGTACGAAAAGAAATTCTTCGCAATTGGTATAACGCTGGAATGAGAAGCGCAAGCCAAGCCGCGTTCACAGTGGCATTCATTATATTAGGAGGGGGATTGCCATGACTGCTTCGCGGGTCTCGCAATGACAGGATTGGAGATGTTGGGTTTCGTGCCTTAACCCAACCTTGTATCTTTGAGAGAACCAGCATAAGCAATATAATAGCCATGCTG
>CAZDIS010000169.1:0-4626 GCA_964505585.1 uncultured Pelolinea sp. | reverse complement strand
CGCAGAAGAATTTGCGGAAATTGCCGCATTATATCTCTTTTCAACCGCCCTGCTGATTAAACGACGGCGTTTTGCAAAATTCATTAAAATCATTTCGCCTATGATGGATAAAAATTTGCCGGAAGATGGATTGGCATGGCAGGGTTACACAGTTTATCCAATGAAAGCCGCGCATGAATTTCAAAAATTAGCCGTAAAGACAAAACAAGCGCTCAATGATGTGCACGCGCCAACTTTATTGTTCCAGGGAAAATATGATAAAACGATCGACATTGAAAATATTGATTATATTTATCAAAATATCAAATCCTTCAAAAAAGAAAAGATTATCCTCCAAAAATCTGGCCATGTGATGCTGCTCGATCAGGAATTAGAAACTATCACGGAGAAAATTGAAGTGTTCAATACTAGAAATCAAATCTTCTGAGATTGTGACGGGTTATAATGTACACAACAAATAGGAAGAAACATGAGTGAAAAAAATATGCGTGAAGTCCAAGGTAAAACGACAATCGATCCTGGTGTGTTAGTCGAAATATCAAAATTGGCTGCCCTATCAGTTCCCGGCGTAAGCGGTCTGGTGCCTAATACACAAACGGCGGGAAGTATCTTCAGTAAGAGTGTATCTAACGGGGTCAAAATTGAGGTAGAAAATAATACAGTATACGTTGACCTATATCTCAGGCTGTCGAATAATTCCGACCTTCATCAAACAAGCCAGGCAGTCCAGGATAAGGTATCCCGTTCCATCGTAGAGATGGTCGGGATGGATGTTGGAAAGATTAATATCCATATCGAAGACATTACTTTTGAAAAGAACAAAATCAATAAATGAAATCTCGCACAAAAGCAAGAGGAATCGCTCTTCAGGTACTTTATGAATATGATTTAACCCACCACCCCATTGGGGAAATTATTGTCAATCGGTTTAAAGCAAGTGACCTCGATGATTCTCTGCAAGAATTCACTCGAGAGATCGTCCTCGGGGTATACCCGAAAATTGAAAATCTTGACCATGTGATTGGGACTTATGCCCCTGACTGGCCGTTGGATCAGGTAGCTTCCATTGATAGAAATATCATCCGAATCGCGCTGTGGGAATTCGCCATCGGAAAAATTACACCGATAAAAGTAGCCATAAATGAAGCGGTGGAATTGGCAAAAATGTTTGGATCCGACAGTACCCCCAGGTTTATTAATGGTGTTTTAGGCAGTCTAGTAGAGAATATAAATGAAATCGAAGTTTCACTTTAAATATTTTCAGGGGTTTAATGGAATTTATTAATTCGAAAGCATTCCGTCTTACGGCTCTAGTCATAACTTTTCTGATGCTCAGTGCGTGCGCATCTACCAGAGACAATGCGCAAAATCTCTCTTCATCTGAAACTGTTTTCCAGGTCATCCTGCCGGAAGTGCTGGAAGAATCGGAAGAAATAATATTCGAGATCGTTGACAATGTGACTGGCATAGGTATTAATCCGACCAGATATGCAATGGAGAAAAAAGATTCGCGCTCTGCTTTTATTCGCATCCCGATCAGTAATGATTCAGTCGTCAATTATCGGTATCTTTTGCGCAATGAAAAGGATATTATCGAAAAGAACGCATCTGGTAATCAAGTCGCGTACCGCACAGTGCTAATCAAACGTCCATCAATCATCAAGGACCAGGTAGACCATTGGCAGGCCAGTGATACAAGCAGCGCAAGGGGAGAACTCAGCGGCTTCATTTATAACGCAGAAACTGATTTGCCAATTGCTGATGTAATAGTTAACCTGAATGGCAACGAAACCATCTCCGAACCCAACGGGTTCTTTAAACTTGATAATCTACCCATTGGGGAGTTCCTATTAACTGCAATTCATCCGGATGGTACATATGAGCCATTCCAGCAAGGTGCAGTTGTAGCACAGAACGCTCTAACTCCGGCCTCTTTCGGTCTTAAGCCCGCAGAAATGGTTGATGTGGAGTTTGTGGTAACTGTTCCCGAAAACACTGGCGATAATGACTCTCTCAGGCTGGTTGGAAACACATTGTCTACTGGCAATATGTTTGCTGAAATAGACGGTGGATTGTCCATCATCCCGTCGCGTGCTCCGCTGATGGCGTTTGATGGTGCTGATAAGTACAAATTAACCATCAAACTACCTGCTGGATCGGATTTTAGATATAAATTCACCCTCGGAAACAGCTTTATCAATGCAGAAAGGTCTGAAAGCGGAGAATTTCTTACCAGGCAGATAATCGTGCCTCAGCGATCAGTCAGAATAGAGAATTCAGTTTTTGCTTGGTCATATAATAAAAACGTAGATCCAATCCGGTTTGTGGTTTCTACCCCCAAAGACACACCATCAGGAGATGTGGTCAGTATCCAATTCAACCCATACAACTGGCTGCCACCAATTCCAATGGTGAAAACAGGAAGCAATACCTGGTCATATTCCCTTTATGGACCTTTCGAATACCTTGAAGGCGCGCAATTCAGGTTCTGTAGAAATGATCAATGCGGCTTAGCTGACGACGTGCTAACAAAGGGTGCTAATGCAAGTGGATTCCTTATTAATTTTGATAATCTGATTACCAATAAGACAATCACTTACACTATTGAAAATTGGTTTGGGCTCAGTACAGTAAATCACACAATCACACCAGAAGATTTCAGGTACGATAAACCTGGTTTCATAAAGGGGTTAAGTTTTCCTGCAACCTATAACCCATATTGGCTGCCCTATTACGAATGGGGCCTTATCGAAGCTGCAACCTCCGGCATCAAGTACATAACCATATCCCCCACAGAGGTGATCACTAATAATGAAAAAATCGGTTCCCCTTCCAATTTAGCGACGACATACACATATAATGAAATAAGCAAATTAAACAACTATGCGCAAGAAGCGGGAATGGGGCTGATATTATTTCCCCAATTAGACTTGAACAAATCCACACTTTCCGAATACTGGTCCCGGATTGATACGTCTTACAATGGGTGGGCGAAATGGTTTGAAACCTATACAAGGTTTATTATGAATACTGCCTATTCCGCCAATGAATTGAAGCACGATTATCTCATTATTGGCGGTGAATTGGTTTTTCCCGCTCTACCTAACGGACAATTTCCTGATGGCACCCCATCGAATACGCCATACGATATGGCGGATCGCTGGACCAACCTTATATCAGAGATTCAAGAGACTTACGGCGGGAACCTTATTTTCGCGATTCCCGATACCTTTGGTAATATTGAACAATGTAGTTTTCTGCACAATGTTGAAGCGATTATGGTGGTCACAGACACTGCGCTGACCGCTAACCCTTCAGAAAATTATGATGGGATCCACAGGGGCGCAGAACGTCTTTTAGACGAGAATATCACCAGTATTTTACAAATGTATAACAAGCCCATCATTCTTGGTCTGCAATATGGAGCAATTGATGGAAGCGCGACAAACTGCATGGATTACGAAAGCACCTGCCATGCGCTTCTCAGCGGGGAATCAGCTTCGCAAGAATATTCGATCGACCTTTCAGAACAAGCCGATATCTACCGAGCGTTCTACACTGCCAGTTTGACGCGGGAATGGATCGGCGGCATTATTTCTTTGGGTTATAACCCTGCTGTTGTTGTGCGCGATGCCAGTTTTTCTGTCAGAGGAAAACCGGCAATGGATGTCCTCTCTTATTATAATAATCAAATTATCCAAGATTAATTCATTGATCTCTCATCGTTATTGATCAAATCATTTTTATTTAGCCGCCCTCGCACGCAGCGTATTCTTGAGGTCATTTATATCTGTTTTAATGATTTTTGATGCCAGGAAGAAGAATAGACCACATAGAAGCCATGTAGAGATACAAATGATAAGTAGCGCCGAGCCGCGCGGGCTGGGATCATTTGTTGAACGAAGAAAATCAGAAATCACCCCCGCCATTAAAGGTGCCAGCGCAGCTCCACTTGACTCGATAAAATATTGAATCGCGATGGCCGTGCTGCGAACCTCTGGAAGGGTCACATCGTTCACGGTTGAGGTGACATTGGGGCTTGCAATTGGAATGAATAGCGCAGTCACGGCAAGAGAAATTCCAAACAACATTTTTTCTTCTACCGGAATATTAATTGTAATAAAAAGAAGCAATGCACCAATCAACACACCCGCCATTGAGACCAAAACACGCCCCCTGGGTGTTTTTTTGAAAAAATAGTCACCGAGTGAACCACCAACAAAATAACCAGAAGCGAGAACAAGAATTGCCGGCGCCATGGTCATGAGGACTTCGGATTCTGTGTAGCCTCTCTCATCAGCCAGATAGATAAATATAAAAGCTGTGATCGTATTCCATGGGAATACTCCGAAAAATCCCTGAAGGTACATGTAGATCAGCGATGGTTTCTTGAGAACATCCTTGATCTTTCTCCACTCAAACGGATATTTTTCTAACTCCTCTTTATGAGCTAACTCGGGTTCACTGGACCCGCGTTTAACTTCTTTCACAAAGAAAAAGATGATAACAGAGAGAAGTACGCCAAGTCCGCCCGTGATAAAGAATATATTCCGCCATCCCAAAGTGACGGCAACGGTAGTTGAAAGTACGAGCCCCGCCATATATCCCAATGGCATCGAAAGCTGT
>CAZDIS010000168.1:0-4647 GCA_964505585.1 uncultured Pelolinea sp. | reverse complement strand
GAAGCACAAGATGACTTTTTCGTCAAGAATTTACACCACTATATGAGACTTTACCATAATAACCCCAGCCGAAATTGAAGCAGACATTGAATTGATAGATGTCGTTTGGTTAAATCGCGGCTAAAAAGGGGCATTGCTTAGAAGCGTGCGAACGCTACCTAGCACACAGGATCGCGATGATAATCTGAGAGATTGTTGGGTTGACAAACGCAACCCAACCTACGGCGGAATGAGAGGATAGAGGCGGGGCGCTGGGTTGAAGAGCGCAACCGATCTTGCTTGATGGGCAATGTGTGCTGGTGGTGAGGGAGATTGCTTCAGGACGTTTCACGTCCTTCGCAATGACAGGCGGGGTTGATTTGTTGGATTGAAAGGCGCAAGCCATGTTACTTGAGGAAGGCGACTATGAGGGGGTTGACGACTTCGGGGTGTTCGAAGTGGGGGATGTGGCCAGCGTCTTCGATGATGTGGAGGTGTGCGTCCGGGATCTCTGCGATGAGGGATTCAATATCCGCAAAAGGAATGGTTTGATCGTGGCGGCCCCAGATGAGCTGGATGGGGATGCCGGCCTCTGAAACGGCGATGTATTCGCGCATGGGCCGCATTTGCGGCAGGTGGCGGATGGCGGAGAGGATGGCGCGGGTGAAGCCCTTGTAGCGGATCTGGTCGCGGTAGCGCAATTCCCAATCCGGGTAGTTCTCGGGGTGGTGGAGGTCGTCTGCCTGCGAGGCGGGCAGGATGTGGGGGACGAGGACGACGCGGGTGATGTATTCGCCGATGAGGGAGAAGCCCATGGGGAGGATGTCTGCCGGCTGGACCCGGGTGATGAGCGGGTCGATGAGGGTGAGGGTTTCGACTTGATCAGGATTACGGTTAGCGAACGCCGCGGCGACGGGCGCGCCCTGGGAGAGACCGACAATGTGGATGGGTTTATCGATGGTGAGATGATCGAGGAGCTGGGTGAGCTGGGCGATGTAGAGATCGAGGGTGTAATCGGATTCGGGACGGTCGGAATAGCCGCGGCCGTAGAGGTCGTAACGCAGGACGGAAAAGCCGGCGGTGACGAGGTCGGGGACGGTGGGGTCGTAGATGTAGTAGGGCACGGAGAAGCCGTGGACGAGGACGACGAGCGGGGCGGCAGGGTCTCCGGAGAGGTCGTAGTGGGTGACGCCGGTGGGAAGTTCGGCGAAGCTGCCGGGCAGGTCGGCGCGGGTCGCGGGGGTGAGGTCCAGTTTTTCATATCCCGAGAGAAGATATGATAACGGGATGGCGAGGAAGGTGAGCAGAAGGATGAGCCACAGCCAGGCGCGTTTTGTTTTCATTGTTTGATCTCTTCTCCTGTTTACCGATGGTGGTTTTTTCTTATTATATGCCTGTGGCGATCGATCGGGGAGAAAGTGTTATCAGATCGTTTGTCCGCTGTAGATCCTGCGCGCGCTAATATGATTAGGAGGAAAAACAGAAGAGATGACTATGCAAAGCCATTCAATCTGTAATCTTTTTTCTCATGCCGACAAAAACAAGGTATAGTGAGAGACCGAATTCGGCAAGAAAGCCAAGGGGATAACTGAGATAGAAGATGAGATCAAAACCAGGGAAAAGGAAATATTGCATTGCGGTAAAAAACCAGGTGACGCAATGCACCATCAGCACAACCCCGAGGATCTTTGGAAGAAATCCTGATCTATAAACCAGATATCCCAGCGGGAAGAGCCATAGCGCGTAGAAGACCTGCGCGATCATGAATCCATTCCTATATAAGAAAAGCAGCAACATGGATAATGATCGCACCTGGTCCGCAGAAAATACAGCAAGGTAGTCCGCACTATGCAGAAGTTGTTGGCTGGCGAAGAGGAATAGATCACTGGCGGATTGGAGGATAACCCCAGCCACATTTAAGAGCAGGAACAGCAGGGCGGTTGACTTATTTACTGGCGCTAACAAGCGATATAACGCCCAGGCCGCAAGGAGAAACAGCACCGCGCCAATCAGATCGATGATGAAGCCGATACGATATTGCCAGACTGCGTTGAGGATGTTTTCTGCGGTTAGAGAGGCATTGCCATATACGATGAGGTTTGATCGACCAATGATATCTGCCACGATATGCACAATGATGTATAAAAGGTAAATGATGCCAGCCGTTCGCGCGTGTTTTTTGTTCATCATGTTTTACTCCGATTTAAAGAATTTTTGTTGAATATCAGCCCACGATACAAGCGGTTTTTTTTGCATTTGCTTGCGACTGCTCCGCCGCAGCCGCCACCGAAAATGATGGAGGTGCCTATCAGGAAACCGAACACATACCAATTGCCATTGTTGCGGGGTTCAAAGACGGCGATGGTCTCAGAAAAGAGCGAGATGATGAAGGTGACGGGAGAGATGATCCCATCCATAATCCCGACCAGAAACCCGCAATTTTCCCGTCTTGATCTGGCTTGTTATAAAGCGCATTCGGCCCCGCTGTGCAAGATGAAAGGATAAACATCGCAGCGATGATCAGGATCGTAAGGGACAGCCATTTGTGATTCATATGCATATTTCGATTCATTTTTTCCATTGTGCATCTTTGGCAGATTTATTATTCTACTTTGTATACGAAAAGGAGGGTAGATGGTTTCTTATCAAGAGAATAACCTATTGAACTCGCACCCGCGGCGGATGTGTTTGAAAACGGTCAGGGTTTTGTATGTATGAGGTCATGTGCAAAGCCGCTGAGAAATGAGAGTAGGAACATGCCCAAACCGCCGCCAAAGACAATGGCAAGGTCGATAGCGAGAATGGCGTCCGGGTCCTCAAGGCGCAAGCCGGGCACTATGCCGGTGATGGCGATGAATAAACCCAGGAGCATTGATATGACTGCGATTGCGAGGGTATACGACCACCATTTTGCAAGAAAGGGACGAAAGCGCTCTGGCAGGATCCTGTGCCAGAAACGCAACGGTTTATGGATACGCGTGGCTGCGATGCCAGCGGCTGGATAAAAGAGGATCGGGGCGGCGATACCTCCGCCAAACAAAAACAGCATGAGGTTGAGGACAAAGAAAACAAGGGACCCGAATTTGCGATCGATGAACCAGATGGACCAGATGATGATCGCGATGCCGGTGAGGATTGCGAAGATGCCGGTCAGCAGGAAGGTGGGCAGGATGGTGAAAGCACCTTCGCCGCCATGCAGCCACATGATGTGGTCGGGGCCGATGGCGTTGATGAGCAGCCCGTTTGTGGGCGCATTGCCCTGGAGAAGCTCGAAGATGCCGTGATCGAGGCCGGAGATACCGAGAATGATGCCGACTGCGGTCACGATGGTTTTTGTGGCGCGATTCAGTTGATTGGTCATAGGCCCATCATAACCAAAAAAGGATTGGATGATGTGTGCACCAGTTTAAGGTTTTGTTAAATCCTGGCGAGAAAGCAGATCATGGTTTGGCGCGGATGCCATCCAGAATGAATGCGGTGAAGCGGCGTTTGATATTGGTGAAACGCTGATACTAATTTTCGCTTTACGCAAATCGTATTTGACGCATTTTATTGTTAATAAACCATTTATCCGCTCCCAGCAAAAAGATCGTATGATGGAGGTATGATGATTTTAAGAGGTATGGATGCAAATTGAAGCAAAAGATGTCTCGTCGTATCTGGGAAAAGTGCCAGCGGAGCGGAAGGAGATGCTGACAGAGCTAAGGAAGTTGTGCCTGGCGGTGCTGGAGGGATATATAGAAGGGATGTTTTACGGCATGCCGAGTTATAAGAAAGGCGACAACGAACCGGAGATCGGATTCGCGAGCCAGAAGAACTATATCTCTCTTTATATCCTTAAGAAGGATGTACTGGACCGCTACCGGGAACGGTTGAAAAAACCGGGGGTGAGCCTGGGCAAGGGGTGTGTCCGCTACAGCAAGCCGGAAAAGATGGATCTCGGTATTGTGCGGGAGATGCTGGAGGCGAGCAAACGATCTGCGGGTGAGGTGTGCTGAATCAGATGAGGTGAACGATGGCTATTCTATTTGAAGTTTCCGCGGTGATCGCGGCGGCACCGGAGGAGGTGTATGCCGCCTGGCTGGACAGCGAGGCGCACACGGCGATGACGGGATTTCGGACGGAGATCAGCGATGAGTCTGTGACGCCATTCAGCGCGGGGAATGGGTATATTGAGGGGGTGAACCTGGAGCTGGAGCCGGGCAAGCGCATCCTGCAGCGCTGGCGGACGACCGATTTTGGGGAGGATGATGAAGATTCACTGCTGGAGATCCTGTTTGACGCGGTTGATGAGGGGACGCGGATCACGATCAGGCATTCCAATCTGCCAGCTGACGGGATGCAGTATAAGCAGGGGTGGGTGGAATGGTATTTCACGCCGATGCAGGCGTATTTTTCTGATTAATGATCCCTTTTTTCAGAGCGGCCATTTTTTGAGTATAATTTTTGCTTTCACGGATTGACCACCATTCACTAATTTCCGGTCGCAAAGGAAATCATTTAATGAGAACGCATGCAAGAATAGCAAAAAAAGAATTTTTTGGTTTTAACCACAACATCATTCTGTACCTGGTGATGTTATTTATGGCTAACCTGGGTTTCGGGGTGGTGGGGGCGGGATTTAACCTGTATATCCTTTCGATGGGGATGTCGCCGGACATGCTGGGG
>CAZDIS010000167.1:0-4707 GCA_964505585.1 uncultured Pelolinea sp. | reverse complement strand
GTGCGCGCTTCCGGTCTGCGCTACGCCCCGAACTGGAGAGATTATACCCGAAGTAGTTAAAAGCGTAAGTGATTTACTGACAGTTGATAATTAATTAAAACTTTGATGAAAAGTTGGTTTTTCGTTCTTGAAAACAATTCTTTGTCTAGCTTTAGTATTGAGATTACGCAAGTGGGAAGCGGTGCTTATAAGGAAAAATTTAATGAATGTAACAGGTTGAAATAGAGGCCAAAGAACAAACCTTAAAAATTCTTTGGATTGAGCGAAATTAATGTTATATTAATAATCGGATAATTTATAGCCGGAAAAAATTGCAGGTTATGTATCCATTGAACCTCAACAAAGAAATAACTGCGACACCAGATTTTTTTTGAATTAATCTGACAACGTTGCCAATTTTTTTTATCACGATATGATAACGTTGTCAAAAAATGATTTGTGAAACATAGGAAATATGAAATTGTTGATTGAGCCAACCAATGGGTGATAAATCAGTAACTTTGAAAGACGTTGCGAAAGCTGCAAAAGTCTCTATCAGCACCGTTTCACGGGTCATCCGTGATTATGAATATATTAATCATGAGACGAAAGAAAAAGTGCAAAAAACTATTCGGCGGCTTAACTATGAGCCGAACGCGGATGCGCGAAGGTTAAAATACGGTAGAACTTATACGATCGGTTTCATTTTTCCGGATATATCGAACCCGTTTTTTAGCAATGCGCTCAAAGCAGCCTACAACTATATTCAATCCTCAGAGTACTCTCACTACGAGTTACTTTTTTATAATACGGATGGTAATCCAGCACGTGAAAAAAAAGCGCTGGATTTTTTTGTTGGTCGCCAAATGGAGGGCATCATTATCGCCTCTTCCGGATCGCCGATAATCATCGAACATGTTGGGCAGATTATCAAGGAAAAAAATATTGCTTTCGTCGCCATGGATAATAAACTTGGTGATCTGGATATTGATCTGGTCACATCAGACAATCTCATCGGTGCCTATCAGCTCACCAATCACCTTCTTGACCTGGGGCACACTACAATCGCAGCTATCACAGGACCTATGAATGAGAGCAGTTCCATTGAGCGGTTGAAGGGTTTTCACGCTGCATTCAATGATAGAAGGATTGCATTAGATACATCTCTTATATTGCATGGGGAATGGACAAAAGACAGTGGTGCTGAAGCGATGAAGGAAGTTTTACAAAAGAAATCTGATGTGACAGCTGTCTTTGGTTTTAACAACTCAATGAGTATGGGGGCTCTGACTGTGTTAAAAAACAAAAACTTTGTGGTTCCTGATGATATTGCGCTTGTGTCGTTTGATGATGTCGAGTATGGAGATCTATTAAATCCAGCCCTTACATCCACCAGCACGTCATGGTATGAGCTTGGTCGTGTATCGACTCAGCTGCTTTTGGAAAAGGTCGCAAATGGTAACAAGACCCCCAGCCAGCTGGTTCGGCTGCCACTTGAAATCATCATCCGAGAATCCTGTGGGTTCAATAAAAGTAGCCGATTGATTAGTTAATGTTGTAAACAAAAGGAGGTGTACGCAATTAATAAATCAGAATTACCAGACTTAGTCAAAATTAACAAAATAATAGGAGAGTAAAAAAATCATGAAGAAACTAATGTTTGTTGTTTCGATCCTGGTGTTGGCCAGTGTGCTATTCACAGCATGCCAACCAGCAGCAGAAGCGCCCGCTGTAGAAGAACCGGTCGTAGAAGAGCCCGCTGCTGAAGAAGTAGCAGAAGAACCGGCGGCTGAAGAAGTTACTGCTGAAGAACCGAAAAAGGTTGGCGTATCCATAATGGAATTGTCCGCGTACACCTGGTACTTGGGTGTGATTGATGGATGCAACCAGTATGTAGTCGATAATCCTGAAGCGAATTTTGAATTTCAATTCGAGGATTCACGCTCGGATGTGCAGACGATGTTAAATAATATTGAAAACTTGGTCACCGCTGGGTCAGAAGGTATCATTCTGTTCCCTGCAGATCCTAATTCTGCCATCCCGATGATGAAAGATTATGTCGCTCAAGGGATTCCTTTTGTAATTGGAGATTATGAGCAGCAGCCTGCTAGCGAAGAAGATATCGTCTGGGAAACCTATGTCGGACATAACATGAAAGCGCTCGGCGTAGCAGCTGGTGAGATTGCAGTTGATTATCTGAATACACTTGGCAAGGATGATCCGGTAGCAATGTTCGTTTCTCGGCCGACCTCCGGCCAGGTATCCCAGGACCGTGTTGATGGTTTCACTGAGACCATTCTTGCGGCATTCCCAGATGCAAAAATCATCGTTGAAGGTGATGTTGGCGCTGGTAGCGCAGATTCCGCGCAGACACTGGTTGAAAATGTGTTGCAGCGCGAACCAGTCATTGATGTCGTATCTGGTCACAATGATGCAGAAGTACGCGGTGCTTACAATGCAGCGGTAGCTGCAAATCGCACCGAGATCAAATTCATCGGTATCGCCGGTGCTGTAGAAGTCCTAACATACATTGCCGAAGGCAATGAAGCCTGGATTGGTGAAGTATTGCAGGATCCGGTTGTGCTTGGCTACCAGGCAACTGATGCGATGTACCGCTCGTTGATTTTGGGGGAAGAGGTTCCTCTAAAGTATGAGCTTCCGCAACCCGAAAAGATAACTCCGGACAATATTACGGATTACGATTGGGAGACTTGGAGCTGGCTGTAAAAGCAAGCGAAAAAATCTAAAAATACAAATGGTGGGCGGAGTAGGGGGCTTCGCCCGCATCACCTCGATTGCGAAGGAAAGGATTGAGAGATGATTAATTTATTACCTGAACCGAAAAAACTGCGTGATGATCGTGCAATTTCATTATCATTTAAAAAAATTAATTTTCTTTTCTCGTCAGACATAATGAACTCTGATGAGCTGTTCGAGGTCGCACAAATGCGATTTTGGAATTATCCAGAAATTGAGATCAGCGCTGGCAATTGTGAAGGTGAAGATTGCATGCCTGTTGAGGTAATGAACGACTTGGGCGGGATTCAAACTGATAATGATGAACTATTCAAATCTCAGGGTTATCGCCTCACGATCAAAGAAAATGGCGCGCAATTGTATTTTGAACATAAAGCAGGATTTATCAACGGCGTGACATCAATAAAAGTCTTGCTTGCGGAAAGCGATACTGCGTTTACCTTGCCATGCTGTGAGATCATAGATTGGCCTTCGATTCCAGTGAGAGCAATCGCCCCTACTTTTTCCTGGTATGCAGGTTACGGGCGAATTGGCTTCGACAGCCAGTTGTGGGGTTTTGATGAATGGATGGAATACCTGAACATCAACCTGGATAATAAGATCAACCAATTCAACTTATTAATGTATGGATACTGGCCATTTGAATTGGAGCAATATCCAGAGACGGTGTTCCGCAATGTACCGATCAAGATCTGGAACGCGGAAAACAGGCGCTGGTTGACAGTCCGATACACGCACCCAAACCTGGAAGAACCATATCTTGGGAAATTCATAGATTTGGCGCACAAGTTGGAAGTGAATGTTTTTGCGTATGTTGGATTGAACTCATATAATGGGGCATACAGTATCGCCCATCCTGAAGCACGAATGACACCACCGAGTTCCAGCAGTTTCTTGAATGATTTCGATTCCTTATGCCTCAGTAAACCGGAAAATGTGAAATATATCGTTGATTGCATGGTGCACATTGCCAAACTAGGTTTTGATGGCTATACTTTAGAGGAAAGTGAGGAAGGATTCTGGTTTTGTGAATGTGAAGCATGCAAAGAGCGCTGGCATGCCACAACAAAGACACCTGGTGAGGCCAAACACAAAGCGAACCTGTGGCTTTTGAATCAGATCTATGATGCTGTTCGAGCAGTCAATCCGGAAACAGTAGTAGGTATCCGTGCTTTCCGGCAGCCGCCCTTAGAGAAGGATCCGGTGTTCCTAAAAAAGACCGTTGAATCAATGCCAGATGACATCTGCTTGTTCTGGGCGCCTGGTTTATATGTTCCAGAAACCGAATTTCCAAAGTGGTGTGATGCTTTTGGGCGCCATCGCATCTGGGCACGTGATACTGAATCGAACGCAATCACCTCGACGATGGGCCGTCTTTATCGCACTTTCGCGTCTAATGTGATACGTTATGAAGATGAAGCGAATGTGCAGGTGATTGAACGCGATATTGAGCAACACATGGGCAGTTCCAAAATGGGTGTGCATGGAGTCAATGGTTTTATGTTCGAGTGGTATGGGCTGTTCATGCATTTATTTGCGCATGGAAACTATGGGTGGGGGTCGTTGATGGATATGGAAGAATTCTTCCAGCGGGCAGCTGAATTGAACTTCGGTCCAGTATTGGGTGAGAAGATCCTGTATGTGATGAAAAACATCATTACTGTCCATGAAAGCCAGATACCCCTCTATACAACGCCATTTCCCTTCCAGAAAAATAAAATGACCAATAAAGATATTCCAGCAATCCAGCAGGCACAAGCAAACCACCCACGCCTTATGGAGATGATTACTGAACTGCGGGATATTGCCTATCATGATCCCAAGCTGCGGCCTTGGCTGCCTCATTTTGACAAATGGGATAATGCGGAACGCCGTAATGCGGTTATTTATGAATTAGTTCTTGCAGCGTTGCGTTATGAGGATGAACAAGATTCTGTAAAGAAAGATGCATTATTAGATGAAGTGCTGTTG
>CAZDIS010000166.1:0-4809 GCA_964505585.1 uncultured Pelolinea sp. | reverse complement strand
TGCCTGTTCTGCCCGGATGACGCGCAGCTCCCAAAAAGTTATTTGCGGGAAGAGCCGGGGGCGGCGCGCGCATTCCAAAACGAGTTTGATCCTTACCGCCAGGTTCGGTCGCGCATTGAATCCTACCGCGCGATCGGGCACCCGGTTAATAAGATCGAGCTGCTGATCCTGGGGGGTTCCTGGTCCGTTTACCCGTTCGCCTACAGAAAACAGTTTGTAAAACGCTGTTTTGACGCGATGAACGGCAGAGACGCTGGCACGCTGGAGGAAGCGCAGGAATGGAATGAAAGCGCCGAAAGCCTAAATGTCGGCCTGGTGGTTGAGACGCGGCCGGACGAGATCACACCGCAGGAGATCGCGAATATGCGCGCACTGGGTGTGACCAAGGTGCAGATGGGCGCGCAGAGCTTTGATGATGCGATCCTCGAAAAGAACATGCGCGGCCATTCGGTTGAAACAACCCGCCGGGCAACCGCATTATTACGTGCTGCCGGGTTTAAGATCGTCCTGCATTGGATGCCCAATTTATTGGGCGCGACGCCAAAATCGGACAGAGTTGATTTTCAGCGCATGTGGGATGGCGGCTTCTGTCCGGATGAACTCAAGATCTACCCGACACAGCTGCTAGCGCAGGCACCATTATACGAATACTGGCAGCGCGGCGAATTTACTCCTTACACAACCCGGGAGTTGATCGACCTTATTTCGGATATTAAACCATCGATACCCATCTACTGCCGCGTCAATCGCATCATCCGTGATATTCCCGCGAATTACATCATGGCCGGCAGCAAACGATCGAGCCTGCGCCAGGATGTGCACAAGGAATTAAAAAAACGGGGTGAGCATTGCCGTTGCATCCGCTGCAGGGAGATACGCGATGAAAAAATCGACGCGGATGCGCTGGTATTCAACGATTACACGTATCCAGCCGCGTTCTCTGAAGAACACTTTCTCAATTTCGCAACGGAAGATGACAAATTGGCAGGATATTTGCGGTTAGCATTCCCCGAAACTGCTCCCGAACCCCATCAAGAACAACACAACGCATTATATGCCCTGATCCCGGAATTAGAGGAAGCCGCACTGGTCCGCGAAGTGCATATCTACGGGCAGTCACTGGCTGTTGGGCGTGAGATCGAGGGGGCCGCCCAGCACAGCGGGCTGGGAACGGACCTCTTGTCACGAGCGGAAGCGCTCGCAAAAGAAAAAGGATATAAAAAAATCGTTGTGATCTCTGCTATCGGCACCCGCCTTTATTATCAAAAACGCGGATATTCCCCGTCAGGCCTTTACATGACGAAGGATCTATTGTAAAAATACACCATAGCGTATCTACCACACATGCCCTACTGCAAGGACCAGTTTTTTCGTTTCTATGATGGGGGAGCAGGGGCATCTTCGCAACCCACAATTCTTCTGCATGGCTTAGGCGGCACGCACCTTTCATGGCCGCCGCGATTTCGGCGCCTGCCAGGCCAGAATATCTATGCCGTTGACCTCCCCGGGCACGGAAAAAGCATGATACCCGCCTGCGTGGATATGGCATGTCACATTCTCTTCCTGCATCAATTCATCCAGTGCATGCACTTCAAGCCTATCAACCTAATCGGCCATTCAATGGGCGCGATGGTCGCTCTCGCTTTCGCGAACACCTATCCAGCAACCATCCATACGCTCTCACTTTTCTCGATCGGCGCGGTCTACCCATTCACGCACGAATTAGAGCAATCCTTCCGCCTCGAAAAGACAAAGTCAAAGGGAATAGAGATGCTGATGGCGCATGGGTTTCATCCTGGCTTTTCCCGGCAATTGAGGATAAAAATTTTAGAGCCGCTCATCGGAACACGACTAAGTTTATTGCACGCTGACGCGCAGGTTGGCGCATCCTTTTATGCAGAATTTTTTACCGAGAATATCGATTTTCCTACCTTACTGGTCAGCGGCGGGAATGACGCATTGGTACCCCAACAGGGTGTACGAAATTTGGACAGAAAAATAAATAAATCACAGTTGAAGATCGTCGAAAACTGCGGGCATTTCGTTTTATATGAAAAACAGGAAATAGTTCTTGATACGTTGATTGGTTTCTTGAAAAAGCATAAGGCGGGGCAGAATTAATTAAAATACTCTTTTAGCTGATTTGACTGCCCTGGATGGCGCAAATGGCGCAGTGCTTTTGTCTCGATCTGACGGATACGTTCGCGGGTTAGGCCGAATTTCCGCCCAACCTGCTCTAAAGTATAAAAACGGCCATCTTCCAAGCCAAACCGCAGGCGTAAAATTTGCGCTTCCCGATATGGAAGCGAATCCAAAATATCACTTACTTTTTCACTAAGGAGCTTAGAATAAACACGCTGGCTTGGTGTGGGATTGTCTTTATCTTCTACAAAATCTCCCAACTCTGATTCTTCTTCATCTTCATTAATCGGGCTTTCAAGCGACAGGGGCAGCCATGAAACACGGATCATCCAATCCACTTTATCCTCCGGGAGGTCAAGCGCCCTGGATAATTCCTCTATCGTTGGTTCCCGTCCCAGCTTTTGTTCCAGGGCATGGATATGTTTATACATGATGCGGATGCGGTCTACCATGTGGACAGGGACGCGGATGGTCCGGCCCTGGTCGGCGATCGCGCGCGTTATGGTCTGCCGGATCCACCAGGTGGCATAAGTAGAAAATCGGAAACCGCGCTTGTAATCGAACTTTTCGACAGCTTTCATCAACCCCAGATTTCCTTCCTGAATCAGATCCAGAAATGGAACTCCGCGATGGTTGTAGCGTTTAGCGACACTCACAACCAGGCGGGTATTCGCTTTGATCAGGTGTTCACGCGCCAATAAACCATCCGCAATGACAGCCTGCGCCAATTCACGCTCTTCTTGCGAGTAATTATCCCCATCCTTTATCAGGGTTTCCTGTGCCGCCCTCCCCGCTTCGTAACGCTTTGCCAATTCCACTTCCTGCTCTTTATTGAGCAGCGGCACTTTACTCATTTCCCTTAAATACAATGTGGTCGTATCATCACTGGAAACCTTTTCAACACCAGCGACAACGATCTCTTCATCAGGATCATCCTCATCTTCGCTTTCATCAGACGCGACAGCCACTTGATCTGAATCGTTGTCCTCGTCCGGAATAATGACCTCAACCCCCTGGCGATTAAGAATTCCAACCATCTCCTCGACGGCAGAAGCGCCGCTGCGCGGGATGATCTCTTCAATATCTTCCAGTGTAATATGCCCCTGTAAATCAGCTTTTTCCAGCAGCATTTCGATGATCCTATCACTTTGGTTGTCATTTGAAAATGCTGTGTTCATGATTATCCCCTCTAGGTGTCCAGTTGTTCCTTCAGGTGCTCAAGGTCCAGTTTGTTCCTGCGTTCATCATCCATTTTTTTATGTTCATGACCGCAGTCTTTTATGTTGCGGTTCACACCGCATATATCGCATAAACCCTTGCAGTCAGGTTTACAAACCGCATTGATCGGAATCTCTATCAGCAGATAATCGTGCAGAATGGGTTTAAAATCCACGTTGCCGCTTTCAGGCACCTGAATTTCATCATCAGATGATTCTACCAACGGGAAGGTGAAAAATTCTTCGAATTCCACATTGAGTCGTTCTTGATATGGTTCCAAGCAGCGGGCACATTCATTGGCAATTGATCCCGAAAATATGCCCTTTGACCGAAATCCATCCTGGTTGCGGATCAGTCTCATCTCACCGTTAAGCTGGTCCACAGCCAATCCATCCCCAAAATCGACCTCTTCAAGGTCGAAAGGGATGGCGCGTGCATAGCCGATGGGTTGGTTGATCAGGAAGCCGATGTTGATGAGGAAAGGATTTCTCGTTGATTTCACGATAATTCCGCTACAATTAGTATAATTTGCACGATTATAGCACGCCGATATATACCAGTCAAGTTTTTATCAAATTAATCATAAATATTGATCCTTTATGCCAAAACAACTTCTACTTGGTACTTCAAACCAGGGAAAACAAAAAGAAATGCGGGCGCTGTTTACCCTACCCGGGATTAATCTAAGGACACCCGAGGATTTATCGCTTTCGATCAGCGTTGCTGAAACCGGAAAAACATATGCACAGAACGCCCTGCTAAAAGCAAGGGCATTCCGCGACGCAAGCGGACTGCCCAGCCTCGCGGATGATACGGGGTTAGAAGTGGACGCGTTAGATGGTGCACCTGGTTTATATTCCGCCCGGTTCTCTCCAAAAGTGAATGCGACCGACGCTGATCGGCGCGCTTTGCTATTATCCAAACTTCGTCAACATTCCCAGCCCTGGAACGCGCGGTTTACCTGTACCATGGCACTCGCTCTGCCTGATGGGCGTACATTTATCCAGACCGGCACATGCGAAGGCGAGATCTCACCCACGGAGCGCGGTGAAACGGGCTTTGGTTATGACCAGGTCTTTCTGATCACAGCGGTAAACCGGACCATGGCAGAACTCGGGATGGGACAAAAGAACCGCCTCAGCCACCGCGCAAAAGCTGCGGAAAAAATGCTAAAAATTCTTCCGGAAATTCTAGGTTAAACCCGCTGCTGGCGCATTTTTCTGCTTGCATCCTTTATGAGGAATGGCAGGTAAAGAAGAAGGAACATAATAAAACCAAGACCTTCAATATATAGCAGGTATAAAGGCCACTCAGGCAGCGCGTCCAAGAGCGTCGGGCCGGGCGGTTTCCGGCTGACAAACAAGTAGTTACTTCCTATGAGGGAATTGATTCCCAGCACGAACAGCATATATATATTCATCCACACGACAACCCTGCGCAGTGATTTCC
>CAZDIS010000165.1:0-4809 GCA_964505585.1 uncultured Pelolinea sp. | reverse complement strand
GCTGTGTTTTCAACCATCAATGAACTATTCAGGCGTGGGGCAAATGTGATATATGAGGAAATTCTTCCTGTTCACGTTTCTGGCCATGGCAGCGCGGAAGATGTGAAACTATTGATTCACCTCACGAAACCGAAGTACGTCATTCCCGCGTATGGAGAAATGAGGCACCTAAAACAAGCATCAATTCTCGCTCAGCAAACTGGAATTACAAAGAAACACGTGATTGTTGCTGAAAATGGTGACATCATCAATATCAGTAAAAATAAAGTGAAAGTGCGCGGATCAGTTTCCTCAAACTACATCTTTGTAGACGGCTCAGGTGTTGGCGACCTTGGACCCGACGAATTACGTGATCGTACGCTACTATCCAAAGATGGGATTGTTTTCATTCATGTAAATATCAATTCAAACAATGATCTACATGGAAAACCTGAGATTGCAAGCCGCGGATTCGCCTCTTACGAAGACACAAAAGACTTGTATCAGCGCTTGGAGAACTCCGTCCGAAACGCAGTCATCCACGCCAATGGAAAATTAGATAAAAGTATTATGCATTCTGTAAAAAGTTACATTTATAAAGAGACACGCAGAAAGCCGACAATTATTGTAACCAGCACCCAGTTGTAAATCCTGCCTGTCAGTCCTGCCAGCCAAATCTTCCCTTTAATGGGACGAATACCACTGGCAGGATTTTTTCTTTAAAAAAACCTGAGTCGTCCCGCCGCCACACCTCTAGAGTCTGATTCCATCGCTCGCCAATCGGTGCGACAATCTTCCCGCCTATTTTTACCTGTTCTTTAATTTGATCGGATAATTTCGGGGCCGCTGCAGTGATGATTACACGGTCGTATGGCTGATTTGCTTTCCACCCGACAGATCCATCGCCAACACGCAAATATACATTTTCGATTTCCAGCATATCAAATCTTTTGGCTGCGCGTTCGGAGAGCTCCCTAATAAATTCCACAGAATAAACCGTCTTTGCTAATTCAGCCAATATAGCAGTTTGATATCCTGATCCTGTGCCGATCTCGAGAACCTTTTCATCGCCTTCAAGATTGAGGAGACTTGACATCAATGCGACAATATATGGTTGAGATATCGTCTGTCCATTTCCGATAGGAAGGGGACGATCGGTATAAGCATCTTCTTTGTGCTCATCCGCCACAAAGACATGGCGCGGGATATCTTTAAATGCTTTCACTACCCGCGCATCTATAATTCCCCTGCGAATGATCTGATCATTGACCATCGCGGAACGTTTTTCACGGAAAGGATCTTTTTTCTTCATTTCTTCTATTATATTATCCCCCTTTCTCCAATTCTTTCTGTAAATTCTGAGAGATCATGCGATCAACTTTTCCCATCGGTATTTCATCCAGTTTATCGGTCTCCATCCATTTATAATCCGCAACTTCACGTTTTTCAATGCGTCCGGACATTGTTACCACCTCATAAGTGAAAACGGTGACGGAGAAGTGGGTATATGCGTGTTGATACTCGTGCTTTTGGTCTCCGATGATTGCCTCTATACCAATTTCTTCCCTAAGCTCACGTGTTAATGCTGCTTGGTGTGTTTCTCCCTTTTCCACTTTTCCACCCGGGAATTCCCACAAACCACCTAATAATTTTCCAGGAGGTCGCTTTGTGACCAAGACTTGACTGCCATCCATAATAATCGCAGCGACCACAACCACATGCGGTATAGGGCGTTTTTTCTTCTTTACTGGAAGCAGTAATTGCGTTTGATTTTCAAATGCCAGACAATAAACTTTAACCGGACAAATTTCACAGGCTGGTTTTTTCGGAAGGCAGATCAAAGACCCGAGATCCATGACAGCCTGGTTAATACTTCCCGCGTCCCCAATCCTAATAATCTCACCAAGATGATCCTTTAAAATTTTTTTAGACTGGGAGACCTGCACTTCGCCGTGAAAATTAAAAAGTCTCGCAATCACCCGCAGTCCGTTTGCTTCTATAGCAGGAACATCTTTTCCAAAGGCGATGGATGCTATTGCAGCCGCAATATAATCACCTATCCCGGGCAGGCGTTTTAATAATTTAATTTCCTGTGGTACTGTTCCCCCATATTCATCAATTATGATGTCCGCGGATTTCTTAATATTTCTAGCTCTGCTGTAATAACCCAGCCCTTCCCATAGTTTCAAAACGTCTTCTTCAGTCGCTTTGCCTAGAGAGTGTATTTCGGGAAAGGTTTTTCTCCATTTTTTGAAATAAGGGATTACTGTTCGCACCTGTGTTTGCTGAAGCATCACTTCAGAAATCCATATGAGGTATGGATCTTGTACATCTCGCCAAGGTAAAGAACGCGCGTTATCCTTATACCAATCCTGTAAAGAATGATGAATAGCGCCAATGCGGCCAGAGGGCATACTGTAATTTCTTAAAATTGGAAATTGCCATTTGCCATGACAATTTTTTCTTTATAGTCCGAGACATACTGTATCAGTTTTTCTACCAATAACGCCCACGCTTCAGAATGAATGATCTTTTTGATCGCTTCAATATTGGGAAGAGTAGCTCCAACAAGAATTTGTGGCTGATCACCGTACACTGTCACCCATGCGTCGCTGAGTATAAAACCAAACTTCTGAACCTCAGGCAAAAATTCACGAACAACGAATTCAAAATACTCCTGTTCGCTATCCGGATTAATATCCCATGTGAGGATCAGTTTCGCTGCCATTTTCTAATGTGGATAATCCAAAACAACGACCTGGGTTTCTTCCGGAAGTTTATCTGCTTTCGAAATACTGAGGCTGGGCATCGTTTCTACCTCGGAAAGCCCCATGACCTTTAGGAATTTCCCGATGGGTTCGAGAGGTGCTTTGGATGCTTTCGTCGCATAATGCATAGGAACAACAATATTCGGTTCAAATAAGCTGATCACTTCCGACGCTTTCGATGCGTTCAAAGCACCGCCAGCACCAACAGGCACTAAAGCGATATGGACAGGTCCTAGTGATTCAACCTGTGTTTGCGTTGGGACATGGGCGATATCACCAAGGTGGACAATGGTAATCCCAAAATAATCAATGAGATAAAGAGTGTTTAGGGGTTGATTGTCACTCTTATTTTTGCGTATGTCAGTCTGCAAACCAGTAACGAAGACACCGCCAATCTCGAACTCTCCCGGAGAATCAATAATATAGGCCTCACCTTTAACCGCCTTCAGATCATTATGGGATGGAGATTGGTGGCTGATTGTTACAATATCCGCTTTTAATTTCAGCGGCTCATATCCAACCTCTTCACTATTATATGGATCGCATACAACTGACGCTGCACCGCGTTCTGTGATCCGAAAACATGAATGTCCATACCAATTGATTTCCACTAAAACCTCCGCATTTTCGGTAGATTATACAATAGATTGATTTCTCCCCCTTTTCCCGCGAAACAATTAACCAGCTAACTTAATAATGAAATAAGGGAAGGTATACCTGATGGAAAATGAATTAAACGCAACTATTGAATGGCTACTGAATGGAGAGAGTTGGGTGCGACACAAAACACTCATTTATTTACTCGACAAAACCAAATACAGTCCTGAAGTAAAAGCAGCTAATGATGGAATGCTCTGGGATCTGAATATTGATATCTTGCTTAAAGACATCCAACAGTGGGATTCGACTGTCCTCAAACGCCATAATGATGCAAGCCATCCAATCCATAAAATATGCTTTCTAGCGGAAATTTGCATGCAAGCCGAAGAACCGCACATTGAAACTTGCTTAAAGAAAATTGCCAATCACATTTCTGATGAAGAGCCGTTTCTGACACTTTCGAACTATCCCAAACACTTTGGGAGCAGCGGAAAAAATAAATGGTTTTGGGTGCTTTGTGACGCGCCATAGATACTAAATGTGTTGGAAAAATTCAATTACCCCGATAGATACCAGATCTCAACAACTTTCACATATCTTTATCAACTTAGCCGGAAAAATGGTTGGCCATGCGCTGCGTGTGAAAAGTTGGGAAAATTTCGCGGACCCGGAAAAACAAGTGACCCTTGCCCCTATGCAAATCTACTGATGTTAAAAGCAGCAGCCATGCTAAATATGACCACCGATCAAAATGGGATTAAAGCGGGTGTTGATATGCTTTTTTCGCTTTGGGAAAACAGCATGGTTGAACGGCCATACCTATTTAGAATGGACCAAAATTTCGTAAATTGAAGGTGCCGTTTATTTGGTTCGATATTCTGCATGTGCTTGATGCCCTCTCCCATTTTCCATACGCCATCAAAATTAACTTTTTGCTGAAATGGTGGATGTGGTGATGGAAAAAAGTGTAACAAGTCCAAATCAATATGGACTAAATGGAAAGATTGGGAATTTTGCCAGAAAAGAGAACCCAATAGATGGGTCATCTTCCTGTTTATAAAAATATTGAAACAGACAGGCATTGCGCCTTATAATAATAAATTGTCTTGGAAAACACTTCTTAATTTTGTTATTTTCCAAAAAGCGCTGATAAAGCTATCAAAGCGACATGGGACGAGTTCTTCTTCTATTTATGTCGTTTCAAAGCGGATAACGATTTTTCTTCACGATTCATCACACTAAATCCAAGGTGATAATGAACAGGTATAAAGTCTGTGGTAAAATCTTTGCCTTGTCCTAAGATTTAGCTTTTGGTATAATGACATGTCTGTACCTTAAGTTTATATTTACTTGCCGACGTAGCTCAAACGGCAGAGCAATCGCCTTGTAAGTGATAGGTTACGGGTTCGATTCCCGTCGTCGGCTCAGTTGCGAATAAGCAAGTGGGCATGATCAGGCCAAT
>CAZDIS010000164.1:0-4851 GCA_964505585.1 uncultured Pelolinea sp. | reverse complement strand
AATAAACCCTTTGTATTTCACTTCACACCGATCCATCGTTCCGATTCAAAACCATAATGAAAATATCGCAATAGATGATTTACCAGAAGTATACTCAATCCCAAATAGCAAAAACGGGTTTCGCAACCCGTTTTTGATTTTCCCCATCAAAAAAGTGATTTTATTTTCAGTTTCCTAAAGTAGTTCTCCGAATTTTTCGGCTACTGAGCGCAGGTTACTCAACCAATCAGCTGCTAACGGACTGATCAATACCACCTGTCCATCGATCTGCTCAGCAATATACTCAGCGGTCTTCGTGCTGAACGTTGGTGATGCAAACACCACGCGAATTTCTTCTTCTTCGGCCTCTTCCAAAATCGCAGCCAATTCTTTGGATGAAGGTTCAGACCCATCCACCTCGATCGGGATCTGCTCTAAACCAAAATCACGAGCGAAATATCCCCATGCGGGATGGAAGACAAGGAACTTGCCAGACTCCAGTTTTTCAAGGGTTTCATTGATATCACTGATCAGCGTATCAACATCAGAATTGAAATCCGCAAGGTTCTTTTCATAGAACGTTTTATTTGCGCTGTCCAACAACACCAATTCATCAAAGATCTGTTCTGCCATGATTTTTGCGTTCTTGGGCGAAGTCCATACGTGCGGATCCAGGCTTTCACCTTCATGGTCGTGATCCTCTTCTTCCTCATGCGCTTCACCTTCTTCGTCATGATGGTGGTGTTCTGCAATTGGCATCTTTTCAAGGGATTCACTCAAGTCAATCCACTTCATATCCGGATTTGTAGAAACCAGTTTGTCCTTCCAGACTTCGTCAAATTCTACACCTATCGCAAAGTACAGTACGGAATTACTGAGCAATTTCATTTGTTCGGGCTTTGGTTCATATGAATGTGGCGATTCGCCTGGGCCAACCATCACGTTCACATTCACCTTATCCCCACCAATCCGCTCAACAAAATATTTCTCTGGCACAATGCTCACAGTGATATTGATCTTCTCTTCCCCTTCAGGTTGAGCTGCTCCCGCTGGTGCGCATGCGCCAATAGCTAAAATAGCTATAATACCCACTGTAATAATACTAACGATTTTCTTCATTTTTTCCTCTTTTTATTTTCAATAATAGAATGCACTTTTTTGTTGTTTAATTATGTTTTTATCAAAGGTCACCTGCTGAACATTTGACCGCTTAAATAATAGGAATGTTCAATTTTATTTTTTCTTACCATATTCCTCCGTATTATTGATAATGATTATCATTATCAATAATATACCACTTTCGTATTTAAATGATAAGAAATTTATTAAAAAATCTTTCAATGGCGCGTGGAATCAGGAACATCGTGACCAACAGAGCTTCTTCAGATTCTGCCTTTCCCCCTTTTAATCAATATTGATGGAAAATATTACCCTTTTATTCACTCAGGCAAATCAAGGAATCCATTTGGCGTCCCGATATCCATTCGCAATAAATTCCAAAACCATGGATTCAGAATCCCATATTTGGATTATTACATTATTTGGATCGTCTCCAAAATATTGTGTGCTGAATAATAACCGTTTTCCATCTGGAGACCACGCGTATGAATGAATGACCTGTGAATAATCTCGAAAAACTGTATTCACGCTGTTTTTTAGTAGATCGATCACCGCTAATTCATAACCGGGTATTCTGATATTTGGCTGGATTCGTACGGCCAGGGAATTGTTTATCGGATTACACACAATCCGATCCGTGCTCCAATCAAGTAAACCCAACACATCCCCCCTTATAACTCTTTGAATTCGTTCGGTCAGATCTACGGCATTGATTCTATTCCAGAATACCCCATCCGCATTTTCCATGCTAATGAAATAATAAGTGGAAAGATCGGGCGCCCAGCAGCCATTATTTTCTGCTGCGTCATCCAGTTTTATCATTTCATTCGTGTTCAAATTCACCAGGATCAATCCGCCCCCTGAGATGTCGATCATCGACAGCCAATTACCGTCTGGAGAAAAACGTGGCTGGCTAATTGAATTGACAACCTCAATTTGGATAATATTTTTTTCGCCTAACCCCAAATCCAAAATAAACGGCTTAATACTTTCCTCTTCCTGGTTTAGAGATTCGCGTGTAAAGACGATTTTGTCGGATTCCGGAGACCAGGAAGGATAATTACATTTATCCTTTCCGCATTCTGCTAGAACAATACTATTTTCCCCATTACGATCAACCTGATAAAGGTCAACACCGCCTTGGGTGTTGTTTGCGGTAAACACGATCGATGCACCATCTGGGGATGGTGCGTATTGCAATACATTAACCCCCGACGGGGTAAGCTGAATCGCATCATCAGCCAGATCACGCGATATTAAAAACAATGCATCGCTGCCCTCGCCTGTAGGGCCAATTCCAACTATCTCCGGCTCTTGCACTGTTATTTCCCAAGAATGCATCCTCCGGAGCGTTTCTCCTTGTTTTCCCATCACGCCAGGAGAGAACCGCATCACAATACGACCTGGACTTGTAAGTGATTCAGAGGTAATCCAGCGCAGAGTTTTGCCATCTTCCCATCGCAGTTCACTTTTTGTTCCGACATCGATGCTGAATAATGCCTCCGCAAGGTCCGGGTCAACCGCACGTGAAAATCGAAAGGTCACTGATCCATTAACTGAAATACTCGCACAGCCATTTGGGTTTTCACAAGCAATCGAAACAGGGATCAATTTATTAGCAAAAAACATAGATAACAAAACAAAACCAAAGATTACGACTGTCAGGACCGCTATTCGATCAAATTTACTCATGGGAAGATATATGGTTGCAGCGGCTGACTGATAAGCTCAACACTGCTGGCATTAATAGTAATTATCCAGCTGTCACCAGAATCATCAATAACGATCTCGCCCTCTATTTCTACCCACGCATTATCATCTATATTCATCGCATTTGGCCATTCAACAATTATTCCGATCGCAAAAGCATCTGCCGCGCAGCATGTCATCACAAAGCGGCTGAGCATGAATTGGTCAGAATCCAATTCAGGGGTCCGATAAACAAAACCACTTACATCAATGGCTTTCCCATTCAAAAGTGTTGGTTCATCTAAAGAACTTACTGCTTGTAACCAATCTAATATATCCATTTTTTCTGCTTCTTTTTCGATTGCGACCAAATTACCAGAAGATAGCGGTGCAGCTGAGGTTGTAATTCCCTTGGTTTGAATCGATGATGTCTCAAGTGGCTTGGCAGAAACAAAGAACCCTAAAACAAAAGGTATTAAAAGGATAACAGAACTAAGCATCTGTTGATTGGGAGGACCAACGGTTTCATCCACCTTTTCTTGCGTTCCACGCATGACGACCACCAATCCAGCTAATATGATGACGAAGAAAATTCCGACAACCAATATTTCTAATAAAACGAAAAAGCCAAGTACCGCCAACAGCAGAATGATGATCGCTGACCCGATTTGGATAAGGTCAAATTTTTCAGTTGATTTTTTTTGTCTTATAACTCCGGTTTCAATCAGAAAATCAACACCTCCGATCAACATAAAGAGGATCACGAAAATTTCACCTAGAATGATAAGCGGTGTAAACCTAGCATTGATGTAATAAGATAGTTTTCCGCTCTTCAACAACACGCCAATATAAGCGGCTAGGCCAGTCAAAACTGAAAATTGCAAAAGTCGAGTTATTTTTTGTCTCATAGCTGTCACCAGAGGAAAAACAAGTTAAAAGAAACGCCCATCAAGACCACTAGCATTAATGGAATTAGGATCAAATACACCACCGAGCGGGTTTTAAATACCCGCAAGAACAATAGAACACTTTTAAGGTCGATCATCGGACCGAATACCAGAAAGGCAAGGATCGAACCATTACTAAATAAATTGGTAAAACCAAGCGCAACGAAAGAATCCACTGTAGAGCATAACGAAAGGATAATTGATAACGCAATCATTACTAGAACCGACACTAACGGCCCCTCGCCAATCTGCATCAACTCGGATTGTGGAATCAAAGTCTGCATGAGTGCCGCGACAATCGCGCCAATCACAAGTAGATATCCCATCTCAAAAAACTCATCCAGCGCAACCCCTAACGCCTTAAGCACTCTCGAGAAAAACCGACGGGAATGGGCATGCTCACTGTCATGCAATTGTTGATGTGCGTCAGTGTGTGTAATAAATCCTGTTGACGATTCGTCCGGCCAAATTAATACTTCTTTCTTCTCTGCGGTGGAGAATAATACACCCATAATAATTGCAATGACGAGAGTAAAACCAATCCGATAGAAGAACATCTTTCTGATGCCAAACGCAGCCACAGTGCTGAGAAGGACAATTGGATTGATCACCGGTGCAGCTAATAAAAATGATATCCCTGTGGGAATTTTCATTCCCTTGCGATATAGCCTCCTGGTCAGCGGAACTACACCGCATTCACATACTGGAAAAGCTAAACCCATCACACTGCCCAGCAAGGCGGCGATAAATGAGGGTTGATTAAAAAACTTTTGAATCCGATCTTTACTAATAAAAACCTCAACAATTCCTGAAGACAGTGTGCCAAGGATTAAAAAAGGTAGGCCTTCAATAAATATAGCCAAGAAAATTGTGGTGAAAGTTGGCACCCAATCAGGCATAAGGGGAATACCGATCAATCCGTGTAGAACAACGATCATAAGGAAAAGAGAAATTAATATGATAATGAGAACATAGAATTCGTGATGGCGTTGTTTGGTGGTCCGCATTTTAATTGCCTGTGATAAATGGATAGCTATCTTATCACAACCGCGGAAATTGAATTTGGGTAAAGTCTCATATAGTGGTGTAAATTCTTGACGAAAAAGTCATCTTGTGC
>CAZDIS010000163.1:0-4883 GCA_964505585.1 uncultured Pelolinea sp. | reverse complement strand
CGCAGACTCATCTTCAACCGTGAATGGAAATTTGGCTCTTGGTCAGAATATTTTGATCGCTTTTATTTCATGGGAAGGCGGAAACTTCGAAGATGCCATTTTGATCTCTGAGCGGCTTGTGCAGCAAGACCGGTTCACATCTGTGCATGTCGAAAAGCACGAAGTTGAAGCGCGTGATACCAAACTTGGCGCGGAAGAGATCACCCGCGATATTCCAAACGTCGGCGAAGACGCAATCAAGGACCTGGACGAAGAAGGCATCGTGCGCATTGGTGCTGAAGTTGGCCCGAATGATGTGCTGGTAGGAAAGATCACGCCTAAAGGCGAAAAAGAACTAACCCCGGAAGAACGACTATTGCGTGCGATTTTCGGTGAGAAATCACGAGATGTAAAGGATACGTCATTACGCATGCCGCATGGGGAACGCGGAAAAGTTGTCGATGTACAAGTTGTAACGCGTGAAGAGAACAATGACCTTTCAGCCGGTATTCAAAAGATGGTACGCGTATCTGTTGCGCAATTGCGACAATTGACCTCGGGTGACAAAATGGCGGGACGGCATGGGAATAAGGGTGTTGTCTCCCGGGTGGTGCCCGCTGAAGACATGCCCATGTTAGATGATGGGACAACGGTAGATATTATTCTCAATCCTTTAGGCGTTCCTGGGCGAATGAACATTGGCCAATTACTTGAAACCCATCTGGGTTGGGCTGCATCCCGGCTTGGATTCCGTGCTATTACACCCGTGTTTGATGGCGCTTCGGAAAAAGAGATCGAAGCTGAGTTAGCCAGAGCCTGGCTGATCGATGAAGCGCAAAAGGAAGTCAAAGAAACGGCATGGGAATGGATCAAGGATCAGGAATATGATCCTGAGATGATCGTAGATGATGATGAGGTTCAGCTTCTATACCTTGAGGCCTGGTTGGGTGAAAAGGATTATGATGTTTATAAACTCTCATCTGATCGCGATTATGCCAGACGCGCTACGCTGGTTGAATGGCTGCGTGAAAAGGGTTATGACCCGGATGATATCCTGGCTTTTGAAAATGTACGAGACATAGAACGGGATACCAGCGAGTTAGATAATAATGCCATCGCCGTTTGCCTGCGCCTGTGGATGGAAGCAAACGGAAAAAGCACCAGTGTGATCAAGGATGAAAACGTCCTTCAAAGCGCTGAGAACTTGATGATCAAGACCGGTAAACCAATGCCAACGCTTGGAAAGCAAACCCTGCGTGATGGAAAAACAGGCATGCCATTCAATCAACCTGTAACGGTTGGCTTAATGACCATTCTCAAACTCCATCACCTGGTTGAGGACAAAGTACATGCACGCTCCACAGGCCCTTACAGTCTTGTCACCCAGCAGCCCCTCGGCGGTAAAGCGCAGTTTGGCGGGCAGCGATTCGGTGAAATGGAGGTTTGGGCGCTGGAGGCATATGGTGCCGCATATACCCTGCAAGAGATGCTAACTGTAAAATCTGACGATGTGCAGGGGCGTGTTTCATCTTACGAATCCATTGTAAAAGGTGAACCGATCGAAGAGCCCAGTCTGCCCGCGTCATTCAGGGTGCTTGTGAAAGAGCTGCAGAGCCTTGGTTTGGCTGTTGAGGCCGAAATGCGAACTGGTGACGTGATCCGCTTTGGCAAGGATGAGGCCAGGATCAAACCAGTGAAGCTTGACACGGGCCTGCTTGGATTGGGAAAGAATATTGATAACTTATTTAAGTAAATTTTGGCGAAAACACGAGCTTATGATATACTCATTCTTCGTGTCTAAACATATGAGCAATTTAGATTTTGGAGGCTAAGAAGTGCCAACTATTAACCAATTGATTCGAAAAGGTCGTAAACGGAAAAAAACAAAAAGCAAAGCGCCCGCATTGCTTTATACCTATAACACAAATAAACAACGGCGAATTCGCCAGTCAAATGGGGCACCACAAAAGCGCGGTGTTTGCACCGTTGTAAGAACGATGACCCCGAAGAAGCCGAACTCGGCGCTGCGGAAAATCGCCCGTGTTCGCCTGACCAACCAGCTGGAAGTGACGGCGTATATTCCAGGTGAAGGGCACCAATTACAAGAGCACTCAGTTGTAATGGTTCGCGGCGGCCGTGTGAAGGACCTGCCTGGTGTGCGTTATCACATCGTTCGCGGGACACTTGACGCGACAGGCGTAGCGGATCGTGAACAGGGCCGTTCAAAATATGGTTCAAAGAAAACCAGTTAGTAAGTCATAATAATAGTTAATCGGAGTATTGGATGCGAAGGACAAAGCCAGAAAAAAGAGTAGTAGAACCTGACCTCAAGTACAACAATGTCAATGTTCAGGTCTTGATTCACCATATCCTCAAAAAAGGAAAGAAAAGCACTGCATCACGCATTGTTTATAATATGTTGGATATTGTAAAAGAAAAAACCGGAAAAGATCCCGTTGAAGTGCTCGAAACTGCTTTTAAGAATGTGGGACCAATCATGGAAGTTCGCCCCCGCCGAGTTGGCGGTGCGACCTATCAGATCCCAATGGAAGTTGACGCGCGTCGCCGTTTGACGCTTGCGATCCGGTGGATCCTTGGATCTGCGGACAATCGCGGCGGCAAATCCTACGCAGAAAAATTAGCTGCAGAGATCATGGAAGCGGCTGAGAATCAGGGGTCGGCCATTAAGAAGCGTGAGGAATCTCACCGCATGGCAGAAGCCAACCGCGCTTTCTCGCATTTCCGATTTTAGTCGAATAATAGATACGTACAGTTTGAAGGTGCCGGAATGACGCGAGAATATCCGCTTGAAAAAGTTCGTAACATAGGAATTATCGCTCACATAGATGCCGGTAAGACCACGACGACTGAACGTATTTTGTTTTATACAGGTAAAACATACCGCATCGGTTCCGTTGATGATGGGACGACGGTCACTGATTGGATGGAGCAGGAGCGTGAGCGCGGGATAACAATTGTTTCGGCTGCAATCACGACTACCTGGAAAAACCATCAAATCAATTTAATTGATACACCCGGGCATATCGATTTCACCGCTGAAGTTCAACGATCCCTGAGCGTGCTTGACGGGGGAATTGTTGTGTTTGATGGGGTGCAAGGCGTTGAACCACAAAGCGAAACTGTATGGCGCCAGGCAAATAAGTATCATGTTCCAAGAATTTGTTTTGTCAATAAATTAGATAGAGTCGGCGCTTCGTATTCGTATTCGATAAAAACGATCCTTGAAAAATTGGGCGCTAACGCAATTCAAATGCAGATGCCAATTGGAGAAGAAGACGAGTTCACCGGCATTATTGATCTGCTCGAGATGAAAGCAATTTATTGGCCTGATGATATGGGTTCAGAGCCAATTATTGAACCGATCCCCGCCGCACTGGAGAAAAAAGCGCAGGAAAAGCGGGCTGAATTGGTCGAGCGCATCGCTGAATTTGATGACAACCTGATCGTAAAATTCCTGGATAATCAGGAAATCAGTGTGGAAGAATTAAAATCTGCTTTACGCAAGGCAGTGATCGAAAATAAGGCTGATCCCGTTTTCTGTGGTTCCTCCCTGAAAAACAAGGGCGTTCAACCGCTGCTCGATGCCGTAATTGACTATCTTCCTTCACCGCTGGATATCCCGCCTGTCAAGGGGATTGACCCGAAGACTAACAAAGAAATCACCCGAAAAACATCTGAAGAGGAACCGCTTTCCGCTTTGATCTTTAAAATCGTTTCCGACCCCTACGCGGGACGGATGGCCTATTTTAGAATTTATTCTGGGAAAATTTCCCAGGGGATGATGGCGTACAATGTGTCAACAGGCAACAAAGAACGGGTTGGCAGGTTGATCCGTGTTTACGCTGACCATCGGGAAGATGTTGAAGAGATCCTGGCAGGAGACATCGGCGCTACGTTGGGAATGAAAAATGCCTCAACGGGAGATACGATCTGTTCATCACACAACCAGATCTTGCTTGAGCGGATTTCATTCCCTGACCCGGTTATTTCTGTTGCTATTGAGCCAAAAACGACTGCAGACCAGGATAAATTGGGTAAAGCCCTGCAGAAGTTAGCCGAAGAGGATCCCACCTTCCAGGTTAGATCTGATGAGAATACCGGGCAAACCTTGATATCGGGAATGGGCGAACTGCACTTAGAAATTCTGGTTGACCGCATGATGCGCGAATTCAACGTGCAGGCCAATGTTGGAAAACCGAGAGTTTCCTATCGTGAGACAATCTCAAAGGAAATTCAAAAAGTAGAGCATAAGTATGTGAAACAGTCCGGCGGGCGCGGACAATATGGCCATGTCGTATTTTCACTTGAGCCACTGGAACGGGGGAGCGGGGTTCAGTTTGAAAATAAGATCGTCCGCGGATCAGTGCCT
Organism: uncultured Pelolinea sp.; assembly: GCA_964505585.1. Taxonomy (GTDB): domain Bacteria; phylum Chloroflexota; class Anaerolineae; order Anaerolineales; family Anaerolineaceae; genus Pelolinea. The sequence goes on along the minus strand of CAZDIS010000163.1, from coordinate 514 downwards.
TCTGAATTTCATCGTGCTGTGGAGCAGGGTGTCCGTGAAGCTGCTGAATCGGGTGTGATGGCGGGATATCCGGTAACGGATATCAAAATTACTTTTTACGATGGTTCATCGCATGAAGTTGACTCCAGTGAGATCGCATTCAAAATGGCCGCGATCTTCGCCTTCAGAGAAGGCATTGAAAGAGCAAAACCCATTTTACTTGAACCGATCATGCAAGTTGAGGTGGTTTTACCGGATGAATATCTTGGTGATGTATTGGCCCAATTGAACGCACGGCGTGGAGAAATCGGGGGTATGGAACCCAAACCTGGAAATGCCCGCGCAATTGAAGCGAATATGCCGCTGGGTGAAATGTTTGGGTACGCGACTGAGTTACGGTCGGCAACACAAGGGCGCGGCGTGTTTACAATGGAGTTTTCCCATTACGCGCCTGTATCTGCCGAAATAATGAAGAAGTATTTATAATATAAGAGAGAAATTGTAAGGAGTTATTATGGCAAAGGAAGTATTTGAA
>CAZDIS010000162.1:1232-4911 GCA_964505585.1 uncultured Pelolinea sp. | reverse complement strand
CCGTAGAGACCGATGATGAGCGTATAGCTGAACTGGTCGGCGATGGGCCCACCGATGTAGGCGCCGATGGCGCCGGCACCCGCTCCTGCCAGATTCGCGAGGCCGAAGAACTCACCGGCACGGTCTTCAGGGATGAGGGCCGTACCGAGCGCCCAGTTGGCTGCGTAAAAGAGACCGAGGGCGAGACCGATCAGGATCGCGCCCAGATAGAGGCCGCCCATGGCCTGGATGAGCACATTGGCGGGGATACCCTGGCTGAGGTTGAGATAGGACCGAAGGAGCGCCACATCGGCTGGGGAGAAGACGACAGCGGCTGTACCGATGCCGCCCAGTAAACCAGCGGTGATGATCACTTTTTTCTTGCCAAAGCGATCGGCGGCAGCACCACCCGGGATGGCGGCGACAAGGATGGCGACACCGACGAGGGTGATCGCGAAGGACGCGGGGATGGCCGCTTCCGTACGGATAAAGCCATATTTCTCCTGCAGGAAATAGACCATAAAGCTGGCCAGATTGGTGGCGCCGACCATGAAGGCGAGGCGGTTGATGGTCCACCACACGAAGGAACGATGCTGCCTGATATGCTCCCCGAGGGAGGCGTAGGTTGCAGCCCAGATACCAGTGACGATCGAAAAAACCATGGCCGCAAGTCCAGCCGCACCAACGAGGATGACAGCAAGCGGCCGATCGAGTCCGGAAGACCAACGGATGACCTGATTGACGAGGAAGCCGGTGCCAAGGATGAAGAGGGTGAAGACGGCGGTCATGACCAGCAGGCGGATGAAAGGTGTTTTATCCAGCGGCGGCGCTTTTTCCAGCTTTTTTTCGCGGACGAATAAAGAAGCAAACATGCCAAAAACGAGGACGGCGATCAACACGTAGAGCGCAGCTGAAATACTTCCACGCTCGACCATCGGACTGATGACAAACGAGACGAACATCAAGGCAATTGGCAATTCGAGCAGCGCTTTGATACCGGAGGCAAAGCCCTTTTTCACGGCGGGGACGAGATCCGGGATGAAAGCCTGGGTGGCGGCCTGGGAGGCATTCGAGCCGATCATGGAGAGGATGATGAGCGCGAAAAGGACCCAGTAACCTGCCATGCCGCTCATGCCGGTGTTGAAACCGATGAGTGCGATGATGACCACTTCAAAAACGACACCACCCACAAGGAATGGACGGCGGCGCCCAAAGCGGGAGGTGCTATGGTCGGAGAGCAAGCCGAAAATTGCCTGCGAGAGGAGGGCAGCCATGAGAGTCCACAGGCGCAGCCGGCCGTAATAGGCGCCTTTCGCGCTTTCACCGACGAACTGCTGGACAAGGAGCGGGACGATGAGCGGCGTGAGCGCCTGGGAACGCACGGTGAGGGCGAACCAATTGGCGTTGATGAAGAAATAGTCTATCCAGCGCAGATTTTTTTTCATGGGTAGGTCTCCTTAATTATCGAATCGCATGCTCAACGGGGCGGGCGCGCGTAACGCGCAGGCCGGTTTTTGGATCGGTGAAATGGTGAAGCGGGATCGCCTTGAGGGAATAGCCACGGTCCAATGCCCATTGCGCCAGATCGCGCATTTGCCTGAAACTCTCTAATATGCTGACGCCGTCACTTGGGCCATAGCGGTAGGTAAAGAAATAGGGGTATTCGTTTTTCGTATAGTCAATGACCGCCTGGCAGGCCATGATGACCTCTGGCAGGGGCGGGCTATCGGGCAGATCCTTTAAGGCCTGGACGGGGAGATGCAGGGTATCACGCATGAGATTAATGAGGTTGATGCGGTGAATGATGCGGCTGAGCCATTGGCCGTGGGTGATCTCAAGACGCGGCGGAATCCTGACCGGGCGCGCATTGTGATCGATAACTGATATTTGCAGTTCGAAGGATTCGTTTTCAACGATGGCTTTCTTAGCGGTGACCTCTTCCGGCACCAGTTTCCAGACGGCATCCATGATGTGATCGGCGTGGTGCTGGATAGCCAATTTGCGGTCGCTGGCAGGAGAAATCTGAACCGGCGGAAGCGGCTTCCCAATGTTCATGGTCAGTTTGGGGCGCTGAAAGTGTAAGATCTCGCCAAGTTTACCGCGGGTATCGCCAAAACCGATGGGCAGGACCGGCGCCTGAGAAAAATAACTGAGCCAGGCAACGCCGGTTTTGGCCTGGTTGATGACCGGCTCCCAGATGCCGCCCTCAGGGAAGATGCCGATCATGCCACCCTGGTCGAGGATATCGATCGCGTATTTCATGGCCCCACGGTTGACCGCTCCGCGGTAGACGGGGATGATGCCATAGAGGTGAATGATGGTCTCGATGGCGGGCGTATTTGGCAAGTCGATCGCCCCTAAAAATTCCAACTGGCGGCGGGAATAGATTGCCATCATGACGACTTCCATCGACGCAGTATGGTTGCCCACAAGGATGAAGGGGCCGGACGCGGGTAGATTTTCCATGCCTGTGATCTGAGCGCGGGTGAGGAGCGGGAATAGCGCGCGGCCGATGCCGCGGATGATGGAACGAATGAGGACCCTGCGTGGATAGGCGTGTTTTCCGGGCATATTTTAGATAACCCAATACGGATGGATAGGTTGCATTTTTTATTTGTAACATAGAAAAAGGCCATTGCGTTTATGATCACACATGGATGCGCACTTTTCCACGCGAAACTTTATATTTTGTTTTGGCCAAGGAGAAGCCGGGCCAGGCCCGTGACAGCAGCCTGGTCTCTCGGCCATTTTCTGCAAAGCTGACCCTGACCGCACGCAGCCAGCTGGATACGGCATACCGCTTATTTTTTTAAAAAGGAATGATCTAAGGGTTTCCGCAGTCCTGGGGGCAGTTGCCGGGGTGCTCGAAGTCGCCGCAGTACCCATCACCGCAAAGGGGTTCCGGTTCGGGTTGGCCGCAGTCCTGGGGACAATTGCCGGAGTGTTCGAAATCGCCGCAGTACCCATCGCCGCAAAGGGGTTCCGGTTCGGGTTGGCCACAATCCTGGGGACAATTGCCGGAGTGTTCGAAGTCGCCGCAGTACCCATCACCGCAAAGGGGTTCTGGTTCGGGTTGGCCGCAGTCCTGGGGACAGTTGCCTGAGTGCTCGAAATCACCGCAGGACCCATCGCCGCAAAGGGGTTCAACACTGGAAATGCTGGTGAAAGTGACGGAGGAAATGACATCCTGGAAGAGCGGGGAGAGCGACGCCCAATCCTGCGCGGGCGCGACAGCCACGGCCAGGAAATCCAGGGATGATCCCGCATTGACAAATAAGGCACGGCCGGCCACATTCTGGCCTTCAATGACACCAGTGAAATCCGCAGACAATCCATTCCAACCATCTATGCTGATTTCCGCGGAAGGGGAAAAATCAAGGGGGGAGGATTCCGATAGGTTTGATTTGACATTCTCAAAGGCCTGTTCAACACCGGATTGGTTTCCACCCGGCTCAGAGTCAAGGGACAGCAGCGGGCCAAAGGACATACTCGCGCCCGGCGGGTACATGACAGTGAAACCGCCTTCCATGATCTCCACATCAAAACCCGTGATGCCGCGGAATGAGAAGCCACCTTCCTGGTTGGGCAATTCCGCACCAAGGGTGTAGGTTTGCGCCCCGGGAGGAGGAGATGGGTCTTGTTCCTCGACGACGGGCGCGATCTGGGTCAGCTGGTGGTCGATAGCGTTCTGGGTGAGCTG
>CAZDIS010000162.1:0-1222 GCA_964505585.1 uncultured Pelolinea sp. | reverse complement strand
GAGCTGCTGCGTATCGTTTGCCGCGGGGGCGATGGTGAGACAGCTGGAGATAAAGAAGGTCAGTATTGCAATACTGGGGATTGTTGTTAGTTTTTGTCGATGGTGCATGGCGATCCTCCTTGAGAAAAAATGCAACGCTTAAAAAATTTTATCATGCCGAAAAGGACCCCAATAGGCACTGCATGATCTTCAGGCGCGCGGGTTAAGGCGATTGGCGCTTGAGATCGCTTTGGAGCCGGATACCCCTCATTATTATCTTATCAGGGGAGGATAATGAGCGGTTGTTGATAGGAAAAGCTGGGGGAAGCCGCCCATCCCCCGCGGAAAAGTATTGGATTGGAAAGCGCGACACGAATAAGAGCGAGGCGTGGGGCTGCGGGGCGAGAGATTAAAACTACCAGCTGCCTACCCACAGTGTTATCTGCAGCTAGCAGGGAGACTGTGGGCACACGTCGCTGTGCTTCCCGCAATAGGAAAATGGCTGCAGCATCATAAAACATAATATTCATGTTTTGATCGCTGATTATGGGTTAGTTGCCAGCAACCCACACGTGCATTTGGCGCAGGTAAAGTCAACCCTTTCCACAGACCAGGTTTATTAGCGACTATGGTGTAGATTATGTCCAAGCAATTCCAGATTATTATCACTTATAATAATTTTGACAGTTCATTGAACCGGACACAAGAAATCCTGCTGTTGACATTGAGAGAGAACAATCGATTCGGACAAAGGAATGGCCGCACAATTTTTCAAAAAAAAAGTTAAGGCACCCCCTATCGAAAACCGTGATGATCGGAGGTTGATCATCGTTGTCACCGCTATGGTCATTATTGCGGGGCTTGTTTATGTAATCTTTAATGAGGGCCCATTCAGTACTATCCAGTTCGTTATATTGAGTGTCACCGTATTGCTTTTCATCACCCTGATTTTTGCTATCAGAAATTACCTACAACCCGCCCGGATCATTATTTCTGTCGCGGGTTTTTTCGCGATCACTTATTTTATTTCCATCGGCGGGGTTCATGATGAGGCCATCGGCGGGTATTATTTCCTCTTGATCTTAAGCACGCTTTTTTTTGGCCGCAAGGGTTTGGTCATCTTCGGCCTGCTAAACACAATGGCAATTCTTGCCGTGGGGATGGCGGATGTAAGCGGCCTGATCACGACCAAATTCAGCCAGCAAACAAACGCCTCAACAGTTATTGTCAGCGCTTTTTTCAT
>CAZDIS010000161.1:0-4917 GCA_964505585.1 uncultured Pelolinea sp. | reverse complement strand
TGGGCACGATTCCAGCGGTGGACTTCATCCACAAAGAGGATGGTGCGTGAATTATACAGGCGTCTTTTTTCCGTCGCGGCAGCGATTACTTTTCGTAATTCAGCTTTTCCCGCCATGACGGCGGATATGGTTACAAAATCCGATTTACTGTAATTCGCAATCAAGCGCGCCAGCGTTGTTTTACCTGAACCGGGCGGGCCGCATAATAGAATGGATGAAAATAAGCGATCGGCTTTGATCGCGCGCCGCAGCAAACGGCCTTCCCCGATGATCTCTCCCTGGCCAATAAATTCATCCAATGTTCTTGGCCGCATGCGCGCAGCCAGCGGGGCTTCCTTTTTCATTCTCTCGTTCATCGCATGGTCAAATAGATCCATCTACTCCGCCTTTCACGGTAATAGAACTTTAGTCCTATTATAACGGGAAATTACTTAATTGAATTTCCCAGGTTGCTATACAATAGATCATACTCGCACAATCCATTCAGAGAAAAACGGAGATAAAAATGAATAATATCCTCGCCCTGGCCATCATTCCCCTAATATGCATGGGTGTCACCATATTAACTGCGTTGGTGATCATCATTGCGCTGCGGCGCGGCACGAAGGGGATCAACGAACAAGCGGAGAAAATCATCTCCGAAAAAAATCAAACCCCTGCTGGCAACACCCGCTGGGCACGCGGCGATCTTCAGGGAGAAGCCCGCGCCCCTATTGTGCCGCAAGCAGCCAAACATTGTCCTGCATGTGGTGCCGAAAATACAGCAAACAGCGCGGCCTGTGCTTTTTGCGGCAGGAAATTTTAGCAATTCAAAGGAGCCATTAACTATGTTCAAACGCATCAAAGAAAGCCTGCCTGATAATAAAAAAACCGCTCTTTTAGTCATTGGCCTTGTATGCCTGGTCATAGGCCAGATCTTATCGTCCTCAACCAGTACCATCCTTCTTATTCTGCGTTACATGTTATTCCTGTCCGCGCTCGCTCTTTATTTCTATGTGGCGGTAGATCAACATAAAGTTATCACAGCAATTAAAAAAGCCGGGCAGGAGGACCAGGAGGAATAGCCTTTCCCCGGAGAGTATTATTCGCGCATCCTTTTTTTATCTTTGCCCGTATATATGTTGTAAGCGAAATAGAAACAAGTTATGGAAGGTGAAAAATGGCATTGAAAAAGTACACAAGTCTCATAGCAATCGTAATAATTTCCGGCATGTTCTTGTCAGGCTGCGCGAGCGGACCCTATGATACACAGGATTTTGATGTATCAGGTTTCGATAATATCCGCATCGATACGTTTGGTGAATTCATCATTGATCAGAGTGATAGTGAAGCACTAACTGTTGACGCTCCGCGCGATTATCTACGGTACCTGATCACGGAAGTGAATGGTGACACGCTTGTCATTCGCACGCGGCGCGGGTTCTTTGGCGGACCAGTACGGCGCGCTGTTTTCAATATAAACGTAAAGGATCTGGAAAATATCTCACTGACCGGAGCCGGGGCGATCAAGATATACGCGCTTGATACAGAGACCCTGGATGTCAACCTGACCGGCGCGGGTAGCATTGAGATCGACGATCTAAACACTGGGCGGCTGGAGGTAAATTTGACAAGTGCGGGCGCGATCATCGTAGCCGGCCGCGCCGAAAAACAGTTTATCAACCTGACCGGCGTTGGAAGTTATGAAGGCGGTGATCTGGAAACTGAGGAAACAGACGTCCTGATGACCGGTGCAGGCAGCGCTGTCGTCTGGGCTGAAGAAGATCTTGATGTGGAAATAACCGGGGTCGGTTCCGTGTCGTATTTTGGCAGCCCAAATATTTACCAGAACATTACCGGGTTAGGATCGGTAAACAGCAGGGGTGAACACAGATAACCCGAATTTCTCCCTCCAATCTGGATTAAGAAGCCGTGTTTTTCAAACGGCTTCTTTTACATACTATTCGATCCAGGCCAGGCCTGCGTATTTATTAAATTCCTTTGCGAGCAGGTAAACCTCCCCGGTCTCAACGTCAATGACGTCAATCTGGATGCCGTTGACTCCCTCTCGGATAAACGCGATATGCGATCCATCCGGTGACCAGGCGGGGGAATATACTGTTTCCGGCAGATCCGTAAGCTGAGTTTCGCTGCCTGACGTTACGTCATACAAATAGATCTGGAAATGGCCCTTTCCCCGCCGTGAGAGGAACGCAATCTGGCTGCCATCCGGTGACCAGACAGGAGAGGCCTCATAGGTATCATTGTTTGTTAATTGCTCCATATCTGTACCATCCGCATTCATCAGGAAGATCTCAAAATCCCCGTCTCGATCGGAAAGAAAAGCGATTTTCTCCCCATCAGGCGACCAGCTGGCCTGTGTTTCCTGTGAATCGGATTTTGTCAGTTGTATCATTTCAGAAGAAACAAGATCAAGCAGGACAATATCGTAATCCCCATACGCATCGGTTTGGAATATGACACTGGACTCATCAGGACTGATGCGCGGCTCTGTCTCATCCGCGACTATAGATGTCAGCTGCACTGGTTTGCCCGCTGGCAACGAAACGGAATAGATCTCATAATTCCGAGTGCGGTCAGATGCGTACAACACCAGCGTGCCATCCTGCGTGATTGCCGGAGAGATATCTGATGCCTGCGTGCGTGTGATACGTTCCATTTCTTCATTTTCTAGGTGCAGCAGAAACACATCGTACGGGTCACCGCTTTCCGGTTTAGCGGAAAACAATAATTTTCCAGTCGGGTCCGGAAACTTTTCTAAAACAGCTTCCGTTGCTGCCGGCGATTCGGGAGCCGTGCTGCCCACCGCACAGGCGGAGATAGAAACCAGGAGCACCAGAGCTGTAAAAATGAGTATTTTCGTGTTTTTTTGAAATATTTTCATAGTTTTTTCCTGTAGTGATACAGTATTAATAACATATTTTATAAGGATGTGCTATGGATAAACCAAGATTGACCACCCGCATTATTTTCTGGCTCCTGCTAGGTCTATTATCCACCTTTTTCGCTGAGTATCTATCGGGAAGCGCGCCTGATTTCCTTCTCACTGCCTTCGGATACATCGGCATTTTTCCGATCTATTGTCTCCATACCCTCATCCTTTCGTCGTTGATCGTCCAGCCCAGCCGCCCTTTCTCGCTCCGCAGTCTTTATCTGGTCAGTCTGCTGTTCGGCATGTATGAAGCGTACATCACAAAAGTATTGTGGGAGCCATTCTGGAACCCAAATGTCTTCCGTATTGCAAATATAGCGGTGGTTGAAACAGTGTTATTGGTATTCTTCTGGCATGCTGTGTTTTCATTTATCATCCCGCTTTTTATTGCCGAATACCTGCTGACAGATTCCCACCGCCTGCATGCGCTTCTCCCCGATAAGTTGCAAACACGCGTTCACAATACCGGCGCCGTTTTCATTTTCGGGTTAATTTCCAGCATCCTGTTTGCAACACCCACCCCCAGCATCGATGCGGCAATCAAGTTCACCCTGGTCAACTGCAGTGTTGTGTCCCTGGCTATCCTTGCCTGGCGATTTTTCACCAGGAAAAAACGATACGACCTTGCCAGTCTGCTCCCGCGGAAATGGGAACTGGTTTTCCTATCGGCCATATTACTATCGGTCTACCTGATCTTCGGGCTCACCATCAATCGACAGGTGAAGCCCGGTCTGGTTGGGCACACAGCCATTATCGTGCTGTACGCAGCCATTATTATCTTTATCTTTCTATCCATCCACAGGGATAAGCAACAAGAACTTGATGAACACTTGCAAGAAGCAGAACCCGCTGCGATATTTGGGATGAAACATTGGTTTGCTTTTTGTGCTGCCCTGCTGACAGGCAGCATCTTAATAAACCTGATACCGCAAGGGATTCAGGACCTGATCTCTACCATCATGTTCGTGGTCTATGCGGGATTGGGCTGCTACTTTCTTTTCGCCGCAATACGCACACTGTTTATGAAAAAAAGATTATCCCGCCGTCAAAAGTCGGGAAAAATCAATTATCATTAATACAGCAATACCTTATCCATTCGGAGGAAGAAATGGCAATCGAATTGCTAAACGGCAGCCTAAAAATCGAGATTTTTTACGATAAAACGGACAAAGAATACGAAGATAACATCTGCGTATGTTTGCGTGAGTATGGGCCAGAGGATGAAAAAGTCTTATACGCGGGCGAAACGAATTTATTCATCAACGCGGAAGAGGCCCGGAAATTAGCAGCCATGCTGATCGATGCGGCGGACCAGAGCAGCCACGCGTCGCGATGACCATAGAAAAAGCGTTCTGGAAGAAGAAATCCCTGACCGAGATGAGTATCGAGGAGTGGGAAGCGCTCTGCGATGGCTGCGGCATTTGCTGCATGTATAAAATTGAAGATGAAGACACAGGCGAGATCGAACTAACGCATGTCGCCTGCAGATTTCTGGATCCTGAAAGGATCACCTGCCAATTATATGAAAAACGATTCAGCGCTATGCCAACCTGCATCAAGTTAACCCCCGCAAAAATCGAAAAACTGGATTGGCTCCCAAAAACCTGCGCATACCGTTTGGTTTTGCTTGGCAAACCCTTACCGGATTGGCATCCGCTCATCAGCGGGGATCCGAACACAGTACACAAGGCAGGCATCTCTGTCAAAGGCAGGACAATAAAAGAAAGCGATGTCAATCTTGACCATCTGGAGGATTTTATCGTTGATACATTTTAAATTCGGGAATACAAATAATTCATAAAGCGCCGGCAGCATTATTAGCGCTTTTATGACCATAAGTCTGTTTTTTATTCAGAAATTTTATCCATATAGCCTTTGATCTTCGGAACGGCGACCATTTTTTCATAGAAGAAGTTATTGACGATATTTATCAACTCGCTGCGCGCGGCCTCCGCCTGCGGAGAAAGCGCTCTGCCTTCTTGCTG
>CAZDIS010000160.1:0-4922 GCA_964505585.1 uncultured Pelolinea sp. | reverse complement strand
TTATCGCGCCTGGGTCTATTTTTTTTAGATACGCTGCCGCGAATCCAACCACGGCAGCGGTGCCCTTTGGCATTGGTTCGATCAGGTAATTCTCGATGGGAATATCTGGCGCCTGGGCATGCAGCAGGTCCACCTGCGATTCGATAGTGACAACAAATATGTGGTCCTGGTCAATCATCCCCTCTAACCGCTCTAGCGCAATTTGGAATAAGGATTTCCCTTCAACGAGTGGAAGCAGTTGTTTGGGTGATCCTTTTCTTGATAAAGGCCATAACCGCGTCCCGCCACCGCCTGCCATGATGACAGCGTAAAAATTGTTTTTCATTTTCTATACCTCATAAAATCCTAGTTCGTCCGACACTGCCTGGTACGTCATGTTTCCAATTTGACGGATATATCCTTTTAGTTCCATCATCGTCAGGCTTGCGGATACTTTGTCTGTTGTCAAACCGGTTAGATTTTTTATTTCATCAATATGCAGCGGTTCATCACGAATGGTTTCTAAAAGCATCATTTCAACATCATTTGTTGGCAGCGATCGCTGCACGTAACGAAATTCTGCAGTTTGCTCCAAATTTAGAAATAATAGGAGTTCATTAAAATCCAATAAAGGCAGCGCGCCATCGCTGATCAGCCGGTTTGTTCCCCGGCTTCGCGGGGCATAGATCGAACCCGGAACCGCAAACACATCCCGTGTTTGTTCAAGCGCGAATTTCGCGGTGATCAGAGCGCCGCTCCGTTCATCTGCTTCGACAACAACAACTGCCCGCGATAAACCAGAAATGATCCGATTGCGCGGTGGAAAATTGATCGATTCCGGCGGTGTTCCCGGATAATATTCGCTGACCAGTGCCCCATTTTCTTCTATGGACCTGGCCAGTTGATTGTTCTCAGGGGGATAGATGACATCCAGTCCGCACCCAAGAACCGCAATAGTCCGCCCACCCGCGTCCAGCGCCCCCTGGTGGGCAAATGTATCGATACCGCGCGCCATACCGCTGACGACGGTAATGCCGTTTGCCGCCAGGAAGCGGGATAATTCCAGCGCGACCTGTTTGCCATAGGATGTTTTCCTGCGTGTGCCAACCACAGCGATCGCGAATTGGTCCTCTTCGAGCAGTTTTCCTTTGACATATAAAACAGGCGGGCGATTGGGGATCGTTGACAAAATGGTTGGGTAGGTTTTATCTTTAATTGTCAGAATAGAAATACCCAGCGCGTAAATTTTTTCCAATTCCGCACTCAGATCAATGGATTTTCTGATCTGAAGAATCTCCGCAACCACCTTATCTGGCATGCCCGCCTGCCTGAGTTGTTCCTCGTTTGCATTCCAGGCATTTTCCAAATCACCAAAATATTCAAGCAGTTTATTGGTGCGGACCGAACCGATCCCACGTACGTTGTCAAAACCGATCCAATAACTATGTTGATCCATCACAACCATTCAGGTAATTCTACAACGATCGTTCCTTTTTCAATTTCTATTTTCTTGATAACAGAATCAATCGCCGGAATAAGAATATCCACGGAATCCGGAATCCCTTGGTCGATAACGTAAACATCATTCGCGCCGGTCGTGATTATCTCGGTGACAATGCCTAATGCTCTCTCGGAAATGTCCACGACTTTCATTCCGATAAGTTCATGGTGGTAAAATTCATTTACTCCCAGTGCCGGTACAGTTTTTGTCCTGACATATATGATCGAATTCCGAAGGTGTTCAACCGCATCCCTTGTATTTAGATTTTCGAACGCGACCAGGTAGGTTTTCCCTGTTTTTCGAATGGAATGGATGGTGTGTGGAACTCGGTCATCGCCGATAAAGATCTCCGCCCCCCGCTGGTAATGTTCCGGAAAATCAGCCAGCATTTCTACTGAGACTTCCCCTTTGAGGGCGTGCGGCTTACGAATTTTTGCGAAGGCTAAAAAAACAGGCTTACTATTTTTGAGCAAGCCTGATTTATTTCCGCTATTGGGTTTCTCTTGTATCATTTTCCGTTATGGTTCAACAATATCCAGTGTCGCCCGTTTTCCTTCTCGTGCCGCCGCAACCCGCAGTAAAACACGCATCGAGTTGGCAATGCGTCCGCCCTTGCCGATAACTCGTCCCATATCTTCTTTACCTACTTTTAATTCAATACGGACACGCCCGCCTTCTTCAGATTCGGTCACAGTCACCTGTGAAGGGTCATCCACCAGTTGCTTCGCGATCATTTCAATTAGTTCTTTCATGGGGACTCCTTGTTATTCGGCGGTTATTTTTCTTTTGGCGCGTCTTGTCGTGTTTTTTCGTTCACTTCGCGTGAAGCGTAATACGCTTCCGCTTCTGCCAGCAGATCTTCTATCTTTTCGCCCTCTTTAAATTTCTTGTATCGGTCCAAAAGGCCGACAGCATTGAAAATTTGTGTGACTGATTCGCTCGGTTGCGCGCCATTACTCATCCAATGGAAAACCCTGTCTTCTTTCACATTAATAGTAAATGGATCTGTGCGTGGATTATATGTCCCTAAAATTTCCAGGAACTTGCCATCACGCGGGCTCTCCTTTTCTGCTGCAACAATACGATAGCTGGGCTGATTTCTAAAACCAGTTCTTCTTAAACGAATACGTACCATGAACACTACTCCTGTAATTTATTCAATTATTTTTCAATTTTTTGATCTCAGAAAAAAAGGGGCGTGAAAGGATACGCTATTTCTGTCAATCATTTAAATTGCTTCGGTTGGCGTAATTATACTAACCATATAAAGAAAATTGCAATACGCTAAACCAACACTGAATTTTATTGTATATACATGCCACCGTCAAGATGAATAGCAAAGCCGGACCCTGGTAATGCTACAACTCCCTTTTGCGTTATGGGTTGTTTTGATAGAATAAATCAATTCTAAAATATGAGAGATATGAAAACATCGCCTTCCTTAGGTATTCGTAAACCACAGATCCTGCTCCCTAACCCATCCATTGACCTTAGCAAATGGGCGGTTGTCGCTTGCGACCAGTATACTTCCCAGAAGGATTACTGGAAAAGGGTGGAGGATTTGGTCGGGGAAGCGCCATCCACCTACTACTTGATACTCCCGGAAGCATATCTGGGGACAGAAAAAGAAAAACAGCACGCCTCGCATGTTTTTCCTTTCATGCAGAAATATCTAACGGATGGTATTTTTCAGAAAAAAGATGGTTTCATCCTCGTGGCGCGTCAATTCGCGGATACTACGCGCCTTGGCTTGATGGTTGCGCTGGATTTAGAGGCGTACGATTTCAGGCCCAATGCAAAATCACTGATCCGCGCCACAGAAGGCACCATCGTTGACCGATTACCACCCAGGATCGCGATCCGCGAAAAAGCCGCCATAGAAATTCCACATATCCTGGTTTTGATCGATGACCCTGAACAAACAGTCATTCAACCTTTGAGAAATCAGGTCAACGCACGCGATCAGCTTTATGATTTTGAATTGATGCAGGGCGGCGGTCACATTTCAGGGTATTTGATCGATCCTGATCTGGATAAACATATCATTGAATCACTGGAGCGATTAAGATCCCCGCGGGTCCAGTCGCAAAAATATGCTGTCGAACAGGATGCGCCACCTTTGTTGTTCGCGATGGGTGATGGAAACCATTCTTTAGCTACCGCGAAATCCATCTGGGAAAAAGATAAACACAATCTGCCTTCAGACCATCCATCCCGCTTTGCCCTGGTTGAATTGGTAAATCTGCATGATGAAAGCCTGGAATTTGAGGCGATACACCGATTGCTATTAGGGGTACAAACCGACCTGAAATCAACTATATATGCGTTTTTTCAAGGGAAAATTGAAATCAACCAAAACAAAGATTTCAAATCGCTTACAGAAGTGGTTGATGCGCAAGCGCACAATGAACAGATCTTTGGATTAATTGAAAATGATCATTTTTTTACGATCCGCATCACTGAAAGACCGCACACGCTGACCGTCGGCAGCGTTCAGCCATGGCTCGACTGGCTCTTGAAGCGGAAAGCCATTGAAGGCATCGATTATATTCATGGTGTAGAGACGATCCATTCTCTCGCAGAAAAAAACAGAAATGCGGGTGTTTACCTGCCTGCCATGCCCAAGAGCGCGCTGTTCCGTTCGGTGATCCATGATGGACCATTGCCGAGAAAAACCTTCTCCATGGGAGAAGCCCACCAGAAAAGATATTATCTGGAGTGCAGAAAGATCAAATGAAACATTATTTTTCATCTTTCCTGCTCACGATACTGCTATTTTTGATAAACGCTTGCAGCCCCCCGGGCGCCATCGAAGATACAGCGCAGCCGCAAGCCCCCATCACAACGAACGCCCGCCCTACATGGACCGTCGCCCCATCCCCTACCCCCATCCCATTAACACCTACTCCGGCATTACAGCGGGAAATATGCTCCCCGCTGGAAACAGAAAGCTTGCAATCACTGCAGGAGATCATCACGCAGCCGTTCAAACAACCACGGACAGGCCAGGATGATGGGCACCATGGTGTCGATTTTGCCCATTATCGTCGAAACAACTTATTGAGCTTGGAAGGCGCGGGAATCTTATCCGTTCTCGATGGAGAAGTTGCCACCGTCATTAATGACAAATATCCTTATGGCTACGCACTGATCGTTGAAACCAGGCTGGATTCTCTCGATCCTGCGTTAGTGGAGAAATTGACTCTGCCATCCCTTTCACCAACCGTCCTGCCAGACCCAAAATTTACCTGGGAACCAGTTGAATTTCCATTCGACCTCAGTAAGGAACAGCGCTCTCTTTACGTATATTATGCTCATCTTTTAAGCCCGCCGGAAGTGCAGGTGGGAGAAAAAGTAGTTTGCGGTCAGCGGCTCGGGCAGGTTGGATACACCGGCGATTCCTCAAATGCACATTTGCACTTTGAGACCAGAATTGGGCCGT
>CAZDIS010000159.1:0-4923 GCA_964505585.1 uncultured Pelolinea sp. | reverse complement strand
TAATTGATATCACCATCGACAACAAATGAAAGCCCATTTTATCTTTTGCAGCGTGAATTAGGAGACCGAATCGCTGAGGCACAGGCGGGCGAGAAACTGCCACCGGAACCTAAACTCGCGCAGGATATGGGTGTTTCGCGGGCCACATTACGTGAGGCAATGCGGTCTTTTGAAGCACAGGGTTTAATAATTCGGAAACAGGGTGCGGGTACATTTGTTGTTGAAAAGAATGGGGTTTTTGAAACGGGTTTGGAAGAGCTTGAATCACTTGAGACTATCGCGGAACATAGCGGATTGCAAGTGTCGATGGGTGGGTTACATGTCGAAGAGATAATGGCGTCGGATGAGTTGGCTGAAGCTTTCTCCACTAAAGTGGGAAGCCCATTTGTCAGTGTGACCCGGGTGATCTATTCAAAGGAGCGACCAATCGCCTTTTTGCGTGATACGCTTCCAGCGTACATATTATCATCCCAAGCGCTGCATGAGGATTTCACCGGGTCTGTTCTTGATCTGCTTATAAAAAGGAATGAACCGAAATTGGATATGTCGCATACAGAAATAAAAGCTGTTGCAGCTGATCGTAAAGTTGCCCGTGCGCTTAATATTCAACGCGGGGATGTATTATTGATGTTTGAAGCTGATCTATTTTCCCAGAAAGGAGATGTTATCGACCATTCCCAATCCTATTTCCTACCCGGTTATTTCCGGTTTTATGTAAACAGAAAAATTGGCATCATATAAAAACAATTAATTAGATATTGGAGGTAAGAAATGCGTAGTTTTATAGGTAAGGATATTTTGTCATTGAAAGATTTTGAACGACCGGAATTCTTCCGGATCTTTGAGGCGGCGGCTGAATTAGAGCCGATCGCAAGAAATCGGCAAAACACTGACCTGCTTGCAGCGAAGACATTGGTAACAGCTTTTTATCAGCCTTCCACTAGAACACGTCTGGCGCATGAAGCAGCCATGCATAGATTAGGCGGCCATGTGACGGGTTTTTCTGACGCAAAAATGACGCGCGCAGGAGACTGGTACCAGGAATCTATTAAAGATACTGTGAAAATGCTTGAGTATTATGGAGATGTGATTGTTATGCGCCATTTTCAGCAGGGCGCCCCAGCGGAAGCTGCTAAATGGGCAAGTGTTCCTGTTATCAACGCTGGAGATGGTTGGGGTGAACATCCGACCCAGGTTTTAACTGACCTGTATACAATCCTTGTGGAAATGGATACCATTGATGGGCTGAATTTCCTGTGCATCGGAGATATGCGCATGCGTACCATGCACTCACTTTCGTACGCATTGACACAATTTGATTCCAAGGTGTTCTATGTTTCCCCACCAGAGATGTCACTGACGGATGACTTCAAAAAAGAGTTAGACGCGAAGAATCTACAATACGAAGAAGCTGAACATGTGGCTGATGTGATTGACCAGGCTGACGTGATCTACATGGAGCCGGTTGTGCAGCCTGACTACACAAAAGCCCGCCAGGAGGCGAGTGATGATAAAGGCATGACGCCGGAAAATTACAAGATCACCCGTAAGCTGCTGGCTGAAAAAGCCAAGAGCGATTCGATCATCCTGCATTCACTCCCACGCATGGATGAGCTACCCCCTGATGTAGACAGTACGCGTCATGCCCGTTATTGGGAAGAAGCATTCAACGGCGTAGTTATGCGCATGGCACTGCTTGCCCTGACTCTGGGAGCGATGGAATAAAAATATTTAGAAAATCGGGATGAATTAGATTTCATCCCGATTATTGGAGGTTACTATGCAAACATTTTTACATGGCCGAGACCTGATCGGAGATCTCGATTTTTCAAAAGAAGAAGTTGAAACCATTATGGATGTGGCGTTCGACTTAAAGCGTAAACGCGCTTTAAACGAACCACATGCGTATCTGCGCGATAAAGTATTAGCGATGTTATTTTTTTTCAGCTCTACCCGTACACGCGGTTCCTTTGAAGCAGGCATGGCACAACTTGGCGGCCACGCAGCTTTCATAGAAAGCAAAACGACACAGATATCCCATGGCGACACAACTAAAGAAATTGGAGAAATTTTCGGTCGCTATTTTGATGGTATCGCTATCAGGCATTGTGATTGGGGTATTGGGAATGAATATCTGCGTTTGGCAGCAGAAGCATCTCGTGTACCGGTTCTTAATATGCAGTGTGAGATCTATCACCCACACCAGTGTCTGGCAGACCTGATGACGATATGGGAGAAGAAAGGCCGTGATCTTAGGAGAAAAAAGATGGTTGTTTCCTGGGCCTACGCGTCATCTTATTCCAAACCAATTTCAGTGCCGCAGTCCCTGGTCCTGCAAATGCCACGCTTCGGTGTTGATGTTGTTCTTGCGCATCCCCCGGAGTTCCAATTGATGCCTGAGATTATGGATCAGGCAAAAGCCCAATCCAAGAAAGCAGGTGTTGGGTTTGAGGTGGTTCATGATATGGATAAAGCTGTCAAAGATGCTGATATCGTGTACGCAAAATCATGGGGGCCACTGGTTACGACCACTGATCCTGAAGAAGGCGCCAAGATTACTAAAAAATATGAGAGTTGGATCACCAATGAGAAGCTGATGAGCCTGGCAAAGGATGATGCAATTTATATGCATCCGCTGCCCGCAGACCGCAACATTGAAGTAACGGACGCGGTTATTGATGGGCCACATTCTGTTGTATTCGATCAGGCTGAAAACCGATTGCACGCGCAAAAAGCTGTTATGGCGCTAACAATGGGATAAAGGAAAAATATGGAAAAGAAAATTGCAGTTGTCGCTATTGGCGGCAATTCATTGATCAAAGATAAAAATAATGTAACGGTAGAAAGCCAATATGAAGCCGCAAAAGAAACAACGGTGCATATCGCGGATATGATCGAGGCGGGCTGGACCGTGGCTATAGGACATGGGAATGGGCCGCAGGTGGGGTTTATTCTGCGCAGATCAGAAATCGCCCATAAGGTAGAAGGAATGCACGAAGTGCCTCTTGATGTTTGCGGCTCAGACAGCCAGGGCGCGATCGGTTATGCTTTGCAACAAAACCTGCAAAATGTTCTGCGCATTCGCGGAATTGAAAAACCGGTTGCAACTATCGTGACACAAGTACGCGTAGATGCGGAAGACCAGGCCTTCAAACATCCAACCAAGCCTATTGGTACCTTCATGGAAGAAGAGGAAGCCAAGCAACGGAAAGAGAATTTGGGTTGGGATATCGTTGAAGATGCGGGACGAGGTTTCCGACGTGTTGTAGCTTCCCCAATTCCTGAAGAAGTAATAGAACTTCCATCTGTCAAGCAACTGGTTGGCGCTGGACAGATCGTTATCACAGTCGGAGGTGGTGGAATCCCGGTTATTATGGATGAGAAAGGCCTAAAGGGTGTGGCGGCAGTGATCGATAAAGATTTTGCTTCTTCACTGCTGGCACAGGAGCTTGAGGCGGATCTTTTCCTTATCTCAACGGCGGTAGAAAAGGTCGCTTTAAATTTTGGGAAATCGAATGAAACGCAGTTAGATCGTATGACAGTTTCGGAAGCGAAGACATACTTAGAGGAAGGTGTTCATTTCGCAAAGGGTTCAATGGAGCCGAAGATCAAAGCGATTATCTGGTTCCTGGAAAATGGCGGTAAACAAGCGTTAATTACAAACCCAGAAAATATTGGGCGCGCGCTAAAGGGTGAAACCGGAACTTGGATTCTTCCTGACTAGATCGGAAAAAATTACAGGCAGAAGGGAACTCCCCTTCTGCCATCAATAATGAATTGAGAGAAAAATGGCAAAATTCTTAGGTTATCAATGTTCCATATGCGAGAAAGAATTTGGTCCTGATGATGTGACATATACCTGCCCCGATGATGGTGGAAATTTAGACATAATTTATGATTATTCTTCCCTGTCAAAAAAAATAGACCCTAAAGATATTCTTACAGCATCTGAGCCATCTATCTGGCGCTATACTCCGTTACTGCCGGTGGATGACCCAGGGTATATTGGGACACCATTGAGAGCTGTAGGCTGGACACCACTTTTTTCACCTCAGGCAATCAAAGTTGATTTGGGCTTAGGAAACCTGTGGATTAAGGATGATGGGAGAAATCCAACCGCTTCTTTTAAAGACCGAGCCAGTGCGATAGTGGTTGCTCGGGCAAAGGAGATTCATGCTGATGTAGTTGTTACCGCATCAACCGGCAACGCTGGAGCGGCATTAGCAGGAATGGCGGCAGCAGCGGACCATAATGCAGTTATTTTTGCGCCAAAAACTGCGCCACCAGCAAAAATTGCCCAACTGCTGGTTTTCGGCGCGGAGGTATATCTGGTGGATGGCAACTATGACCAGGCTTTTGACCTATCAATTGAAGCTGCTGAGGCATTTGGCTGGTACTGTCGTAATACAGGTTTCAATCCATTCACAGCTGAAGGTAAAAAAACGGCTGCTTATGAGATCTGGGAACAAGTAATCGCAAATTACAAATTAAAAAAACCGTTGTGTGTATTTGTTTCCGTTGGCGATGGCAATATCATTTCTGGGCTGCACAAAGGTTTTAAAGATCTGTTCGCTTTGGGGTGGATTAAAGAAAGGCCCCGCATTTTCGGCGTCCAATCGGAAGGATCGGCAGCCATTTCAAACGCATTTGAGGCGGGGACTGAGAAGATCGAACCTGTGCAGGCAAATACGCTGGCAGATTCTATTTCTGTCGACCTACCTCGGGATGGGCTGCGTGCATTGCGGGCGGCGACACAGACAAACGGCGCTTATATCACAGTGAGTGATGATGCGATTCTATCCGCCATCGCGCGGCTTGGAAAAGAAGGTATTTTTGCAGAACCAGCAGCTTCAACAGCTTTCGCAGGGGCGCAAAAAGCGATAGAATCTAAAATAATCACGTCGGAAGATCCTGTGTTGGTGA
>CAZDIS010000158.1:0-4949 GCA_964505585.1 uncultured Pelolinea sp. | reverse complement strand
ATTAAAATGAAAATAATTACGGACAGCGCGACCGATACCCAATTGCTGCAGGATAGCGACATCAATATCCCCATCATTCCTTTAAAAGTAAATCTGGGAGATACAGTTTATAGGGACGGCATCGATATCACCCCCGACGAGTTCTATAAAGAATTGGAGAAAAGTGACGCATTGCCCGTTACCTCACAACCTTCAGCGGGTGAGTTCGCGAAGATCTACCGAGAACTTGCCAAAGAGGATCCTGAAATCCTTTCTATCCATATGAGCGCGGGGCTGAGCGGAACATATAATTCGGCCGTAGCAGGTGCAGCCATGGTGCCGGAGGCGAATATCACGGTGGTTGACACAAAGACACTCTCAGCAGCGGCAGGCTGGCAGGTGTGGGCGGCTGTTAAAGGGCTTAAATTGGGTTGGACAAAGGAAAATATCCTGGCAAAATTAAAGGAAATTGCGGGCGCCACCACAAGTTTATATACCTTGAAAGAACTCAAATACCTGATCCATGGCGGGCGCATCAGCCACATCAAAGGGCTGCTGGCATCCGTACTTAATATCAAACCGCTGATTGGCGTACATAAGGAGCTGGGCAATTACACACAGGAAGGCCAGGCTCGTACCTTTAAAAAAGCCCTGGATGGATTGGTAAAATTGATTGAGAAGAATATCCCGCTTACTGAAAAGATTCGGGTGCAGGTTGTGCATACTGGTAATCCGGAAGGGGCACAATCGTTAAAGGAAAAGATCGACAGCGTATTTGATTGCGAATGGCTGCCAACCGGACAGATTTCCTATGTGCTCGGCGCCCATACCGGCCCCAGTATGGTTGGGGTTGGTTTCGCGAAAGCGTCTGTGTTTGAAGGGCTTTCCTGAAAAATTTAGTTATCTGATAAGATTGCACAGTTTGCTGAACCATACCTCGGCTGAACCGGCCGGGGTATTTATATGAGAACGGAATACATGAAAGAAAAAAGAACGGATTTACGTAATATCGCGATTATCGCGCATGTGGACCATGGCAAGACCACCCTGGTGGATGGCATGCTTAAACAGGCGCAGATCTTTCGAGAGAACCAGCACGTGGAAGAGCGCGTGATGGATTCGAACGATCTGGAACGCGAACGCGGGATCACTATCCTCGCAAAGAACACCGCTATCAACGTCTGGGATGAGAAAACGGATCAACAGGTGAAGATCAATATTGTTGATACACCCGGCCACGCGGACTTTGGCGGTGAAGTGGAGCGGGTGATGAATATGGTGGATGGCGTTCTTCTTCTGGTAGACGCAGCGGAAGGCCCAATGCCGCAGACCCGTTTTGTGCTCAAGAAAGCGCTGGAGATGGGCCATCAGGCCGTTGTGGTGATCAATAAGGTCGACCGCCGTGGCGCGGACCCTGAAGGCGCGGTCAATAAAACCTTTGACCTCTTCATTGAGCTCGGCGCGAGTGAGTCACAGGCGGATTTTCCAATCATCTATACCCAGGCAACCGAAGGCAGGGCGGGGCTGACACCACAAATTGGTGCTGACTTGAAGCCACTTTTTGCAGCAATCCTGTGCCATGTACCATGCCCATTGGTTGATGTGGATAGTCCCTTCCAGATGGTTGTGACCACGCTGGGTTACGATGATTACCGCGGTGTGACAGCTGTGGGGCGCATCCACGCGGGCACGATCGATGTTGAACAGGCTTTAGTGCGCATAACGCTGGATGACCGTATCCTGCCGGAAGAGGCGCATTACCTGTACGTACACAGCGGCCTTGAAAAGATAGAGGTCGAACACGCAGCCGCGGGCGAGATCATTGTTTTGGCTGGCCTGGAAGACATCCAGATCGGCGAAACGCTGGCGGACCCTGAGGTAACGGATCCGCTGCCGCGTATCCATGTGGAAGACCCCACAGTGCGGATGACTTTCGGGGTGAATACTTCACCATTTGCCGGCCGTGAAGGGCGCTGGGGGACGTCACGCAAGATACGCGCGCGCCTGTTTGAAGAATTGCGGTCGAACGTCGCCCTGCGGGTTGAAGAAACCGAGACCAGCGAGAATTTCCTGGTATCCGGGCGCGGTGAATTGCATCTTGCCATCCTGATCGAAACTATGCGCCGGGAAGGTTATGAATTTCAGGTTTCCCGCCCTGAAGTCATTTTTAAAACGGATGAAGGCGGAGCCACACTTGAGCCGTTTGAGGAAGTCCATATTGAGACCAGTAATGAAACCACCGGACCGGTGGTTGAAATGCTTGGCAAACGGCGCGGACGCATGATCGACATGCGCGAACTGGACGATGGCCATGTGCGCATCGTGTATATCGTCCCCACGCGGGGGATGCTTGGTTTCCGCTATCACTTCATGACGGCCACGCGCGGACTGGGTATCATGAACACGCTCTTCCACGGCTATGAACCGATGGTTGGGGAGATCGCGTCGCGCACTAATGGATCGCTTGTTGCGTGGGAGAACGGGACCACGAATACGTATGGGTTAAAGAATGCCGAGGATCGTGGGATCCTGTTCTATCCCTCAGGTGTGGAAGTCTATGAAGGCATGGTTGTTGGCGAAAATTCACGTAATGAAGACCTTACACTGAATGTGTGTAAAAAGAAGCAGCTTACCAATATGCGGCAATCTAACCGTGATATCGATGTGCGCCTTTCTCCGCCGCGTGTGATGAGTTTGGATGAAGCGATCGAGTATCTCGCGAATGATGAGTTGCTGGAGGTTACGCCGGTCACTTACCGCATCCGCAAACGCATTCTCCATTCTGAGGAGCGCAGCAAACAGGTTAAAAAAGCGAAGGAATTTTTGGAATCCTAACAACGGCTTTATCTCCGCGGTAAATCTCATTGCTTTCAGCTATAATTTTTCTATTCAAAGGAGAATAAATGGCAAGAAAGATCGTTGAATGTATTCCAAATTTTTCTGAAGGACGCGATCAGCAGGTGATCCGTACTATCCTTGACGCGATCCAAACAGTGAAGGGTGTCAGAGTTCTTGATCATCATGCAGACGCGGACCATAACCGCACGGTGGTTACTTTTCTTGGTGATCCAGGTGCCGTGGAAGAAGCGGCATTCCGCGCGATCAAAACGGCAGCGGAGCTGATTGACATGAACCAGCACAAGGGTGAGCATCCGCGCATCGGCGCGGCGGATGTGGTGCCATTCGTGCCTGTTCAGGATGTGTCTGTTAAGGAATGTGTGAAAATAGCTGAGCGGCTGGGTGCGCGGGTTGCTGAAGCGCTGTCGATCCCGGTTTATCTTTATGAAGACGCTGCGCGTCAGCCAGAACGTACCAACCTTGAGAATATCCGCAAAGGGCAGTATGAAGGATTAAAAAAAGCGATCCATTCAGACCCTGTGCGCAAACCAGATTTCGGTCCCGCTGAATTGGGAAAGGCGGGGGCGGTGGTCATCGGCGCGCGGGCGCCTTTGGTTGCTTTCAATGTCTACCTCAACAGCGGCGATGTCTCCATCGCTAAGAAGGTTGCCCGTACGGTTCGCTTTTCTTCCGGTGGGCTGCGATTTGTTAAGGCGATGGGGGTGCTCGTGGATGGGTTGGCACAGGTTTCAATGAACCTGACCCATTACAATAAGACACCTATGCCGCAGGTAGTTGAATTGATCCGCCGCGAAGCTGCGCGCTATGGCGTGCAAGTCCACCACAGCGAGTTGGTGGGCTTGATCCCGCAAAAAGCACTGATCGATTCCGCGGTATGGTATTTACAACTTGACCAATTTGAAACCCAGCAGATCCTTGAGAATAAATTGGATGGAGAAAATCAATCCGGTGATTTCGAATTTCTGGATGCGCTTGCGTGTGAGGATCCCACCCCCGGAGGCGGCTCTGCGGCCGCATACGCTGCTGCCAGCGCGGCAGCGCTGGTTGCAATGGTCGCGCGCGTAACGCTTGGTAAGAAGAAGTATGCCGATGTTGAAGGCGAAATGTCCGAAATCATTAAACGGGCTGAGGAGGCCCGTGCAGAATTGACAGACGCGATCGAATCCGACGCACAGTCATTCCGTGCCGTTATGGACGCCTACCGCCTCCCAAAGGATTCGGACAACGAAAAGGATCTGCGCGCTCAAGCGATTCAAGCGGCTATGTTAATGGCTGCAGAAATTCCTCTGGCTACCTGCGAACAGGCGCTCACAGTCCTGCGGCTTGCCTGCGTGGCTGCGGAAAAAGGCAACAGCAATGCCATCACCGATGCCGCGACCGGCGCCTCTCTGGCCTTCGCCGCGATCACGAGTGCCGGCGCGAATGTCAGGATCAACGCGCAGTCTTTAACAAACGCGGTGAAGAAGAAAGCGCTTGTGGAGCAATTAGCCGGGATCGAAAAAGAAACGCGTATCTTTCACCAGCGGATGAAAGAAGTGCTCTCATCCAGGGCTGGTATCCCGCTGCTTTGATACAATCAGCGTTTATGGCAACGGCTATGAAGAAAATTTGGGTGTGTCTGATGCTGTGTGCAATGCTGATGTCTGCTTGCAATGCTGCCAATACTGGAGGCCAGCAAGAAACTTCAGTGGGACCTACAACCCCCACACCGTATCCTGAAAAATTCTCAGTAACGATCCCGCCTTATATTCCGGCTGGATTACGCGAAGTGATTCTCCAATTCGGCATGCTTTCTGAAGCCGGGCCCGGAGATGCGGCACCGATCATATTGGACGTGAGTGGAGCGAAAGCCGATATTTTCTGGGTATACGCACTGGCAGCGCCTTTTTCTTATATTGGGCGTGGCGTTTCATCGCAGGATCTTGAAAGGTTCTGGCGCGGTGATTTGGTCTCTGGTTTTCCCGCTGAGCAAATTGTTGGCAACGGGAGTACTGTGGCCATATTCGAGAAAGTATGGGGGGCGCCGGACAAGGCCCGCGTCAGGGTTGTCAATGATGATCTCTTAATCGAAGCATGGGAAACGGAAACGATATTTGCCCTCCTGCCTTTTG
>CAZDIS010000157.1:0-5091 GCA_964505585.1 uncultured Pelolinea sp. | reverse complement strand
GCGGAAAGCTGGAAGATTTCCTTTTCGCGGTCGGTGAGCCCATGATAGGGGTCGGGAGCGATCCTGCGTCAAGATTCGAGGTAGGCATTGACAGCCAGATCCGCGACCACCGGGCTGAGGTAGGTGCTGCCGGCGGCGACAGAACGGATGGCATTGACCATGTCCCGCGGATCCTCTGATTTGAGGACGTAACCATCGGCGCCGTTGCGCAGCGCTTCCATGATGTAGGGTTCGCTCTTGCGCATGGAGAGGACGACCACGCGCGGCGGATCAGGCTCCTGCTTGACACGGCTGGTGACCTCGAGCCCATTCAGGTGGGGCATGGCCAGATCGACCACGAGGATATCCGGTGTGAGTTCGCGTACTTTCTTGAGCGCCTCAAAACCATCCGCGGCTTCTCCCACGATCTGAAAACCGGCTTCTTCTTCCAGCATTTTGCGCAAGCCCTGGCGCAGGATGGCGTGGTCGTCTGCGAGCAGGATGCGGATCATGGTGTGTTTTCCATAGCAAGGTTATTCCCTTCATTTCCAATAGGGATTTTCAATTCAATTGTAGTGCCAATTTCCGGCGTAGAATCAATCATCATTTCTCCATTTAATAAACGCACACGCTCCTGCATGCCGATCAGGCCGGTATGATAGCGATTATCGTTTTCCAGGTTTTCGATCGAGAACCCTGAACCATCATCGTTCACAGAGAGGTGGAGATAATCCTTGTCAGCGCGCAAGTTGACATAGATGGTGGACGGGTTGCCATGGCGCAGGGCGTTGGAGAGACTCTCTTCGAGCACACGGAAAAGCGTGATCTCGATATTCTCAGCGAATCGCCTTCCTTTTTCCAGCGCAATCTCTGTGTGGATCGGAATACGCGCCTGGCGCGTTGATCGCTGGATGTGCCACTCAAACGCCATGGTGAGGCCGAGATCATCCAGAATGGCGGGGCGCAGGCGCAGGGAAAGATCTTCGGCGGCTTCGATCAGTTCATCGACTATGGCAGTCACCTCTGCCAGGCGCGCGCGCTGTTCCTGCTCGCTGTGTTTGATGAACGCTTCCGGGCGAAGGGAGAGCTTGAAGGTGGTCAGGATCTGGCCAAAATGGTCATGCAGGTCAAGCGCAATCGCGCGGCGTTCTGTTTCATGCACTTCGAGCAAGCGGGTGGATAAGGAGCGCAGCTCGGCCTGGCTTTGCTGGAGCTGTTCGACTAGGATGGCATTCTCGACCACGCCGGCGAGCTGGTTGGCGATCGATTCCACCAGGGTGAGGTCATCCACGTTTAATGCCTCGGGTGACGCAAGATTATCGACGCTGATCGCGCCGAGCAGCTTGTCCTGGATGAGCAGCGGCACACAGATCGTGCTTTTAATTTTAGACATTTCCGGCGTTATGTGGCCAATTGTGGAAAAAGCTTTATTTTTCTGCGCATGGCGCACCAGTATTGGCTGCCGGGTTTTGGCAACCTGACCCACAATGCCCTGACCGGTGTTGACTGATAAGCCAAGGATACTTTTGTCTTCGAATCCAGCAATCGCCTCGATAGCCATCTGGTCCCTGTGCTGATCATACAACCAGACACTAACAGAATGGGCCGTTTCAATCTTCTCAAGCATGTTATCGGCAACCGTTTGGAGGATGTCATGGTCATAGGATTCCGAGATCAATCTCGTGCTGATATCCAGCAAGGTTTGCATGCGTTTTTCAGCGGCTTTGCGGGCGGTGATATCCTCGCCGGCGCTGAGCACGCCCAGGAAATTTCCGTCGCGATCCTTCATGACGGTGTTGTGCCAGGCGATGATGGGTTGATCCCCTAAGCGGGTTTTGACCGGGTTTTCATAATACTGCACATTCTCCATTTCACCGCGCACGATCTTTTGAAATACTTCTTTGACTTGATCGATATGCTCCTGCGGCAGGCAGGTATCGAACCAGTTCCTTCCGAGCAGTTCCTGTTCGGTATAACCGAGCAGCTTACAGGCTTCGGTATTCACCAGCGTGAGGTTGCCTTCGTTATCCAACGCGATCATGATCGACTGCACGGTATCGAGGTAATTTTGGGCGCGATCGCGTTCCTGTTCGATTTGGTTGTATAAGGTCTCCTGTTCGGTGATATCCGACATCAATACTGCGCATTGGCCTGCACGCGGGGAGAAGGCGCGGATGTCGGTGTAAATGCCGAGGCGCTGGTTGAAATCTTTGCGTTCAAAGGTGCGATCCTGCGTGGCGACATCGATGTAATCCTGCAGCCAGCCGCGGTCGAAATCGGGCAGGACTTCGGTGATGGCCTTCCCAGCGATATCTCCCTGGTTCAGGCGGGTGATGTGCTCAAAGGCGGCGTTGACCTCCAAGAAGGCGATATTGATGGGCTTGCCTTTTTTATCACGCATGACCTCGAACAGCGCGAAGCCATTAGCCATTTCAGTGAAGAGACTGCGGAACTGGCGCTCGCTGGCGGCGACGCGCTCTGCCGCCCGGCGCTGGTCGGTGATATCGATGCCGAAGGTTTGGATAGCATCGATCGTCCCATCCTCATTGGCGAGCCCGCGCACGGTCCAGTTTATCCAGCGTGCCTCCCCATCATGGCGGATGATTTTGCTCTCGGTATTGTAAAAGGATTTCTCGGGGGTCAGCCCATTTAGCCGCTGCCTGACGCCAGCCCTGCTCTCTTTGGGTATCACGGTGAAGATTTTTGTCCCAACCAGTTGCTCAAATTCTTTTCCCACAAAATCACAATAAGCCGGGTTGGCAAAGGTGATGGTGCCGTCCGGCTGATAGCGGTTGATGAGGACGGGCGCGTCCTCCACAACGGAGCGGTAGCGCTGCTCGCTGTCTCTGATCTCGCGCTGGGCATCCCGCAGGGCGATTGCGTTGCTGACGATCTGGGCGAAGAGGCGCAGGCTTTCGACCAAATCAGGCGTGAATTTGTTTTGTGTTTTGGTATCGCTGAAGGTGATACCCGCAACAATATCCCGCGGCAAGTTTATTGGAATACTGAGCAGCGATTGGATATTGATGCGGCGCCAGAAATCTTTTTCCGGTGGTGTCAAGCCACCCGGAAAATCGTCCGGAGAACCCCAGTTGGTAATTTTACCGGAAGAAATCGCGTCAAATAAATATGGGTATTGCCCATAATCATATGTTTTCCGCAGGTTGACGACATTCTCTTTTGACCAGCGATGCGAAATGACCATTTCTTTGTTATCGGTGGCAAAGCTGATACCGATGCGGTCGAGCGAAAGAAAATCTCCCACCTTTTGCAGCGCTGTCTCTATACTTTGATCAATTTCCTGTGGATTGGATTGCAGGAAGTCATTGGAAATCCGCGCTAAGAGCTGTTCGAATTTGGCTTTACTAATAATTTTGTGTTCCGCCGCTTTTTGAGCAGTCAGGTCAAGCCCAATACCGCCGACCAATTTCTCACCATGAAATCCCTTGAGTGGAAATTTGATATCACGCACATAGCGTTTCTTACCATCACGGGTTTGGTAAACATCTTCTTTTTCGATGATGATCTGTTCATCAATAACCGACTGATCTAATACGTCCAATTCCTGCGCGAACTCGCGCGGAAATATATCGTCGCTCTTCTTACCGATGTACTCAGCGGGCGGGATACCGGCCGCATTGCTGGTCAAAGGATTGACGAAGATGTACTCGAGATCGCCGTTTTTGATATAGGCGTTGGCCGGGAAGTTTTCCATGAAGGCGCGGAAGCGGGCTTCGCTTTCGGCTACCCTGCGCTGCGTATCGCGCAGGGATATGGCATTGCCGATGATCTGGGCAAACAGGCGCAGGCTTTCGATCAACTCCGGTGTAAATCGGTCAGCATGTTTGGTATCCGTGAACGCGAGGCCTCCTATGCGCTGATCGTGGAGATGAATTGGGATCCCTAAAAATGATTGGATCGCGCCAGTGCCGAATAATTGTTTTTCCGCATCCGTGAGTTCGGGTGGTATTCCCTCGGAGAGCGACCATGTTTTGATATTGCTATCGTTTAGCGTGGAGAACATCCAGGGGTATTGATCTAATTTATAAGACTTTTTCGTCCCCTTGATCCGTTTACGAGACCAAACGTGGGTCAGCGACATTGTTTCTTGATCGATAACAGAACTGACGCTGACGCGGTCCAGATCCAGCAGTACGCCCACCTGTTTTAGGGCATCATCGATCCTGCTATCCATTTCGCTGATCTCGACTTCGAGCATCCCCGTTGAAATAGTGGCTAACAGCTGTTCAAAACGGGCTTTATCAAGGATGAGCTGTTGGGCTGCCTTCTGGTCGGTGATGTCGATGATGTTGCCGACCACACTGACTATCTTTGCATCCACCCATTTTGGCTGGCCGGTCGTGCGAACCCAGAGTTTGCGCCCTTTAAAAGACGTGAAAGGAAACTCGAGATCATAGGGCTGCCCATCCTCTATGCAACGCTGAAAGGCAGCCTGGATGCGGGGGCGATCCTCGGGGTGATAGCATTGTATGCTGCGGTTGACATGTTCCGCCAATCCCGGCTCGATCTCGTCGGTTGCGATGTCATGGATCCTGTAGGTCTCTTCTGTCCAATACATGGTTTGTGACGCAATATGCCACTCCCAGCCGCCGGCTTTACTGAGGCGCTGGCTGGCATTCAGCAGATCATCGCTCTTGCGCAGACTCTCCTGCAGTGCTTTTGTCGCGGTGATATCGGTGATGAAGCCCTGGATGGTGGTGATCTTGCCGTTCTCATCCGCCACGCCCTGGCCTTTTTCCAATACCCAGCGCAAATCCCCATCTTTGGTGATAACGCGGTAAGAGAGTTCAAATGGCTGTTCTTTATGGATCGCCTCGCGGATGGCGCGGATGGCATTCTGTACGTCGTCTGGATGCATGACATGGTTAAAGGAAAGATGTGGATCTTCAAGTAGTTCCTGTGGCGTATACCCGGTTAATTCCAGACAACCCTGGCTGAGGAAGCGCATTTTGAATTTAGCATGCGCGTTAGCGCGGTAGGCGATGCCGGGCAGGTTAGCCATGAGGACATTCAGATCCCGTTCGGTTGCTCTCTGTTTTTGTTCGGCTATATACTGTTCGTGGATATCTTCACCAAAGGCCTGGAACCCAA
>CAZDIS010000156.1:0-5130 GCA_964505585.1 uncultured Pelolinea sp. | reverse complement strand
GCGCTGAAGCAGCGCTCATCCCCGGGATCCAGGTCATTGCGGTAAATTCTCTCACCCAGCTCGTCAGCCATCTCCAGAACAGAGAAACGATTCAGCCCAGAACCCGTACGGAAATTCAAAGCAGCGCGCCGTGGGTATTGACAAATTTCAAGGAGGTTAAGGGGCAGGAACACGTCAAGCGTGCCCTGGAAGTTGCTGCAGCAGGAGGGCATAACGTTTTGATGGTTGGGCCGCCGGGTGCAGGAAAGACGTTGCTGGCCCGCGCGCTGCCCGCAATTCTTCCAAAACTCTCCATAGAAGAAGCGCTTGATGTGACGCGCATCTACTCGATCAGTGATCTGCTTCCATCAAGTACACCGCTGATCCAAACCAGGCCATTTCGTGCCCCGCATCATACGATCTCACACGCCGGTTTGGTCGGCGGCGGCAATTGGCCGCACCCCGGAGAGGTATCACTTGCCCATCGCGGCGTATTGTTCCTTGATGAACTCCCTGAATTTGGTAAACAAGTCCTGGAGGTATTACGCCAACCGCTTGAAGATAAAACTGTAACGATAAGTCGCGCGCGCG
Source organism: uncultured Pelolinea sp. (assembly GCA_964505585.1). Taxonomy (GTDB): domain Bacteria; phylum Chloroflexota; class Anaerolineae; order Anaerolineales; family Anaerolineaceae; genus Pelolinea. The sequence continues at coordinate 4,560 of CAZDIS010000156.1, read as the reverse complement.
GTTCGCTATCCTTTCCCGCTAATTTTCAGCTGATCGCTGCAATGAATCCATGCCCGTGTGGGTTTTACGAAGATAACCGTAAACCATGTACGTGTTCACAGGGGGCGATCCTGAAATACCAGAAACGCATTTCAGGGCCGCTCCTTGACCGGATCGATATCCATGTTACAGTTCCCCGCGTCGAATATGATAAATTGAGTGATCAGCGCTTTGGCGAATCTTCGGAAAATGTACAAGCCAGAGTTGAAAATGCTCGGGCAATCCAGCATAAAAGGTTTCAAATCGGTGATGAAAAGAATAAGCAAAACCCCATATATAACAACGCGGATATGGGAAATGCCGAGATCAGGAAGTATTGTAAACTCGACGAGGGCTGCAACACCCTTATGCGCGCAGCGATGAAACAATATCACCTCTCAGCGCGTGCGTATCACCGCGTGCTCAAATTATCGCGCACGATTGCTGATTTAGCGGGAGAAGCACACATTACGACCACACATATCGCAGAAGCACTGCAATACCGCCCCAAGGTTTTATAAGATGAGCGTCAGTTTCAGGTTTTTATCGTTCAATGTTATAAATATCCATAATCGATATATAAGAAGAAGAAAGAGGTTTTGATGAGAAAAATTTGGGTTGATACCGATCCCGGGGTAGATGATACAGTTGCTATGGCAATGATATTTGAAGCACAGGGAATCGATATAATCGGGATTTCAACCATTTTTGGAAATGTCACTGTGGACCTGACAACAAAAAATGCGAAACTATTAGTCGAAGCCCAGGAAAGAACGGATATTCCTGTCGCGAGGGGCGCCTACTTTCCGCTGTATATCCCTTTAGATACATCCCCATTTGTCCACGGTGATAATGGCCTGGGAAATATGCCTCTGACTGAACCCACCATGGCGGAGGACCCGCTTTATGCGCCGCAGGCAATTATTAACGCGATCATGGAAAACCCAAACGAGATCACTTTAATGCCTATTGGACCATTAACCAATATTGCCCTTGCGTATTTAATGGAACCAAAAATAGCAGGCATGGTCAAAGAAGTGGTCATCATGGGCGGTGCTGTCCATGTCCCGGGAAACATCACACCAGTGGCTGAGGCAAATTTCTTTCACGATCCGCACGCTGCCCAAATTGTTGTTAAAGCCGGTTGGCCCATCACCCTGGCAGGCCTTGATGTCTGTGGTCCATCCAGTATGATGTCCAACGCGCTGTTGGAAAAGATCATCGATGCGGAAAAACCGCTTAGCCCATACATTAAAGGTGCGCTGCCTTTTTATCAGGATTTTATTAAGACCTTTGGGTTTTTCGATAAAGTAGATTTTCCGGATGCGTTAGCAGCGGCCTATCTCTTAGACCCAGGTATTTTCACAATTGAAAATACGCCTATTTTTGTTGAAACAGAGGGCAGTTGTCTTGGACAATCGGTTCCAGTATTAAATGGAAAGTGGTATGAAGACATGAATGATACACGCCATTTCAAAGCCGATGAGACGATCACGAATATTAATGTGCTGGTAAAGGAAAACTCGGAACAATTTTTCGATCTGGTGGAATCACTTCTAACTTGATCAAAATGTTTTCTTCGGCTTTCCTGAAGCTGGGGTCAATACGATTGTCAGTAAAAATTCAGGGAGGGTTACATGGGTAAAAAAGATTTATATGAAGATTTGATCCGATACTATGAATTTCAGATCGGAAGGTTTCCACGCCGTGAAGCGTTCAAAAACGCGCTGATCGAAACATTTCCTGAACCCGACTTGCAACTATTCTTTTTAATGCCTTACCTTGGGTTTATAAAAGACGAAAAACTACGGAAGAAAGCTGCGAAAATCAATTTTTCTGATACCAAATTAGAACCAGCGCTGGATAGAATGATTCAAAAAGGATTAATTGATAAATTCCAGAAAAGCGGTGTCTGGGGGTATGAAAGAGCGCCTGTTATCGTTGTTCTGGAAATGGCTGTGCGCGAATCTGAAGACTCAAATTTCCGAAATATCACAGCGCAGGTAATGAACGATCTCATTGAAGGCGCTGCCGAAACGATACCGACCAAAACGCCATATTACCGCGTGTTGCCAGTCGAGCCGGCAATAAAAGAGGATTCAGGTTCTACAAAAATTATTGTGAACGCGGAAATTCCGGATCCACGGCAAGTGTTGCCGTTGGATGAAATTTCAGAAATGATTAAAGGCACGGAATTGATCGCACTTTCAAATTGCTATTGCCGTAGTGCCAAAAAGGTCCTGGGGGAGGCATGTGAACACCCGCTGGAAACTTGTTTTTATTTTGATGAACTTGCGCAGATGAAATTGCAGACAGATTATGCCCGTGAGATCACTTATGACGAAGCGATGGAGATCTTATACGAATGCGAAACATACGGGCTTGTCCATAATGTCAGCAATTGCGAAGGTAAGATCCAAACCCTCTGCAACTGCTGCGATTGTTCCTGTGGGGTGCTGAAAGCATGGAACCGCGGTTTGCAAAACACACTGGCCCCTTCGCGATTTGTCGTTGAGGTCAATCATGGTCTTTGTTCTTTAAAGGAAGACTGCATCGCTGCCTGTCCCGTCGGCGCTTTATCAATTAAAAATGGCACGCTCGCTGTAAATGAGAACACATGCGTTGGTTGTGGACTCTGCATCCCGGTTTGCCCGGACCAGGCATTGCAACTTACCTTGCGCGAAAACCCGCCAAAAATATATAAAGATAACAACACGCTCTTCCGCCGTATTTATGCCGAATCCGCGGTGGGTCTCATTGGCAGGGCTCTCGGATTAGACAAGACTAAAAGAGAAGGTTAATATTCACGAAGCAGGGATTGCCGCTAATATCATTTCAATTGTTGAAAATATCGCGGAACAAAATAATTTATGTACTGTAACGTCTGTTGATATAAAGATCGGGGATATCAGCGGCGTACAGGTAGACGCGCTGCTTTTTGCCATTAGCGCCCTCACAATTGATACACCACTCGCGAAAACCAATTTCAAAATTCAACAAGTTCCTATCTTGTTGTTCTGCAAAAATTGCAAAAATGAATACCTCGCCCAGCTGGATGATCTCGTCTGTCCCGGTTGTATATCCGCGAATTTTACAATTCTACAGGGAAAAGAAATGACCGTTCAAGCAGTATCAGGAGAAAAGCGATCAGATGGATAAAGAAATAATAGTAATAAAAGCCGAAGCAAAAATCCTTCAAGCTAATCAGGGGTACGCTAAAAAAGTACGGGGTCTGCTTGGCCAAACAAATACGTATTGTATTAATATGATCAGTTCTCCAGGAACTGGAAAAACAACCTTACTGGTAGAAACATTAAAACAATTATCCGGAAAATTACGATGCGCCGTCATCGAAGGCGATCAGCAGACCAGTAATGATGCCAGAAAGATAGCGGAAACCGGTATCGCGGTTATTCAGGTAAATACTTTGCAATCCTGCCATTTAAACGCGCACCAGATTTTGAAAAGCCTTCAAAAGCTTCCCTTAGATCAGATTGACCTGCTATTCATTGAAAATGTGGGGAACCTTGTCTGCCCTGCGAGCATCGATCTGGGAGAGAATGAAAAAGTCGTCCTTCTCAGCACAACGGAAGGAGAGGATAAACCTGAAAAATATCCACTCGCTTTTACCGAGGCAAGCACGCTTGTGATTACAAAAGTTGATCTGCTGCCTTACCTGCGTTTCAACATCAATTTATGCCGATCATACGCGAAAAAGATCAACGGAGATATTGAGATCGTTCAAACATCTTCGATGCAGCCAGAAGGATTGAAAGATTGGATTGCATGGCTCCAAGCACGCCCGGCAAGTGGATGAATAGCCATCACACTTGGCATTATTATTGCATCCTATTACTTGAAATAATGGTATTAAACGATATAAAATAAGGTATTGAGTTTGTGGAGGTAACAAATGAAGAAACGGAAATATACAGCAATTGCAGTTATTTTTCTTTTAGGTGCAACATTGGCCTGTACCATTCCTGTGAATTTTGTGGCTGAACCGGAAATAGTGGAAAAAATTGTTTACGTAGAAATTACTTCGACCCCGGAAGATGTTGCAGAATTGGATGAAGTGGAAGAACAAGAACCAGCGGAAGCGGAGACGGAATCTGTCCCGGTAAACATGGATGGGGCCTGGACTATATGGCAGGGTTCAAGCGAACAAAAACTTTCGATTGACTTTTTGCAAAAAAACGCAGACCTGATCGGCAACGCTGCGACCAACGACGGCCATAGCTTGATGTTCGATGGTGTCATCAGCGCGGATGGCACAACGGTCAGCGGGACATGGGAATCAACCGATGGCACATCGGGTAATTTTCAGATCGAACTTAATGATGCCCTGAACAGCTTCTCCGGTAACCTTGGGGGCGGTGTTCCATTCTGCGGAACACGCATGGGCAGCTCAAAACCTTACCCCTGCTTGAATTAGATAACATATAAAAAAGCAAATCAGAAAGCGCTCCCATCGGGAGCGTTTTTCGTTAACACTTTAGTGTGTTGAGGGCGGGACGCCCGAAACAAAAAACCACCGGCTAT
>CAZDIS010000155.1:2480-5133 GCA_964505585.1 uncultured Pelolinea sp. | reverse complement strand
GGCGATGGCGCTGATGAAGGAAAGGGCGGCGCGGACGCTATTGAGGATGCCGATATGGGTGCCGGTCAGACCGACACTGTCATAATAGAGACTGAGGTAGGGGATGAAGGAGGCGATGGCGCCCCAGTAGAGGAAGAAGGAAAACCAGAGACTGACACGGCGTCCGAGAGGAGACGCAAAAAAAGCTTTGAAACGGGCAATGAAAGACATGGGGGAGATTATAGACCATTATCGTTTTTCCTTTGGCCAAGAGACATCCGTGTTTCTCCCCAAGGCCATCATTCTTCGCAAAAATCAGCGAATATATAGGGAGTGAAAAGTTGGCAGGCAACATGCTGAATGTAAATCGTTAATAGGGCCAAATGATAATTTGGCCAGGTCTGAGGTGAACTGCAGGTAATCGGGGATGGCAGCGCGAGCCGTTATACAGGCACAACAACGGAAACCCCGTTTTTCCTTGATGTAGTGGGTACAGGTGATATCTTCAAAATTGGTGTGATCGAGCAGGTCTTGAACAATTTCGAGTTGTTTGGCGAGCTGCTCCCCGGTAAAGGCTTTTAATTTAAGAACGATCGTTTGCATCTCTTGAGAATCATCAGGCATAAAGAACCTCCTTTCTTGACATAAGGCGTACGGATAGGGCGTGTTAATAGAAGAGTGCGGATGATAGATCGGCTGAAAAGTTTGTGTTGTCCCCTGACTTTATAACCATTTAAATTTTATCATGGGAATTGAACAAAGTGAGAAATTGGCGGGTAGTTAAAAGGCGGGGAGACACCTTAAAAGATATGCATTTTTTGACAGATTGCCCGATGATCGCGTTTTTGCTATTCTATATAGCGTGGACAGAACAAATGTTCTTGTATCGCAGCCAGCGTCTGGAAACCGACCAATGGCCGGACCGGGGAGCGGCAGGCCTGCCGCCCAGTGTGTGATCAGGGTGGTGAGAGGCGCCCCTCTGCCGGTCCGGGCTGGCGTGTGACCAGTGGTGCGTTGAGAAAAACGTTCAACGCACCCTACGGAAAAGGAAATTTATGGAAAAGCCGAGTGTGAGGGAATTGGTGGATAAGAAAAATGTGAAACGCAAGCCGGGCGGGCAGCCGGGAAATGTGAACGCCTGGAAACACGGTTTTTATTCTCGGCGATTTAAAGCGCTGGAACTGTGTGACCTGGTGACGGTGCTGCAGAATAACCTCGACGATGAAATCGCCCTGCTGCGCGTCATGATCCGACGCGTGTTTGAGACGGCCGATAGCCAGGCCGAAACGCTGGCAGATTGGGAATCGGTCCTCTCAACCCTGGGCGCGGCTTCCACCCGCCTGGCTGGCTTGATCCGCGTTCAACATCTTTCCAGCGGCAAATCGCAAAATATCGAGGACTTGCTCGCTGAGGCCATCGGAGAGGCCGCGCATGAAATTAGCCAACGCTACAAAAAATGAGATAGTCTGCGCGCTCATCAGCGCGCTAACAGAAATGGGGCTCAACTATGGACGATTCGACCGGCAAACTCCTATCCGAACAAATCTCTCGCTTGGCGGATTCTATCAAAAATCAACTCTCAACCCAGGATCAGGCACTCCAGCACCACAAAGAGATCGAGGCCGAACGCATAAACTTGCTTCAGGCACAGATCGATCTGCTCAAACAGGCAAACCACGATCAGGAAAATCGCATTCGTAAAATGGATGATGTCGTGATCTCCCTCAAAACTTCTTCTACCATTAAACAGGCAGGACAGGCCGCCCTGACCCTCATCGCCGCCGCTATCGCGGCCTGGCTCGGAGGCCGGCCGTAGATGGATGGCAGACCGATCCCAAACCAAGAAACTTGTAAAAGCTGCCCTGCAGGATGTCGATGTTTTTATCGATCAGACTTCCGCTATCACCCTGCGCGGCTATCAGCGCGGCGTGGCCGCGGCGATCTGCGAATCGGTCTTTTCCGGCGCTGGCCGCTCTTTCGTGGTCATGTTCCCGCGCCAGTCCGGCAAGAACGAGCTGCAAGCCCAGCTCGAAACCTACCTGCTCACGATCAACTACCAAATGCCCGGGGCGGAGATGGTCAAGATCTCGCCCACCTGGAAACCGCAGACGCTCAACGCAATGCGCCGGCTCGAACGCGTGCTCAGCGCCAACCACGTCGCCAAACACCTTTGGCACAAGGAATCCGGCTACATTTACCGCACCGGCCATGCCCGCATTTATTTTTTCAGCGGCCAGCCGCGATCAAATATCGTTGGCGCGACCGCCTCGGTCCTGCTCGAGGTGGACGAGGCCCAGGATGTGATGATCGCCAAGTACGACAAGGATATCGCGCCCATGGCCGCCAGCACCAACGCTACGCGCGTGTTCTGGGGCACGGCCTGGACTTCGCGCACCCTGCTGGCGCGGGAGCTGCGCGCGGCCAGAAAAGCAGAGAAAAGAGATGGAGTGCAATGCGTGTTTGTTTTAACGGCTGATGATGTCGCCGCCGAGGTCCCGGCCTACGGTGAGTTCGTCACCGCCCAGGTCGCCCGCCTTGGCCGCAATCATCCCATGATCAAAACCCAGTATTTCAGCGAGGAAATAGACGCCGAAGGCGGCCTGTTCCCGGACGACCGCCGCGCGCTCATGCATGGTAAACACGCGCCAGCCGCCGCGCCGATCGATGGCAAGCT
>CAZDIS010000155.1:0-2470 GCA_964505585.1 uncultured Pelolinea sp. | reverse complement strand
CCGCGCTTGATCTGGCCGGCGAGGACGAGGCCATGGTCGCAGACCCGGCAGCGCAGGAAGCCGGCACGGCACAGCTCTCCAATCCCAAACGCGACAGCACCGCTTTAACTATTTTTGAGATCGATCTCTCAACGGTCGATGATCCCTTGATCGGCAAACCGTCCTACAAGGTGATCAACCGCTATGCCTGGATCGGCACCAAACACGCCAAACTGTACGGGGATATCAAAGCCATCCTCGATTTATTTGATGTGCGCTTCGTGGCGGTGGACGCGACCGGTGTCGGCGCGGGGATGTGCTCTTTTCTCAGCGCGGCCCTGGGCGATAAGGTGATCCCGTTCGAGTTCAACACCCGCACCAAATCCGATCTGTTATGGGATTTCCTCGGTATCATCGACAGCGGCCGCTTCAAAGACTACCAGCCGGCAGATCCCGAATTCTGGCGGCAGATCGCGTTCTGCGAATTCGAGATCCTGGACGGCCCGCAGAAGCGGGTTAAGTGGGGCGTGCCCGATGTCACACGCGACCCCGCCACCGGCGACCTGGTGCATGATGACCTGTTGATCAGCGCTGCCATGTGCGCCATACTGGATAAGCAGGAATGGTATGTGAGCATGCCGCCCTTCATTATTGAGGCGGAAGACCCCTTGAAGGAACTGGATCAGGGGTTTTAGGGATCAGGGAAACACTTCACAGCCGTCCACATCGCTGCCGCTGCCGGCGTTTAAGGCATGGATAATTTTGGTCATCGGTCTTTGCACAGAGGCAACGCGGCATGATGTGGATGATAGATACTTTCGGCGCAGAAATTCGCGCCGGCATCCCCTGGAAAACCGTTTACACCGTAAGATAGGGATCTTTTTTTCATCAGATGATCGAGAACTGCGAGGTTGCTCGAAAACCGGAAATTAATTTTCCATTAATATATTCAATAAAAGGAATATAATATATTGTATTTATCATACAACCAAGGATTATTTAGATCAACTTGTGCACAGAAAAAGGAGTTAACATGCAAACAATCGATAACAACAGCCTACGGGACAAAGTACGCGCGCGCTATGGTGAGATCGGTAAAGAGAACCAAGGCGGCTGCGGTTGTTCGGGTACCAATTCATCCTGCTGCAGTGAAACGAAGAGCGCGGGGGATATTTCGCAAAAAATGGGATATTCCGAAAAAGAATTAAACGTTGTGCCGGAAGGCGCGAACCTGGGGCTGGGGTGCGGCAACCCGCAGGCGATCGCTGCTTTGCAACCCGGCGAGGTGGTGCTGGACCTGGGGAGCGGGGGCGGTTTTGACGCTTTTCTGGCCGCGCAGAAAGTAGGCGATGGCGGAAAGGTGATCGGGGTGGATATGACGGCGGAAATGGTGAGCCGCGCGCGGGCGAACGCAGCAAAGGGAGGATATACCAATGTGGAATTTCGTTTAGGCGAGATCGAGAACCTGCCGGTGGGAGACGGGCAGGTGGATGTGATCATGTCGAACTGTGTGATCAATCTGTCACCTGAAAAACAGCGCGTATTTGATGAGGCATTCCGCGTGCTGAAGCCGGGCGGGCGGCTGGCGATCAGCGATGTGGTCGCGATCGCTGAAATGCCTGACGCGGTCAAGAATGATATTGAACTGACCTGCTCATGCGTATCGGGCGCGGCGTCGGTTGATGCGCATCAAAAGATGCTGCTGAATTCGGGATTTGCTGAAATTTCAATTGATATCAAAGAAGAGAGCAAGAAATTCATCGATGATTGGGATGAGGATGTTTCGGTTGGAGATTTTGCCGCCTCCGCGATCATCCGGGCAGTAAAACCCGTTTCCTGAGGAAACATAGCCACAGCGGAAAGTTATTTTTATCGCATGCCAGCTGACCAGGCGGAGTAATTCGCGATGGTTAACCACTCAATTTGACCGCGCTGGATGGGGTGACAGATCGTTATTGCCAAAACCAGCTAACAAATAAACAGAAGTGATTAAAGCAAAAAGGCGCTCACTGGTTGAGCGCCTTGGGTAATTATTTTTATCTACGGATCAGACCAGACCGAGCAGCAAGCCGCCCTGGAAGATGAGCACAGAGAAGACGTAGGCGACAACAAGCTGCATGACCGCGCCGAAGAGCGCCCATTTGACACCAAACTCCTGAATCTGGGCTGCCATGGCCACCATACATGGTGTGTAGAGCAGGATGAAGGCCATGAAGGCGATGCTGGCGAGTGCGCCATGGCCGCCGCTGACCTGTTCAAAATGATTCTGGACCACGCCCATCAGCTCGGTGGGTTGTTCCTCTTCCTCGCCTTCGAATAGATCAATACCGATGATGAGGGGGAAGGATTTAACCGTGTCCCAGGCAGTGGTGAAGAAAGATGTAACGATCCCAGCGACATCCTGTAAGAATGTGGTTGGTTCGGCTTCTTCTTCCACCTCTTCGACCCGGAAGATCTGGCCCAATGTGCTGACGACGACCTCTTTGGCGAC
>CAZDIS010000154.1:0-5169 GCA_964505585.1 uncultured Pelolinea sp. | reverse complement strand
CACGTGGATGTGCACGTCGTTGTCCTCCAGTTCCTTCACGGCGGCGTCGAGCCGGCGCTTTGGTGTGACGGCGATCGTTCTGCTCATCGGCCTGGTTATTACCGCAGAATACCGTCAACAGGTAAAAATGAGCTATAAGATGTGGAAATTCTGGCATGGGATCATGGCAACCATCATGGTCGCAGCCGCTGTTGTGCATATCTTCCTGGTTGGTAATTATGTCGACCTGCCGTGGAAAAAAGTCTTATGGATCAGTTATTCCGTACTCCTGGTGGGTATGCTGATCTATACCCGGATCATCTACCCTATCCGTCTTATAAAGCATTCCTATCTGGTTAAATCCACACAAAAAGAAGCTGGAGATGTTTTCACATTGACCATGATCCCCGACGGGCATAAGGGGTTTCGTTTTTCGCCCGGACAATTTGCGTGGCTGACTGCCTGGAAAACACCATTCTCAGATACAGAACATCCTTTCTCGCTCGCTTCCAGCGCGGAAGTCACTGACAGCTTCCAGATGTCTATTAAAAATCTCGGCCCATTTACCGAGCGCATCCAATCACTTACTGCTGGAGAACGCGTTTATGTAGACGGACCTTATGGCTCCTTCAATCTCGACCGTTATTCTGAAGCAAAAAAACTGGTGATGATCCCGGGCGGCATTGGTGTGACACCGATCATGAGCATGCTGCGGACCATGGCAGACCGGGGAGATAAGCGCCCAATATTCCTTTTTTACTGTAATCTCACATGGGACTCGGTGACGTTTAAAGAAGAAATAAAGGAACTCGAGCAGAAATTGGATCTAAAAACGATCTATACGATCGAAAAGCCCCCCGCAGACTGGGATGGCGAATCTGGTTTCCTCAACCGTCAAATTCTGCAAAAATATATTCCGACTGATTGGGTCACTAATGGCGCGGATATTTTCCTGTGCGGTCCTCCGGTTATGATGCAAGCTGTCGAAAATGAACTGCTGGCCATTGGCTACGGGCATCATCACATCCACTCTGAAAAATATTCATTCGCGTAGGAGGACACATGCGGCAAAGAAATTCTAAAATTTACGTATACGCACTGACGATCGTTTCATTGCTATTGATCGCCTATTTTGCCTTTGTCAAATAATTATTTTTGCAGGTTTATCAGAAAGCCAGTATCAGCCCCCTGGTGATCAGCGCTGCGATTATGGCAACCAGCAGCGACAATCCAACAATGAACCACATGCGCTTCGCGCCCAGTTCATTGTGGATGATAACGATCGTTGAAATGCAGGGGATATAAAAAACAACGAACACAGTGAATACCAGCATTTGTTCGGGAGAGAGAACCGCGCTGTAATCTGTCGTACCCAGTGCCTGAGCGAGCATGACCATCGAAAGCTCTTTTCGGAATACACCAAAGATCAACGGTGTGCCAACTTTTGAGGGCAATCCCAATATCCAGGTGATCGGACGAAAAATTAGATCGAGATATGGCGTGACTGAGAAGTAATTCAACAGCGCCAATAACATGCTCCCCGCAATCAATAACGGCCAGGCCTCCACCACAAACTCGCGGATGCGGAACCAGGCTTTGGCTGTCACGGTGCGGAGTGTCGGCATGCGATATACCGGCATCTCGAGAATTAGCCCGGGGGAATCCTCCGGCATAAAGCGCGTGAGGATCTTCGCCACAGCCGCAATGATAAAGATATTGAAGAAATAAATCCCAAGGGCAGCCCAGGGGCCAAGATAGAAAGACACCAGTCCGAATATGACCGATAAACGCGCGGCACAGGGCACCATCGTAACCAGGGCGGCACTGAGAAAACGATCGCGCTTATCCTCCATGATACGTGTCGACATGATAGCGGGAACACTGCAACCGTAGCCGAGAATAAATGGCACAATCGCTTTGCCATGCAATCCCATCTTATGCATTAGAGCATCCGTCAAAAACGCAATACGGGTCAGATAACCAATATCTTCCAGCAACCCCAGCCCAACCAGGAACGGGACGAGGTAGGGCAAAACGATGGCCAGACCGCCGGCAATGCCCTGGATCGTGCCAGAAATCAACTGAGCGAACAACCCGCCCGCGCCAAAACGGGCAAGCAGAATGGCAGTGAGATCATCAAATAGGGAAAGAAGCGGACCTTCCAGCCAGCTGCCAATACCATACACCGCCCAAAAGAAAATGCCCATGATAGCGACAAGAAACAGGTAACCAAAAACAGGATGCAGAAGGATGTCATCCAGATTATCGCGAAAAGATAACTGTGCCTCTCCCTGGCGAGAGACCTTTTTGGCCATCGCGCGCGCAGCTTTTTGCCTTTCACCCGCAATCAGCCAGACCGCCTGGCGGGTTGAACTGTGACACAGTGAATCCAAATATGCCGTAATCCGTTCACCTATCTTTTGGTCACTGGTTTTAACGCGCGTGGTGATCGCCGGATCCCCCTCCAGTAATTTTATGGCGATTGCGCGCCGGCTGACAGGAAATTGCTTTTTCTTGAGATGGTCCTTGATATCCGTGACCGCGTTCTCAACCTGGCCGGTATAAGGAACCGGATTGGGTTTCTTTTTAGATTCTGCGGCATGCCATGCCTGCCGGAATGTGTCGCGCACACCCTGGCCTCGGGAGGCAATCATCGGTAAAACAGGAATCCCCAGAATTTTTTGCAGTTTTTTACCATCGATACTAATCCCCTGCCGAACCGCTTCATCCATCATATTGATCGCCAATACCATTGGGCGCCCCAACTCCATCAATTCAAGGGTCAAGAGCAAGCCCTGGACCAGATGGGTCGCATCGATGACGTTAATGATCGCGTCCACCTGGCGGTCGATCAGGTAATCCAAGACCACCCTTTCGGCCGGGTTTGTACCTAGAAGGGAATACGTTCCAGGCAAATCAACCAATTCGATAATATCGCCCAGCACGCGCACTTTCGTTTCTTTAAACTTAACTGTTGTTCCCGAAAAATTTCCCGTTTCCGCTTTATAACCAGCAACCTGGTTAAAAAGTGTGCTCTTTCCGCAGTTCGGTTGTCCAACCAGTGCAAAACGCATCAAATATACTCCACGATAATATGGGCGGCGATTCCGCGCCCTAAAACAATTTCTCTGCCCTCAACCTCCAACAGTAAAGGGCCGCGAAATGGCGCTGAGCGGATGATGCGGACACGATTGCCGGGCAGGAATCCAAGCTGTGCCAACCTGCGCTGCATACCGGATCCCCCGCGGAAATTCTTGACCTTTACCCATCTACCGTTTTCAACATTGAGAAGATTCATGTTTATTAGTATATGCTAATATCGAGTAATTATATACGAATTCAGCCGAAATACAATCCTGGTCAAAAAGCGATCCTATACTGTGAAAAATTCCTGATTTTTATTTTCTTCCTGAAATTAAAGTTTGGGCAGCGCGATATCATTTTGCTTCTGGTACTTTCCTTTACGGTCCGCGTAGGACACATCGCATAGGTCATCCGATTCGAAAAACAGCACCTGCGCGATCCCTTCGTTCGCGTAAATACGCGCCGGTAGAGGCGTTGTATTGGATATCTCCAGCGTGACAAAGCCCTCCCACTCCGGTTCGAATGGTGTCACATTAACGATGATGCCGCAGCGCGCATAGGTGCTCTTACCGACGCAGATGGTTAGTATTTTGCGTGGAATCCTAAAATATTCAACCGTCTTCGCCAGAGCAAATGAGTTGGGCGGAATGACACAGATATCGCCCTTGAAATCCACCATCGAACCCTTATCAAAATTCTTCGGATCGACAATAGCAGAGTTCACGTTCGTAAAGATCTTAAATTCATCAGCCACACGGATGTCATAACCGTAGGACGATAAACCATATGAGATGACGCCTTCCCGTTTTTGGCCGTCAACAAATGGTTCGATCATTTTCTCTTTAATCGCGTATTCTCTGATCCTGCTATCTGCTAATATAGACATTGCTCTCCTTTTTTACCACCCGCTGGCGGTGAATACTTTGGTTAATAGTGCTTCGCGCTCCGTTTCGGTCATCAAGCGTGGACGCGCGTTATCAATAAATTGGATCGGAATCAATTCCGTAGTGATGTACTTCCCATCATAAAAAACATGGCGGTCTATAAAACCTTCCCGCTGGGCAGCGCTTTCATAATACTGGTCAAAGAAAAGATTTCCTAACCCGTAATGCATGAAGCTGTTTTTGTAAAACTCCATCGCATGCGGTTGGTGCGCCTGGCTGCCCTGCACAACCACTGCCCCCGCATCCGCGACAATCAAAAAATCCTCCCGTAAGGATTCGTCGGCATCATAGCGATAATACTCGGTATGCTGAAAGGTGAAAATTGGCAAATACCCGCCTTCTGCTGCTTCCGCAACCATTTCTGACATCAAGTCGAGATCGCACGCAGCCGCGCCGGGAAAATTCTCACTGGCTGTCGCATAACCGGCAGGCTTGGCATTGCATCCGAAAAAGGCGATATTGTTGCCGTTATGGTCAAATAAAGCAGGCTGGATCCCATCCGTGAAATTTCGTCCACCGCCGTAATATTGCCATCCATGCTGCTCATACAGGTCTATAGTGTAAAGCATCGCATCTTCACCCCAATCCCAGAAATGATCGCCAGCAAGTTCTACCACGTCTGTACCGATCGCTTCGAGCAGCTGGATATATTCCGGTTTGCTGCAGAAGATCATATTCTGATCGTTATATGGGTTCGCGAACGGTTTGGGACAGGTCTCCGCGAAGGGAACCTCATTATTGATATGCAGGATATCCGCCTCGCGCAGAATATCTCCAATATCGATCGCTGGATAGGTCATCCCGCTGGCTTCCATAATAAAAGCCGTCGCCCGAACCAGGGCAGTTACACCGGTTGTGATGACGGTAGTTAACTGGTCTGCCTGGCGGTTGCTGATCGAACCCGTACCGATCTGGTTCTCGGCCAGCCGAAAATTTAAGCCGACCAGGTCCACCTGATTTCCGATGAAAGAAAAAGGCACAACCAGCGGATACGTTTCCTGGGAGAAAGCTTTTCTGAGGGGAGATTGTCCATCCACTTCTAAGACCTGCCACGCTGGTCCAATATCTTCAAAAGGCAGGAGGGCAAATATCGTTTCCGTTTCCCATGCTTCGATTAAGAGATTATCATCATTGACAACCCTGACGCGGGCCTTGTCCGGCG
>CAZDIS010000153.1:0-5210 GCA_964505585.1 uncultured Pelolinea sp. | reverse complement strand
AGAAAAAGATCGGCGGTTATTCTATGCCATAGGAAAAAAATTGACTATTCAATTTTTTTATTGTAGGATAATAAAGATTTGCAAATACGCTCTTCTTTTAATAAATGGAGGAAAAATGAAAAAAGGCGGTGTGCTCAATCAGGATCTTTCTTCGCTAATCGCAAATATGGGGCATACTGATATGGTGACCATTTGTGACTCCGGTTTGCCGATACCATTGGACACTGCGCGGATAGACCTTGCGGTCAGCTCCGGTATTCCATCATTTCTTGATGTTTTACACGCGGTTGCAACCGAATTAGAGGTGGAAAAAATTATTTTAGCAGAAGAGCTTAAAGAAAAAAATCCAAATCTACTAACCACGGTAGAAAAAATATTTCCCCATGCAGAAAAAGAAACTGTTCCCCATGAAACGTTTAAAAAGATCTCATGCCATTCAAAAGCGATTGTGCGAACAGGCGAAATCACACCTTACGCAAATGTCATACTCGTATCAGGTGTAATATTTTAAAAAAAGTATTGAAGTAACAACGAAAACCGATAATTTCTTATCAGCAAAAATCCTGAAGAATTTTTGCAGAAATTCACAATTTCCTTCGTTTAAGATCGGAAATCTAATCGACGATTCTAATTGAAGAGAAAACATCATCACTTTTAACTTTATTCTTGATAATCAAATCAACCATACTACCTTGGGTTAATCAAAGTTGTTATCTTGTAGTTGGTAGATGAACTCATTTACCGAGAGAAGAAGAGTAATGCATGATTTCATTCGGTGATGAAGCCAAAGACGACCGAAAATTAATCCCTGGTATATTTGAAAGATCGTTCTTTTTTTTTACGAAACCTGGAAAACTTGATTGCTTTAGGCAAGGCACTCATGTATCATCAATTATGAAAATTATTTAAATCCTAGAAGAAAGGAGAATGAATATGGCAGATGAGAAAGAGGGATGTGTGACACCATCGGTGGGACCGATCCTCGAAGAAACTGCAGGGGAACCTGAACAAGCAATGCCAAATAAGGAGGTACACATGGTTCGTGCGCGCGTAGGAAAAGAAGCACCAGATTTTGCGTTAAGTGCTTTTCATGAGGGAAAATTTAAGAATATTCAATTATCGGATTACAAAGGAAAATGGATTGTTATTTGCTTCTATCCGGGTGATTTTACCTTTGTCTGACCGACCGAATTAACGGCAGTTGCCGTCAAATATGAAGAATTACAGGAATTAGGGGTAGAAGTTTTCGCAATTAGTGTTGACAGCCGATTTGCTCATAAGATCTGGCAGGAGGAAGAGTTATCAAAGATGGTCGAAGGCGGGGTTCCTTTCCCAATGCTATCAGACGCGGGCGGAAAGGTTGGCACTGTTTATGGTGTATATGATGAAGCAGCAGGCGTAGATATTCGCGGCAGATTTTTGATCGATCCTGATTTCAAGATCCGCGCGATGGAAGTGATGACTCCTGAAGTCGGCAGAAATGTGAATGAATTAATCCGGCAGATCAAAGCATTTCAGCATGTGGTTAAGACCGGTGAAGTGACACCGGCTGCCTGGGAACCGGGGAAGCCGACTCTGACACCAGGGCCAGAATTGGCTGGCAAGGTTTGGAAAGTGTGGAAGCCGGAGACGAAGTAAGGTACATACAAGTTTTTGAAAATTAATAAGCCGCCCAGACAGGCGGCTTATTCTTAAATTTGGAGAATTCAGATATCCAAAACAATACTATAATAAAAAACAAGTATGCGCTTATGCATTGGAGGCAAAAATGAAAAATAAAATATTACTGATATCTGGATTGCTTATTTTGACGCTGGGTTTATCTGCATGCCAGCTCTTCTTTATCGATACCGAATCGATGATCGCGACTGAGGTTGCTTCCGCAGTCGAAGCAAAGGTAGATGAGCTTGAAAAATCCATGGCGGAGGCAATGGAACCAGAAGAAGTCGCGCAACCGGACCCAACTCCCTATCCGACATATACCCCTTATCCCACGGCAGAACCACAAACCTTTACGACGTATGGCAATAGTTACTTGATCGGAACGCCGGGCGGATGTTTGAACGCCGCGTTTATCTCGGAAACGGTGCCTGATAATACGAAGTTCCCCCCGGGAGATGGATTTATAAAGAGCTGGACCATCCAAAACACGGGTTATTGCACGTGGAACACAAACTATCATCTCGTTCTGGAAAGCGGGGACGCGATGGGAGGGGATACCTATACCAATCTTACCGAGAGTGTTTCTCCCGGAGAAAAGATCAAGATCACTGCGAATCTGACAGCACCATCAAAAGACGGTACCTATCGTGGAGAATGGCGCATCCAATCTGACCTGGGGGTAAATTTCGCGCGTTTTTGGGTTCAGATCATTGTCGATTAATACCAAAAAAAATATTGAAATACCCCTCTGGTTCTGATTGAGGGGTGTTTTTCTTATCCTAACGCCGCTGCCAGGGCGATCTCTGCCATCAATGGATAACCTTTTTCTCTCTGTTCAGCGGAAGCAGATTGGTGGGTGACGAGACTATCACTCACAGTCAATATGGATAAGGCGCGCTTATTAAACTTGGCGGCTAATGTATATAAGCCCGCTGTTTCCATTTCCACAACCAATGCACCAAACTCAGCCCATTTTTTCCAATAAACGGTATCATCGTCATGGTAGAACGTATCGCTTGATAGAATATTGCCAACCTTAACTTTGATCCCCCTTTTTATCGCGGCGTTATGGGCAGAAAGCAAGAGTTCGAAATCTGCGGTTGGCGCATAATCCTGACCTTTGAAACGCAGGCGATTAATGTGCGAGTCAGTGGATGCTGACAATGCCAGCACGAGGTCACCGGTCTGGAGCTCTTCCCTGAGCGCACCGCTTGTGCCAACGCGGATGATGGTATCGACACCGTAGTCTGCGAAGAGTTCGTGGACATAAATCTGGAGTGAAGGGATGCCCATACCTGATCCCATGAATGATACTGGTTTCCCTTTGTATTTTCCTGTGAAACCGAGCATGCCCCGTACCCGATTAAAACAAACCGGGTTTTCCAATAACGTTTCCGCAAAGAATTTTGCGCGCATTGGATCTCCGGGCATGAGCACTGTCTGCGCGATTTCCCCTTTTTTTGCTTCAATATGGATACTCATCATTTCTCCTGTTTTCTATTTATTCAATACCGAATTATTCAAATCAAACTCTAAACCAATGTTTAAGTTCTTCAACTATCCATGGGCGCTGCTGTAATACCAGCCCAACCAGCCCGAAGGCGGTGCAAGTTGTCATCATGATCAGCGACCAATCCAGTTTAATGGTTGACGTTGTGTAGAGACTTATTGAACCATCGATCAAAATACAAAAAATGCCAATCGCAAAAATAATCGCCGCGGGAATCTGCAATTCCCGTAAAAAATTATTCCTGATAAAAAAAGTAAGCAGTGTGAGAAGTGTGAAGAAAGCGATGGTGATCGGCAGTGCGATGGTCAAAAACCAACCATGCGCTCCAGATAATTTTTCAATGGTGAACAGGAAGATGAGGATCGTTACTGCTCCAAAAGGGTTCCATTTTAGTAATCTATTTTGTTTAAAAATGAATAGTGTGATCGACCAGGACCAAACAAATATAAGACTTGCCGCAGCGTAAAGTGACCATGATAGATCATGATTGAATAACCAATCGACGAGAATGGATAAAATGACAGGGGTGAGCAAAGTGATCGAAATTAGTTTAGACCAAAGGCCCCGGTCAAATGCTTCAGCCGCTGGTTGTTTTGGGAGCGCGTGTGAATTCTCAGCATAGTTCTCAGTTCGCCGCCCCGGATGAAGCACGATGGTATCGCAAAGCGGACATTTCGCCGCATCATTATTTAGCTGGACGCCACAGTTTACACAATACGTCATTTTATTACTCCTGAAATGATTCTACATGAACAGGCAATCCTCGTTCCACGAGAAAACGGAAAAACCTTCGCTCAACCTCAGTCTCTTTTATTACACGCGAAAAGGAAATCCGTACGTTGCCTTTGTATCCCAGGGCAGCACAGGAAATGTTTGTGCCTGTGGTTGCACCGAGTATGAACCCAAAGGATCGGATATGTTTTTTCATTTCTTCAGGAACCTGTATCAGCCCGAGGTTGGAAAAAACACTGGTAAAGAATATTGGACCTTTCAATTTATAGCCAAGGTGAATCAAATTATTTTTAAGCCCTAATGGGAGTAATCGAATAAATGGATTAGTCCCGTAGCGTAGATTTGCCGCGACCTGTGATTGCAGGTGTTTTTTGGTTGTTTCATAGCGTATAAAGTGGTGGACTAATTCCGTAATTTCCAAGAAGGAATATTTACCATGGCGGGGGTTGATGGATGGCGTTACAAATGCGGAAAAATTCCTTAATGTTTTCTCAGCCGTAAATTTCCTGAGGTTTACTGGCACCTGTACTTTGACAGGCAGTTGCAAGTTTATACGATTGGATACCTGACAATCGTAAAGTACTTTCATAAATACCGCGGTTAAATATTCTGTGATCGAGACTCCATAGGCACTGGCGGTATGTTTGAGGGCGTTTATTGGGATCGTCCCGTGAATGATCCGCATTTCATCAGGGTCAAGTTTTGTACCCTTCACATGAAACGCCTGACTATTAATTGTTTTCCTTATCGGGCTTTTCGCGGCAAAGGCATGAAATTGATCACTATTTTCAACTTCCTTTGGTTGTTCGGTGGTTTCCAGAACGCCATTTTTTGCTGGGATGGATAGACCACATAATTGGAGATATAGAGCCAATAGAGTTTTTAAGAAGATCATCGCGCCGGTGCCATCCGTAAGCGCGTGGAAAAACTCTACAGCAATTCTGTTTTGATGATAACGCACCCTCATTAAAAATCCATCATTCGACTTCGCAGTCATTTCGGTGCATGGGTTTGATACGTCCTGTTGAATTAATAACTTCTGATCTGAATGTATGAAGTAGTGCCAGAATAAGCCAGATCTGAGTTTGACGGAAAATCCTGGGATGCGGATGAGGGTTTTATCGAGGGCGGTTTGAAGAAATGCCGGATTAATTTCATTATTCAGTGTTGCCGATACGCGAAAGACGCCGGGGCGTTTTTTATTGCTGATGGCGGGGTACAGATTGGCTGTATTATCCAACCGATAGATCTTCCTAATATTTTCTTGTTTTTTCATTATTTACTATCATAATGGATAAACCGGTTG
>CAZDIS010000152.1:0-5244 GCA_964505585.1 uncultured Pelolinea sp. | reverse complement strand
CAACTGGCCATTGATCCTCAATCAGCTTGCTATTCGCTTTGAGGACCGCTGGCAACTATGAATCAACCCGTTTACACACGATTTCTGACAATATCCTCTGTTCTATTAACGGAGGTGGCCCAGGCGCTCAACTGCTTACCGCATGATCAGTTGCTTCGTCTTTAACAATTAATCTATTCTTCTATTACGTTTCTAAGCGATCACCACCCGATCTTACACCCTCCACCCAGTAACGCCCGCACAGCAAAGGCATGTACGCTCTCATCATGCTTCGCCAACTCAACCCCATCATAATCCCTTACATATAATTTTTATTACTCGATCTAGACAAATTTCAGACGTAATATGCAATGGTTTTCAGTATGCGTGTGTCCTTTTACAATCCCCTTATCGTCAACATCCTTTTCCTGGCCGACAATACATTGCCTCTCTATTTCCTATGACTTTTATTTACTGAAATACACATTATGTACTGCGAAGTTGGTATTATCGCGAACTTTACGACTATGCTTATTTTGCGTATAATATAAGCATGGTTGCAAAAATGGAAATGAATCCGATTGAAAGAATTCGGAAAATTATTAAAGATCAAAATGGGCTGCTTTTAACTGCTGATCTAAAAAAATATGGGATTCCAAGAACGTATCTTTCAAACCTGGTAAAGAAAGGTGAGATTCAACGTGTTTCCAGAGGAATATATACATCCCCGGACTATTTGATTGATGAGATGGCGACCACGCAGGCAAGGTATAAAAAAGCCATCTTCTCTCATGAATCAGCGCTTTACTTATTAGATCTAACAGATCGCACACCCTTATTCTTTTCAATGACAGTGCCAGCGGGTTATAACGCGGCCTCGCTAAAAGCGAATGGGATTAAGGTTTATTTTGTGAAGCGTAGTTTATATCAACTCGGGTTGGTCACAGCGAAATCCCCACACGGAAATGATATTCGCTCTTTTAACCTTGAAAGAACGATCTGTGATGTTCTGCGAAATAGAAACCAGATAGACTCCCATTTCATCAATGAATCCTTAAAACGGTATGTTAAAAGAGATGATAAAAATATTCATGCGCTCTATGCTTACGCGAAAAAATTTCGAGTCCAAAAATTTGTCAGAGAATATATCGAGGTTCTTTTATGAGTAAAGCAATGCAGCTAAAAGCCAAAATAAGAAATATGGCTTTAGATAACAATGTGCCTGCCCAGGCTGTTTTGCAAACTTTCATGTTGGAGTGCGTATTAGAAAGAATCTCCGTTTCTAAATTTGCAGACAATTTGATTCTTAAGGGAGGCATGCTGATCGCGTCCCTGGTTGGAATAAACAATAGGACAACCATGGATATGGACACAACCATAAAAGGATATCCATTTACTGAACAAGTAATACGTAAGATAATAACTGAAATTTGTGCGATCAAACGCCGTGATGGGGTTACTTTGGCGTTCAGCCATCTTAATACCATCCGAGCGGATGACCAATATGGCGGCTATCGGGGAACAATTATTGCAGAGTTTGAATCAATCCGCACGCCTTTGAAAATTGATATAACTGTCGGGGACATCCTTACCCCAAATGCAGTCAGATATTCCTATCCCGCAATATTTAAGGAAAAGAACATCGAGATTTGGGCTTACAACCTCGAAACGGTCCTGGCAGAAAAAGTGGAAACCATTTTGCGGCGAAGCGTACTCAGTACCCGACCAAGAGATTATTATGACGTTTACTGTATTATGAATACCCGGCAGTCAAAGATTGACAGGACCGTTTTTTCCAATGCTTTATACGCTACCGCACAGCACAGAGGATCATTCGCTGCAATTAAAGATAAGGAATCAATTCTAAACACGATCCAGGCAGATGCAACCATGAGAAGGCGATGGCAGCGGTATTGTG
The DNA here is from genome assembly GCA_964505585.1 of uncultured Pelolinea sp. Taxonomy (GTDB): domain Bacteria; phylum Chloroflexota; class Anaerolineae; order Anaerolineales; family Anaerolineaceae; genus Pelolinea. Next base: position 3,347 of record CAZDIS010000152.1, on the reverse strand, counting down.
AAGAGAATTATTTTGCAAAAGGCATAAAATTTGATAAGGTAATCGCGTCGATCCTTGAAATAACTGATACCATCAGTTGAGAATAACAAATATTCAGCTTTTTATTATTTTCCTGCCGATCTTGCTCCCCCCACCCAGTACAGCCCGCCCAGCAGCACCATATACCCATTCGCCGCCCACAAGAACACCCTCGCCCCGTCCAGCAGCTGCCCGCCCAGGGGTGATAACAACCCCATCGTCAGCGCGAGCACAGGCACCCACGCCATCCAGGCGGCAAAGCGCAGGTTCCACCTGCTGAACCCGTCCGCCCGCATCAGGGCCAGCACCTGCCATGCCGCAAACAGTAGGAACCCGATGCCCATCACCAACAATACCCACCACGAAATTACCGGCGCGCCAAATAGAAGCTGGTTCGCCAGCTGCGGCATGATCACCAGCCCTGTCCCTGCCGTGATGTTGATGCCGATATCGACCCGCGCCACATGCCGGGTGAATGCCTGCAATTCCTCTGCGGAAGATCGCGTGAATAGTTTTTGCATTATCCTTTTAGTATAGCAGCGGCGATGCATGATCACCGTCTCCATCCACCCCACCCCATTGGCAGGTGTTTTGCTATACGCAATACTTCCTATCCCCCCGGGCTCCCCCCAATTTCCCTACAATATCCCCCGCAATAGTTTAAAACTGTCCCATTTTGTCGCATTCTGTCCCATCCGCCGGGGCGCCCCGTGCTCGTGTCCCTCGCCCTATGCCAGCCGCAGCAGGTTCACCGATTCGATGTGGTAGGTCTGCGGGAACATGTCCACCACCACCGCCTCCTCCACCACATACCCCGATTTCCCCAGCCGCTGGATATCGCGTGCCAGCGTCGATGGATCGCACGAGACATACACGATCACCGGCACCCGCGTCTCCGCCAGCGCGTCCAGCGCGAAGCGGTCCATCCCCCGCCGCGGCGGGTCTACCACCGCGCAGTCTGCCTCGATCACTGCCTCCCGCAGCGCCTCCTCCACCGCCCCCTGGTACAGGAACACCGCCTCAACATCTCGCATGTTATGCGCGTAATCCGCGCATGCCGATGCCGATAGTTCGATCCCGATCACCTGCTCAAACTGTGCCGCCAGAAAGCGGCTGAACAATCCCACCCCGCAGTACAGGTCCAGCAGCGTGCCGCCCAGCCCCGCCGTCATGCGCTGCACCGTCTCCACCAGTGCAGCCGCGCCCTCAAAATTGGTCTGGAAGAAGGATCCGGCTGACACCTGGAATGCCTGCCCCAAAACCGTCTGCGTCAGGTGTTCATCGCCCGCCAGCACGATCGCTTCATCATCGCGTGTGTGCACCGCCGAGATCGGCAGCGTCATCTCCATCGCCGGGATCGTCTCCCCGCGGCTCTCCAGCACCATCATCATCTCCCCCATTGCGTTTTGGCGCAGCTCCAGCCGTGCGATATCCATACCCGCTTCCAGGGATACTTGCGGCCATAATGCCGAGATATCACCCATCGGCAGCCAGCATTCTTCCACCGCAAAAGGGCGCGCGTCCGCCGCGTCCATAAAAGCCAGCGCTCCCTCCTGTGTTGTGTGAAATTGGATCGTATTGCGATAATGCCAGTGCTTCTCCGCCGGCACAAAGTCAATTTTTGGCAATGGATCCACATGCCCAATGCGCTGCAACTGTTCTTTAAACATGGCCTGCTTCAATGTCGCTTGCTGGGCATAGGATGTATGCTGTAAATGGCACCCCCCGCACTGCCGGTAATGTTTGCATTTAGGGATGATCCGCTGCGGGCTCGGCGCAAGCACCTCAACCAGCTCTCCAAACGCGTGGCGCTTCTTTTCTTCCCGGATCTGTACCCGTACAACTTCTCCCGGCAGCACAAAAGGTACAAAAACCGCCTTGCCGTCCGGCAGGCGCCCCAGGCCATTGCCCCCATACACCAACGTCTGGATCGTGATATCAAAGAGAATTCGTCTTGAACCCATGCGGCCTGCCTTTTTATTACCTTTTTAGTATCTCAGAATTATATACTGCCAGGAAAAAATTGAATAAAAAAGCCCCTGTGCGGGGCATCTGGCGGAGAGGGAGGGATTCGAACCCTCGGTACCTTGCGGTACACGCGCTCTCCAAGCGCGCGCGATAAACCAGACTACGCGACCTCTCCACTTATCAAGCGGCGAAAATTATAACATGTTTGGCGTGGGGCTGGCGATCGATGATGCGGTAAATCATTGAAGAAATGATCAAGGTACATCTATTAACCCATAGTAAGATAAAGAAATCGATCAAATGCGATTCGAGGGAAAATTGGACATCAAGTACCGCAAAATGAAGATCAGTGATTATGAGAATGCCATTGCCTTGTGGGAATCGCTGCCGGGGATGGGCCTGAGTGGTGCGGATACAAAATCACAGATCAAGAAATTCCTGGATAAGAATCCCCATACCTGTTGGGTTGCGGAAAACGGCGGCCAGCTGACGGGGACGGTCCTGGGAGGAAATGACGGGCGCCGCGGGTATATCTACCACCTCGCGATCCGCCAGGATATACAAAGGAAAGGCGTCGCTAAAGCGCTTTTATCCCGCTGCCTGCAAGCGCTTGCGAATGGCGGCATCCAGAAATGCCATCTCATGGTCTATCACGACAATTTTTCTGGAATTGCCTTCTGGGAGCACAATGGCTGGTCGATCCGCAAAGATGTTCTTACCATGTCAAAAGAATTGGCCAGTGCGCCAGGTGAAGCTGAATGAAAATCATCATGCGCTGCAAATTTCATTATCCGCACTTCAATTCTTTTATTTAGGAAGCCCCGAAGGCCCTTCCACTAACACATCCTCCGCCTAAAAACAGATATAATCATGCCGAACTATGCCTGAAATAATCAAAGACCCCCAACTTCCAAACCCATCACCGCAAAAGAAGAAAGATTTCAGTTTCTTCTATGATGTCTCAAAACTTGTGTCTGGTAATAGTTTTGTCCAGGTTATTCGAGCGCTCCTCTCCCCGATCATCAGCCGCCTCTATTTACCGGCTTTTTTCGGGATCACACAGAACTTTTCATCCATTGCGAATATCCTGGCGGTTATCTCTTCTCTGCGGTATGAACAGACCATCATGCTGCCAAGAGAAGAGGAAAAAGCCGCAAATCAATTTTGGCTCAGTCTTCTCATCACCGCCATCACAACCCCTCTATCCCTGATCATCGTTGCCCTTTTCCGTCATGATCTGGCAAATTTATTAAACGCGCCGGCTCTGGCCGCCTATTTATGGTTTGTTCCGCTGCAAGTGTTCGCGATCGGACTTTTCAATATCCTTCGCCAATGGAATAGCCGTAAAAAACGGTTTACAC
>CAZDIS010000151.1:0-5388 GCA_964505585.1 uncultured Pelolinea sp. | reverse complement strand
GAGAGCCAACGATCGCAGTCACTTTGTTATCTTCAACGACAGGCGCTTCATGCACCTGGACCCAAACGCGCCTGCCATTCTTCGCGCGCAGTTCCAATTCATAAGGCGGCTGCACCTCAGCCGTAGCGATCGCGCGTTCGGTGGACGCAATCCCCTCCGCATTGACGGGATTGTCGGTAATGAGGTTTGTCCAGTCCACCATCATCTCCCGCGGTTTGTAGCCCAGGATCGCTTCCGACTGGGGACTGACAAAGGTGAGGATGTGGCCGGTGGTATGTGAATAGAACATATTGGTGCTGTTGTTGATGATATTACTCAAACGATCCTTGTTTTCCTGAAGCGCCTGCTGGACGCGGTGCTGTTCCGTAATGTCTCGGCGATTTGATACTAATCCAAGGACAACATTTCCTTTCCCATAGTACGGATAATAGTGGGTTTCTGTGTAACGTTTTCCCAGCTCCGGATATTCAGTCCAATCACGGTAAACGACCTCCTCTCCTTTAAGGCAGCGGTCAATATATGGTTTCATGACGCTGCTGAAAAAATCTTCCTGAAAAAGGTCCTGCCCCCGCATGCCAAGGATCTGATCGGGTTCCAAACCGAAAGCGTGGCAGTACGCATCATTTGCGGCCTGATAGATCAGGTTTGCATCTACCAATGCCATCATATCGGATGAGCTGGAGACGATGCGTTCATATTGCCTGAGGGCTTCGTCTGCTTTTTTCTGCTCAGTGATATCTTCACCCGAACTCAGGGCTCCCGCGGGTTTCCCCTGCTGGTCGAATAATTTTCGGCTTTTCCAGCGGGCGATCCGCTGTTCGCCTTTGCTGGTGATAAACACTTGCTCGTAATCTGGGCCGGTGGTGTCATCGCTGGAGAGAAAATCATCATATAAGCTCCAGGCCCGATCGTAATCCCTTTCAGGTATGCAGGTTGAGAACCAGTTCTTCCCAAGGAGTTCTTTTTCTTCATAGCCAAGGATGTCACAACTCTTGCGGTTGGCGAGGGTGACGTCACCTTTTTCATCGAGGGCAACGATCATCACCTCGGCGATATCGAGGTAATTCTGGGCGCGGTCCCGTTCCTGTTTGAGCGCATCGACTAAATTGTGCTGCTCGGTGGTGTCTGAAAAAATCGTGGCAAATTGCCCCCGCGCGGGTGAGAAGGCAATCACATCAAAATACTTATTGAATGATCCGGAATACTGCTCCATGCGCAGCGGTTTTCCCGTTTTGACCACTTTCGCATAGGTCTCGATCCAATATGGTTCGGTTTGCGGCAGCACTTCCAAGACAGTTTTCCCGACGACATCTTCCTGATTTAGCCCGGTCATCTGGCAAAAAGCGGGATTAACCTCCAGGAAGCGATAATTGATTGGTTTGCCGCCGTCATCAAAGATCATCTCATGCAGAGCGAATCCATTGAAAATGGCATTAAAGAGATCGCGGTATTGCGCCTGGCTGGTCTGCAGGGCGGTATGCTGCGCCTGGGTCTGGTCCAGCAGGCGGATATTCTCGATCTGGCCGGCCAACTGTTTGCTGATCGCATCGAGAAATGCCAAATCATCATCATTGAAGGCATTCGTTCTTGTACGGCTATCGCAGAAGATGATGCCGGCTGCGAGGTTATCCCTGCCAATGATCGGCGCGGCGATGGAAGACTGAATATCTGCGATGCGGTCATTTTCCATATTAATGAAGTCCGGATCCGCAGTTACATCCCTGACATGCTGCGGTTTTTTGGTTGTGATCACCCGGTTGGTTACAGAATCTTTTAATGGAACCTCAAACATTTTGAGGTTCTCTTCCCCAAACCCTGCCCAGGCCTTTAATGCGGCAATTTCTTGCTGATAATCGATCAGAAAAATGGACGCACTATCGACCGGTTCGATGATCTCGACCAGTTTTTCGGTGATGAAGAACAGCAATTTCTCAAAATCAGTCTGTGAGGCTGCTTCGCGGCTAAGCTCTAATAGCAATTCGCGCTGTTTCTCCAGCACGACGCGTTCGGTGATGTCCTCGCCGGAACTGAGGGTGCCAATATTCGCTTCTCCCCGCGGTCCGCGGATGGTTGTTGTGTGCCAGGCGATATGGCGCCGTTCGCCTTTGGCGGTGAGGATTTGTCCTTCAAAATAATCAGAAGCATCGCCAGATCCTTCGATCAGCTGGTGATGAAAATCCCGTGTCCATTGCCGCAGTTCCTGTGGAACACATATTTCAAACCAATCCTTTCCAATGAGGTCGGCCGCGTTTTGATACCCAAGAATGGAGACGCCTTTTTGATTAATGCGTTCAATATTTCCCTGTTCGTCAAGGACGAGCAAGATGACAGCGGCGATATCAAAGTATTTCTGGGCACGATCGCGTTCGAGCAGGATGGTTTGTTCGGCTTCTTTGCGGTGGGTGATATCGGTGACCATTGCCAGGGCGCCGATGTAATTTCCTGCATCATCGAATCTTGGGGTTGAGCTGATGAGGACGGACAATGGTTTTCCGTCGCTGCGCAGGATACGGAACTCGTAGGTTTCCTTGATGCCGCTGCGGCGGTTGCGGATCTTTTGTTTTAATTCTTTCCGGTCTTCCTGTAAGACATAATTGAGGGAATTGGAACCGACGATCTCTTCTTTTTTATAGCCAAGGATATCCGCCAGTTCCTGGTTGACAAATTCAACCGTATCATCGGATCTAATGATCCACATGCCCTCGCGGGCTGTCTCCACGATCTGGCGGTAGTGATTTTCACTTTCATTCAATTTTGCCATGACCTGTTTACGTTCGATCGCGTAGCGCAGGATGCGGGAGAGCGCGGCACTATCCACTGTGTCTTTGACGATATAATCCTGGGCACCGGCGCGAACCGCTTCCGCAGCCAGATCCAGGTCGTTGTTGCCCGACATGATGACTATTGGCAGATCAGGGATTTTTTCCTGCAGGGCGGTGTATGTCGCCAGACCGCTGCTATCCGGCAGGTTAAGGTCCAGGAGGGCGATATCCACATCATTTTTCTTGAGGCATTGAACAGCCGCGCGCAAGGTATCATGGATGGTAAAGATATATTCAGACAGAGGGTCATCCCGCAGCATTATTTGCACCACCCGCGCATCGCCCGGGTTATCTTCAACGATCAAAACATGTGTTTTATGGCGCATGTGTCACTCGCACTCCAATCTCCTTTGCTATTGTATATTCAGGAATAGAGACAAGCCCTTGCTTTTCCGCTGTCCTTTGCCTGATACATGGCTTTATCCGCCGTTTTAATCAACTCGAGCGGATCGCTGGCGTTTTCCGGGAATAAAGCGATGCCGATAGATAGAGAAACGGTGAGGCGCGCGTTCTCGACCTGCATGGGTTCCTGAAAGGCAGTGATGATCTTACCGGCAACGACCCGGGCTTGTTCTTCCGTCTGGATGTGGGGGATGGGAATGACGAACTCGTCTCCGCCGATACGGGCGATGACATCGCACTTGCGCAGCAGATATTGCAGGCGGTGGGCGACTTTGATCAATACCTGGTCGCCGATGTGGTGGCCATACTGGTCATTGATATCCTTGAAATTATCCAGGTCGAGCATCAGGACAGCAAGGCGCTTTTTATCGCGCCTGCTGGTTTCAATATCGCGCGTGAGATGTTCCATCAGCAGGCGCCTGTTTGGCAGGCCGGTGAGGGCATCGTGGAGGGCGAGATGGCTGATCATATTCTGCAGGCGTTTGCGTTCAATGGCATAGAGAATGGCACGTGAAAGCATCCCATCGCGAACAAAACCCTTTACCAGATAATCCTGTGCCCCGAGACCAATCGCGGTAAAGGCCGTCTGCTGGTCGTTGTTCCCGGTCAGGATGACGATCGGCAGGTCAGGGAAAAGCGTGTTGATGCGGGTGAACGTGTTTTCCCCACGGCTATCCGGCAGATTAAGGTCCAGCAGAACGATATCGAAGGCCTTCTCTTCGAGTGCCGCCAGCGCGCCTTCCAGGGTTCCGGCAGTTGCCGCGGCGAATTGATTGACCTGGTCCCCGCGCAGCATTTCCTGGATCAGGCGCACATCTCCCGGGTTGTCTTCCACGAGCAATACACGATAATTCTCTCTGGTAATCATCATTATTCCCTATTAATTCGTTTCGTTATTTCGGCGGCAGCCGGACGATCGACATCCAAAATTCTTCAATATTCTTAACCACATCGAAGAACTGCGCCAGTTTGACCGGTTTGGTGATGTAGCAATTGGCATGCAAGTCGTAGGACTTGAAGATATCCTCTTCCGCTTTGGAGGTGGTGAGGATCACCACCGGGATGCGGCGCAGGTCTGGATCGGATTTGATCTCCTGCAGCGTTTCGCGCCCGTCTTTGCGGGGCATATTAAGGTCGAGCAGGATCAGGTCGGGGCGGATGGCGCCCTGATATTTACCCTGCTTTCTCAAATATGCCAGTGCCTCGACCCCATCTGTGACATGGGCCAGCTGATTATTAAATTTCCCCTCCTTGAGGGCTTCCATCGTCAGGCGCGCGTCACCGGGATTATCTTCGACTAAAAGTATTTTGATGGGATGTACGTTCATTTTCACCTTCTCTTCTTGATTCAGGCATGCTCTTCATGCCTGCAGATCGGTATTTGTGATCCAAAAATTCATCATATCCTTAACTATATCTATAAATTCCCCCATGTCCAAGGGTTTAGCCACATAACAATTGGCCTGCAGGTCATAGGCTTTGTACACATTTTCCTCAACTTTGGATGTGGTGAGCATGATGACGGGAATGGCACGCAGGGCAGGGTCTTTTTTGATCTCCGCCAGGGTTTCGAGGCCGTCCTTGCGGGGCAGGTGCAGGTCGAGCAGGATCAAATTAGGCCGTGGCGCGTCCTGGTATTTGCCTTCTTGATTGAGAAAAAGCATGGCTTCTACGCCATCCTGGACGACATGCAGCGAGACCAGATAATTGCCTTCTTTGAAGGCCTCCTGTGTGAGGCGCACATCGCCTGGATTATCTTCCACTAATAGGATATGGACCGGATTGGCGTTAACCATATTCATTAACTATCTCCAATTTCATTGGTGTGCTGTGTTTCTTTTTGTTGTTTGGGGAGGGCGAAATGAAAGGTTGTCCCCTGGCCGGGACTGGATTCGACCCAGATCCTGCCGTTGTGGCGTTCGATGATGCGGCGGGTAATGGCCAGACCGATGCCGGTGCCCGGATATTCCCGGCGGGTATGGAGACGCTGAAAGATCACAAATATGCGCTCAAAATACTGGGGATCAATCCCGATGCCGTTATCGCTTACGGAAATGACCCATTCGTCCTCTTTTTCCGCGGTGGTGATATGGATACGCGGCGGGTCCTGCGCCCGAAACTTGATGGCGTTATCGATCAGCTTCTGGAAGAGCTGCACTATCTG
>CAZDIS010000150.1:0-5467 GCA_964505585.1 uncultured Pelolinea sp. | reverse complement strand
GAAATGAGATCTTTTTTATTATGAAGCCATTTCGTAAACATGTAGCGATCGCGATCGATGGGGGCGGGATGCGCGGGCTGATGGTGACGCGCGCGCTGGAGATCCTGGAAGACAAGCTTGGTTTCGCCTGCCGCGACATCTTTAGTCTGGCAGCGGGCACATCCACCGGGTCGATCATTTCCGCCGGCATCGCCGCGGGCATACCCGCCCGCAAAATGAGCGCGCTCTACATGGGCCTGGGCAGGACGATCTTCCCCACCACCTGGCGCAAACTGCTATTCCCGCTTACCCGTTACCGTTATTCCGATCGGCCCCTCGCGGCCTCCCTCAACAAACATTTTAGCGATAGCCTGATGGGGGATTTTTGGAACGCTGAAAGTAAAATAGATGTGGTTATCACAGCCTATGATCTTGCAGAAAATAAAACCCGTTTTATCAAACCCTGGAAGGCGCAGTACGCCCAGTGGCCCGTCAGTAAAGCAGTGCAGGCATCCTGCACCGTGCCAACCTATTTTCCAATGGTCGATGGGCGCTATATTGACGGCGGTGTAGGTTCCTACGGCAATCCCTGTTATGTCGCAGCTTATGAAGCCAGGGAATGCCTCAGGTGGGACCCGCGCGAGACGACGCTGATCAGCATCGGCACCGGCCGCAATCCATACATGTATGACCGCACGCGTCCCCCGAAACTACGGGCATGGGATTGGATCGGACGTTCACTGGATGTCTTTTCACAATCCGCTACGGACCAGCAAGTGCACCTGGTTGAAACATATTTCAACGCACTGGACTTTCGCCGGTTCCAGATTGACCTGCGCGCGCCGATCGCCATGGACGACCCTTCGCAGATGGACGCCCTACTGGACTATGGGACACAATTGGGACGCATGATCCTGACTGACCGGACTGATGAAGCACAGGGCGTCATCATCAAGCAGGCACCGCAAAGTAGATCATTTTAATAATGAATGAAACCATCTCTGTTCATATCACCTATCCACCCGCTGACCTATCACTGGAAATCTTGCGTTCAGAATTAGACCCAGCTTTCAATATTACTACCGGGAAGACAATCCCTGCTCCCGATGCGCTCCAATATCTGGTAAACGGCCGCCCGACCACAGAACAGTTGGAAACCTGCTCCAACTTACGATCAGTGATCATCCCTTTTGCCGGTATTCCGGCTGAAACGCGAGATTTATTGAAAAAATACCCGCATATCAGCGTGCACAACCTGCACCATAACGCGGTGCCCGTTGTAGAGAATACGATCGCACTGCTGCTGGCAGCTGCCAAGCACCTCATTCCGCCCCACAATGCCCTGCGCGGGCATGACTGGCGCCCGCGCTATGCTGATGACAATCCATCTACTTTGCTGCAGGGCAAAACAGCCCTGGTGCTTGGATATGGTGCGATCGGGTCACGGCTGGCAAGGATCTTGCGTGCATTCGAAATGCGGGTATTGGCTATGCGCAATTCTATTGATTCTCAGGAAACAGACGCGTTCGCGGAAATTTACCCAGCGCGGTCTTTAAACCATCTATTACCGCGTGCAGATGTGTTGATTAACACCCTGCCGCTCACCCCGCAAACAAATGGCCTGATTGGTGAAAAGGAGCTCTCGTTCCTGCCAGAGGGCGCCATCGTGGTAAACGTAGGGCGGGGAAAAGTGATAAATCAGCATGCTTTTTACCAGTCACTAAAAAACGGACACCTGCGCGCTGCCGCGATCGATGTATGGTACCAATACCCAGAAAAGGAACAGGACCGCGCGCACACACAGCCAGCGGAAGCGCCCTTCGAGGAATTGGAGAATGTTGTGCTCAGCCCCCACCGCGCGGGAGGCCTCAATTCACTGGCCACCGAACGGCTGCGCATGCAGCACCTGGCAGACCTGCTTAACCATGGCGCACGCGGCGAACCACTACCCAATCAGGTCGATCTTGCGCGAGGATATTAGGCAATATTAATTTAAATCTACTCAATCGAATATCTTTTTTTTATGGTTGTGTTAAAATCGAATGCTGATGGCGATGGAGTCCACCGACAACCGCAAATAGCTGATGACTCCTAGGAAATTTATACCTTGGAGATTCAGCGATGATATTTAAAATATTGCTAATTGGATTGGGTGGCTTCACTGGCGCAATTTTACGATTCGAGTTAAATATTTTCGTCATCAATTTTTCAAAAAATTCTCCGGTTCCAATTTCAACACTCACGATAAACCTACTTGGATGTCTGTTAATAGGTGCATTATCTCAACTGGTTGATTCCCGCGGTTTTTTCAATGGACCGTTAAGTGAATTTATTTTCGTCGGATTTTTAGGTGCTTTTACAACATTTTCCACATTTAGCAATGAAACATATGAATTATTAAGGTCTGGAAAGATGTTTTTTGCTATCGAAAATATTGGTATGCATCTCATACTTGGTCTAATTGCAATATGGGCAGGTCATTTCCTGGTAGTTAAATTAAGTTAAGTCTTATTCCTTGTTTTCTTGAGATTCTGCTTTTCAAATATATTCAATATTTAATTGTTATACTATCAATACATGAGTACATCAATCTGGTGGATCCGGCGCGACCTGCGGCTGCATGATAACACTGCTTTAGAACATGCCATAAACCATGACAAAACGGTGGTTCCGCTCTTTATTCTCGACCCAGCCCTACTTTCCAATCCACATGCCAATCGCGACTATTTCCTGTTTGACGCACTGCACGCGTTGGATGAAGATCTGCGGGAAAAAGGGAGTCGTTTAATTTTAAGGCGAGGAAAACCGATTGAAGTGCTTTCCGCGTTGGTCAAGAAAATTGGTGCAAAGCTAATCAGCGCGGAGGCAGATTATTCTCCATACGCCAAAAAGCGTGATAATGAAATTGGGAAACAATTGCCGCTGGTCACGCTAGGGGGATTGACCGTGCACCCACCGCAGGCCGTATTAAAAAATGACAGAACACCCTATACAGTCTACACGCCTTATTCGCGGGTGTGGAAATCGCTTCCGCTACCGGGTGAGCCGCTGCCGGAACCAGACATCCTCCCGACAGTGCCAGAATCGGCGCATTCCGAAGCGATCCCGGAGGGAAAACACTTTGATGACTTCCCTGCCAGTGAAAATGCAGCACGCCAACGATTGGCAGCCTTTCTGGAGAATGGCGTTTTTTCATACGAAAACGCACGAAATCAATTAGACCAAAAAGGCACATCGCGCATCTCTCCTTACTTGAAATTCGGCCTGTTATCCATCCGTGAAGCATTTATCCGGATCCGTAAATTGATCGAGAATACCGAAAATCCCGCCCACAGGAAAAACTGCGCGGTATGGTTGAATGAATTGATCTGGCGAGAATTCTATTTTTCGATCCTTACCCATTTCCCGCAGGTCACGCGTATCAGTTTTCGGGAAAATCTGCGCGGGCTGCGCTGGGCGAAAGACCCTGATGCTTTGCGCGCCTGGCAGCAAGGATTGACCGGGTACCCGGTGGTAGATGCAGCCATGCGCCAACTGCAGGGAAGCGGATGGATGCACAATCGCGCGCGCATGATCACCGCGTCATTTCTCACCAAGGACCTGCTGATCGATTGGCGGGAAGGCGAGCAATGGTTCATGCGGCACCTGATCGATGGCGACCTGGCCAGCAATAATGGCGGCTGGCAGTGGAGCGCGGGAACCGGCACTGACGCAGCGCCATATTTCCGTATCTTCAATCCGATCCTGCAAAGCAAAAATTTCGACCCGCAGGGAGAATATATCCGGCGCTGGGTGCCGGAATTGGCAGAGATGGACACTAAATATATCCATGCGCCATGGGAAATGGAAAGCAAACCAGCACACTACCCCGCGCCAATCGTTGATCACCATGCTGCACGCGAACGCACCCTGGCTGCTTATAAATCTGCCAAAGCGAACTGGGAAGATCAGTCTAAATAGTCGGGGGCTGGCGCTGGTTTATGGATGCCGTACACTAACCGGTCTGCGACAGCCATCCACTTTTGATGCGGCCCTTTGATGGCAGCCATTTCAGCCATCAGTTTATGAAATACAGCCGGCGGTTTAGTCCATGGACACACATCCATGCAGATACCGCAGTCGGTACCATTGACATGCCAGTAAGCGTAACACTTCTCTTCATCCAATTTCCATTTCATCACACCATTATGCAAGACCTTTTGACCGCCAGGAATCGCGCCGGACGGGCATGATTCGACGCATCGCGTACATGCCGCACAAAATGATTGAACATTTATATCCACTGGATCATCATGCGCGAGGGGCATATCTGTCGTAACAACCGACAGGCGCACACCCAAACCGAACTCCTTCGTCAGCAGATAACCCGCGCGCGAAAGCTCACCTAACCCACAATCAACAGCGATTGGCACAACCAGGACCTGGTAATTGCTGAAATGGTGCGCGCGCGCGTGATAACCAAGCTGGCGGATATATTCCGCCAAGCGAACCGCGGTCCAGGCGCTTTGGGCATATGCCTGGGCAGTAGCCAGGATGGTGGGGTAATAGGGAGCGGAGGCAAGCAGTGCCTGTTCCATTTTAAATCCCATCGCAATCGCGTGGGTGTGCATACTAAGGTTAAGCGGCGTTCCCCAGGGCCGATTTCCATCCGCGTCGCCCGCTGTCACCCCAATATGGCTGTAAACCCAATCTTGTGCCAGCGGACCAATCCCAACGATATCCGCGCCATAGGTTTTCGCGGTCGCTTTGATCTTTTGCGCAGCACGCGCAGGCGAAAATTTGATTTTTTCTGCGGCCGGTGCTCCGTCAACGGCTTTCTCAATCCCAAGATGATCGATCCATTTAAATTGCGCGCGGAACATAGGGGCGTCGCTGAGGTTATTCCCGCCCAGTGCCGTTTTCTTGCTTAGCCGCTGATGATATTTTTCCTGGTCGGGTCTGTCCGCGAAATAAGCCTGATATTGCGGGCTATCTTCGCCAAAATATCGCAGCAAGTCCTGCCGCGCAAACAGCACGTCGCGCTCATCACAGCGTGTGATCTGGCCCACTATATCAGTCACATAATGCGGTTTTTTTGGCACTGATTATTCCACAACCATGCGGCAATCAAGGGCGAGCGCGCCCTGCCCGTCCGCGAAAACACGCAGCGGGTTGATCTCCGCCTCGATAATACGCGGAAAATCGACTGCCAGCCGGCTCAGTTTTGCGATCACTTCCACAATTGCGGACATATCATAAACCGGATCACCACGCCATCCGTTCAACAATTGAAAAGCGCGGGTACCGCGGACCATAGACAGGATATCGTCTTCGCCCAGAGGCGCAATCCGAAATGCGACGTCCTTAAACAATTCAACGAACACACCGCCCATGCCAAACATGATCAGCGGCCCAAAGGTCGGGTCACGTTTCATACCGATGATAACCTCCCTACCGCGAGGCGCCATTTTTTCGATCAGCATACCATCGATGACTGCGTCTGGCACTG
>CAZDIS010000149.1:0-5495 GCA_964505585.1 uncultured Pelolinea sp. | reverse complement strand
CCAGGATCATCGCCTTTTTTATGCTCATTACTGCCGTCACATTGACGACTTCGCTCTTTGGGCTGTGTGCTGCTGTCATCGCTTCCGCACTATTATTAAAGCTTAGCAAAATGCCGTTCAAGCATGCCGTCGCGAAACTGCGCGTCCCGCTGCCGATGATCATACTTCTGGCTTTGCTCCAGCTTTTCATCACACCCTCTGGATCGGCAGATAATATATTTTTCTCTTATGGGGTAGTGACGATTTCTGGTGATGGGCTGCGGGCAAGCGCGCTGTTGATCGCGCGCTTTGTCAGCCTGGTCTGGCTTTTCTCTGCGGCCGGGGCTGTCATTTCCTCGATTGATATGATCTATGGTATAGATCTGATCTTCAAGCCGTTACAAAAACTTGGACTCCCGGCCTATAATTTCACGATGACCATCCAGATGATGCTGCGCTTTATCCCCTATCTGATCTTCAATGCGGAAAAGATCGCCAGGGCGCAGGCTTCGCGTGGGGCTCGCTGGGATGATCCCCATGGCGGCATCTTCCAGCGCGCGAAAGGGGTCCTGCCGCTGATCATACCGCTATTCAGTAATAGTCTTAAACAGGCAGATGCGCTCGCGCGTGCCATGGTCGCGCGCGCCTATGGCGCGTCCAGGCAGCGGACGGGGCTGCGTGAATATCATATGAACGCGGGTGACATCATTTTTCTGGTGCTGTGTCTTGCGGCTGCGGTCCTATTTTTCCTGTTCCCTCGATAAGGAGTCCTCAGTCCAGGTTCGATCCGCTTTTTTTCCGTCCTGGAATTTTCCAATACGCGGCCGCCACCGCGGATGTGATCACGGCGGATACCAGCATCTCAGGCACCCCATTTACCACCGCGATACCGCCCAGCACCGGCCAGGGAAGGTATCCCAGCAAACCGATCATCGTTAATACAAGCCCGGTGTTCACCAGGCTGCCCGCTGCCCCGCTCAGCGCGAGCGCCAGCAGCGGCCATTTCATGAATGCCTTGAAAACCAACCAGGCAGCTGGGCCAATGAACAGGCGCGGCAGGACCGCCAGCAGCGGGTTAGTGAACCATACATCCGTCGGGCCGGTCGGCGCGACCGCGGCCTGGATCATGCTGAAGGCGCCAAAGATCAAACCCACCAGCAGTCCGGAAATTGGCCCGGCGATGATTGCGGCAATGACCACTGGAATATGCAGGATCGTTAATGATATCCCCCCAAACCAGGGGATAAATCCGATATGCGTCCAGCCCAGTACAATCGCGATCGCCGCCATCAATGCGGTGATCACCAGTTTGCGGGTCTTGTCCATTTGCTTGTCCATGCGCACCTTTTTCTTTATTATTTTTTAATAGAACTATTATAGCGCCATCACTTTGGATATAATCAGTCCGAATTTGTTTCGACAATTAAGAATGATTGCTTATCTACAAGATAAGGCATGATGAATCATAAACGATTACAACGCCAAATTACATTAGAGAAGAAAACGATCACAGCGATGATCGCTTTGTATTGCCGCAAAAACCACGCGCTTGCGCAGGATATCTGCCCGGATTGCCGCGACCTCAATCAATACTGTCTCGATCGTTTGGATCGCTGCCCCTGGGGCGATGGCAAGCCGGCCTGCGTGAAGTGCCCCATCCACTGCTACGCGCCTGCCTATCGTGAGCGTGTCAGGCAGGTGATGCGCTTTTCCGGCCCACGTATGATCTACACCCACCCCTGGCTTGCCGTCCGCCATCTCCTGCGTCAATGCCAGCCCGCGCCGGAGATTGAATAGGTCATGCGTCATTCAACGCACAAAGGTATCAATACATAAATGAAAAAACTTTTCGTCGTCCTTGGTTTCATTGCTTTGATTCTGGGAATAATTGGCATTGTTATTCCGCTCCTGCCAACCACGCCCTTCCTCCTGCTTGCGGCTGCCTGCTTCCTTAAGGGGTCCGACCGCTTGTACCGGTGGCTGATGAATCACAAACTTTTTGGTGAATATATCCGCAATTTCCGCGAACACAAAGCCATTCCGTTGAGGACGAAAATATTTGCCATCTCCCTGCTATGGATCACGATCCTCTTCTCCATTTTTTATGTGGTTGAGTTGATCTATTTGCGCATCTTCCTCGGCACGATCGCCATCGCGGTTACCGCCCACATCCTGCATTTTAAGACCTTGAGATCAGAATAGTAACCCCTTAATCACATACAACAGTTCCATTCAGTTCACAACGAATGGTATGTCAATTTCACTTTCAAATTTCTGCCATACAAAAGAGAATGCTATACGATCCACTTTCTGCGCACATTCCGCAGGCTGACAACAAATAACAGCACACAGAAAAGTGTGATCGCGATGAAATCAAGCCATAACGGCAGCATATTGCCCGAGAGTATCGCCCCATGCAGGATGTCAGTGCCATATGTCAGCGGAAGCGCGTATGCCAGCGGGCGCAGAAAATTGGGCAGGTTGGTGATTGGGAAGAACAGCCCGCACAGAAAGATCATCGGGAAGCGGATGAAATTGGAGAATGTCTGCGCCTCAAACACTTCGCTCACCGATACAGCAATGAACAGCCCCATGAAGGTGGATGCGATCGCGATCAGCAGGATCGCCGCAAGGATGCTCCCCCACTCAAAACTGGAAATATCAGTAAAGAAAGCCGCCATCCCGATCGGTACCAGCGCGTTCATCATCCCAAACAGGATCGCGCCACTTGTTTTTGCGAGCATCAATAATTCCAGCGATATCGGTGAAAGCAACAGCCTGTCAAAAGAAGCATTCTTTTTTTCAAAGGTTACCGTTACCGCCAGCATCGAGGTCGTGCCGAACAAGATCGAGATCGATACCACCCCCGGCAGCAGGGATCGAATGCTGTCCAGCCCCAGTCCGGATCGAATGAAAAACATCCCTGTCCAGGCCAGCGGGAAGATGATCCCCCAGCTAATATTTGGCGGTTTTAGATAGTAAGTACGAATATCTTTCAGCAGAATATTGAAAAAAGCTGTCCATTTTTTCATCGTGATCGTCCTTTACCGTTCTGGCCGCGCTCCATTTCCGCTGCCGCCAGGCCGGTCACCTGCACAAAAACATCTTCAAGCGAAGGCATGATGCGCCTGGCTTCAAGCACTTCGGCTCCGCATGTCTCTAAATGGTTGATCAGCGAGGAGACCGCGATCGGCGTTTTTGCCAAAAAGCGCAGAATTTGGCCGGTTCGCTTTTCCACCGAATATTCCGGGAATTTTTCCGCAGCGCTGCTCGCTGCTGTTTCGCCGCCTGATACTACTGTGATCTCCAATATATGGTCATTTTTGATCGGTTGCAGCAATTCCGAAACCGGTGCAGTTCGGATGATCCGCCCTTTCACAATGAAAGCGATCCGGTCGCATAATCGCTCGGCTTCTTCAATGTAATGCGTCGTCAGAAAGATGGTCATCCCGCTCTTGTGAAGATCCGATATCAATTTTCGGATCTGCCGCGCGCTGGCCACATCAATGCCGGTGGTTGGTTCATCCAGAAATAACAGCGGCGGGTTATGGATCATCCCTGCCGCGATCGTTAGTTTGCGTTTCATCCCTTTGGAATAGGTCTCAAACTTGCGGTCTCCAGCTTCTTTCAAATTGAATATATCCAGAAGGTCCCGCGCCCTCGCGCGCCGCTCTTCTCTGTGCATCCCATACAAAGACGCGCAAAAAGTGAGGTTTTCAAAACCGGTCAATTCAGGGTAGAGATTGCTCTCATCCGGCACCACCCCCATCAATCGCTGGGCTTTCTTCGGGTCCTTGCTGATATCCACCCCATCAATCCATGCCGTGCCGCTCGTCGGCCGCGCCAGTCCTGTCAGCATCTTGATCGAGGTAGTCTTGCCCGCCCCATTCGGCCCCAGGAAACCAAACAACTCACCCGGAATAAGATCGAATGTGACCTGATCAACCGCCTGCACATCGTCAAATTTTTTAGATAATGCCTTTGCCGCAATAATGGTGTTCATATATTAAAATGCTCCATTTGTTTGGTTCAGGTCAATCAATAGGTCCCTGCCATGCTGGCTGTTCGCCTGCACGAAATGTTCCGCGCCTAAAAACGCGTGTTGCTTCGCTTCATCCCGCGCCAGGATCGGCGACGCGTGCACCTGTGTCCGGTGGCACATGATCGCTTCCTTTTTCTGGCCCCAGACCGGAAGCACATCGATTGCAACGCTAATTTCATCATCACAAGTGGTATGCAATTGGCCCATTCCCAGCCGCTTCGCAACCGAATCCGGCACTGCCAGATAATAAAGCGATTTCAAAAAAGCATGCATGGGGTGCATTCTGTCAAAAACCGCCCTTGTGCGGGTGCTGGCTGCGCGGTGGTCAGGGTGTCCGGATAACCCGTCCGGCGGCCAGGTGATGATCACTTCCGGCTGCAAGGATTGGATCTTCTCTGCAATGATCGCTTCAACAGTGCCTGCCTCGACATGTTCCAGAGCGCCGTCCTGAAAATCAAAAATGACCGGTTCTTCCAGCCCCAGTGTTCTGCAGGCGCAGCGCAATTCTCCCTTCCGTACCTCACCCAGTTCTTCCGGCTGGCAGATCGGCGGCTCACCGCGTGAACCCGCCTGCCCGCTGGTCAATGAAACCACCTGCACCCGCGCTCCCGCCTGCGCCAGCAACGCCAAAGTACCGCCGCATCGGAACACCTCATCATCCGGATGGGCAAAAATACACAGGCATGTGCGCGGAAACGATCCTTCACATTGGTTCATTCTCATCTATTTCCTTGCATAAATTTCTATCCTTTATCATCATATCAATGGTATGTGCCAAATTCAGGCATCTTTCTCATTCTTTCCGCTTATTCTGGCGTTTTATCCTTCTTTTCTTTTTTGGATTGGTACCAGCGCAGCGCATAGGTCGCCGCCAGGCCCGCCATGAACCCGATCCCGATATTAGTGAGTACGGATATCACCGCTGAACCGATCGCCAACCCCAACTCCGCCCCCTTCAATTTACGGATCGGCAGCGCCAATTGGATCGCGACCATCAGCATCATCCCCGCGATCAGCGCCATCGGGAAGTGCGTGAGGATATCCGCGATGGATTGGCTCAGGAACAGGCCGATCGCCAGCTCGATCACTCCTTCCATGATGGAAGCGCCGCCCGTGCGCGCGCCAAAATAATATTGTCCGGCCAGCCCGCCCGCGCCATGGCACATCGGCATCCCGGAGAAGAGCGATCCAGCCGCGTTCATCACGCCCATGTTGAGCATCAACTTCCGCTCTTCCACTACTTTTTTCGGGAAATATTCCCGGATCATGGCTGCCGGCGCGATAACCGCGTTGGTGATGGAGAGCGGAATTTGCGCGAACCCGGCCAGCAGCATCGCCTGCCAGATATCCTGCCAGCGTGGCAGCGTAACAGAGGGCAGCGTGAATGCAAGCTGCAGCCTGGAAGGCATGTTCCCCTCAAGGGCAACCATCGCGAAACCAACCACCATCAGCACGATCGCTGCCGGCGCATACC
>CAZDIS010000148.1:0-5674 GCA_964505585.1 uncultured Pelolinea sp. | reverse complement strand
TCCCGCCCTGGCCGCCATCGCGCATGCGCCCGGTCGCGAGCGGTTTGCCGCCAGCATACGCATCGGCCCAATCCTGGGGGATATCGGTCATATAGCCATTTACGCTGTACAGATCCTGATCACCAATAAACCATACGCCTTTGAAAGATAAAGCATCCAGATCTGGAGAGAACCAGGCATGCGAGGCAATATCCGGCGGCTGCAGATGCTGGCCCCAGGCCAGGTGGATGAGCGGACCGGTGGCGGGGTGGTTGAGATACTGCATGGCGGCTTTGGGGATCTCTTCGAGGTCAGTGAAATTGCCGCGGGTGACATCGCTGAAATCCTGGATGAATTCGGCTGTGTTGAGCGCATTGATATCGCGCGACAATACCGGCTCGGGGATGCTTACTTCTGCGACCTGGTTGCCATCCGGCACGCCGCCATAAGCGATGCGGTCGTGGCCCATGATGAATAATGACCCGCTGTGAGTATCGGGATTGGCGGGGTCTCCATCCGGGTTGAAGGTCATGGCGTTGCCGCCGTAGGCGAAAGTCTTTGGCGGGTCCCATTCGCCTGGCAGGCGGAACGCGCCAAGATAACTCAACTGGGTGGGGTCGATCACATTACCGGATGCAGGCAGACTTGCAATGGATTGGTCGATATTGACAGGTGGTGAATTGACGGTCCTGTCCCCTCCCTCCTCTGCAGTCATCTGCGGTTCTACCCCACACGCAGCCAGAAGGCCCAATAATATCACCATAAATAATATTTTTTTAGGCATGATTCCCTCCGCACTGATGAGACTATTTTAATTACTATAGAGTATCAACGTTGGAAAATCAAGGAGAAGGCGGGATACCTTCCAATTTTCTAAACCTGTATGCACATGTATACAGTATAATTCTGATAATCCTACAAAACAGATGAGAAAAAATGGGACATTCCAATCAAGATATCCGAGCGCTTGAGAAGCAAATCGATCATTTTGACCCTAACGAACGCCGGTTAGCCCTCGCTGCTTTATGCGAATTGGCTGATAGAGGTGAGATGATCGTTTCCCCCATGCAGAACATTGCCAACCTGCACTGCCATTCCTTTTATTCCTACAACGGGTATGGTTATTCACCCTCCCATCTGGCCTGGCTTGGCAGAAAACACGGCATTCAGTATATGGGCGTGGTCGATTTTGACGTGCTGGACGCGATGGATGAGTTCCTTGACGCGTGCGGGATGGCCGGTGTGCGCGGCATTGCCGGAATCGAGACACGCGTGTTCATCCCCGAATTCGCGCAGATGGAGATCAATTCCCCCGGCGAGCCGGGTGTCGCTTATCACATGGGTACCGGTTTCACATCCTCGAGCGTACCGGAAACGGCATCTGGGATCTTAAATGATATTCGCCAGCGCGCCGGCGACCGCAACCGGGATATGCTCACGCGCATCAACGCATTCCTTGCACCGCTTTCGGTTGATTACGATTCAGATGTACTGCCACTGACACCTGCCGGCAACGCGACCGAGCGCCATATGGTGCAGGTATTGGCGCAAAAAGCACTCGAAACAAGGCCTGACCCTGCAGCATTCTGGGGCGATAAATTTGACATGCCCCAAGATGCCTTACAGAGCAAAATGCAGGACGAGAATGTGTTTCAGGATTTTTTGCGGTCAAAATTGATGAAGCGCGGTGGCGTGGGATATGTTCAGCCAACACCGGATTCCTTCCCCACCGTGGAGGAATTTCACCGCATGGTGACATCCAGCTACGCGCT
The DNA here is from genome assembly GCA_964505585.1 of uncultured Pelolinea sp. Classification (GTDB taxonomy): domain Bacteria; phylum Chloroflexota; class Anaerolineae; order Anaerolineales; family Anaerolineaceae; genus Pelolinea. The sequence goes on along the minus strand of CAZDIS010000148.1, from coordinate 3,923 downwards.
GCCCTGCGCTGCCTGGCTGGACGGCAGCTCTGAAGGCGAACAGCACATCGAAGACCTGCTGGGCCTGCTGATTGATAAAGGGGTGGCAGCGCTAAACATTGTGCCTGACCGCAACTGGAATATCAAAGATCCGCAGGAAAAAGCGGATAAACTGGATAAGCTATACGCAGTCGTTGACCTGGCCCAGCGCTGGGACCTGCCGGTGCTGGTTGGGACTGAGATGAATAAATTCGGTCAGAAGCTCGTTGATGATTTTAACGTGCCGGAACTTGCGCCTGTTCGGGATGTATTTATGAATGGGGCAGCCACCCTGTATGGCCACACCCGCCTGCAGCGCGAAGCGGGAATCGGCTATCAGAGCGCATGGGCGGAAAAACATTTTTTCAGCCGTAAAGAGAAAAACGATTTTTACCGGCAGGCCGGCCTGTCCATCCCGCCCGGTAGTCAAGATATAGATCAATCGCTGGCAGACCACAGCCCATCTGAGGTCTTAACGGTGATTAAAGCGTAAAAAGGAGTTGCAAAGATATGGCAGACTATTTTGAAACCTATAAAAAAGGGAATCCCCCGGATAAAGACACACACTGGCTGTGGCCGCTGTATGGCGCGGGTTTGGAGAATCTTGGCCGGGACGAGAAACCGATCGAAGTGCCGATACCGTCTTATGGCCCTGATCAACTGCTGGTGCGGCACGATGCCTGCGGGCTGTGCTTCTCGGATATCAAGGTGATCCGCCTGGGGCAGGACCATCCGCGCATCTACCGTGACATGCAAAAAGATCCGGTGGTGCTCGGGCATGAGGTGGTGATGACTGTCGTGGGTGTGGGCGAGAAGCTGAAAGGCCAATACCAACCCGGCGACCGTTTCATCCTGCAGGCAGATATATTCGTTAATGGGATTGGTTACGCTTATGGTTACGAGATCCAGGGCGGCCTTTCGCAGTACAACGTGATCGACCAGCGCGTGTTGAACGGCGACCATGGCAATTACCTGATCCCGATCCGCAAAGAGACCGGATATGCTGAAGCAGCCCTGGTGGAACCGTGGGCGTGTGTCATCGCCGCCTATTATCTGACCTATCGCACGCAGATCAAAGAAGGCGGGACAGCGTGGTTCATTGGCCCCGATGCGGGTGATTTCTCCATGTCTGCTGGTTTCTCCGCCGCGCACCACCCGGCCCGGATAAAGCTCACCAACATGGATGGGGCATTTGGCGATTGGCTGCGAGAACAGGCAAAAACGCTGGGAGTTGAAGTGATCGAGATCGCGCAGGTTCCTGATGTGGATGGCGAGCCGGCCATCGAAGACCAATGCGACGACATCATCCTGCTCGCACCCAGCGCAGAATTGATCGAAAAAGTCAGCCCGTTTATCACGTATCATGGCATCCTGGCCTTCTCCACCAGCCAGCCATTCAACCGCAAGGCGAATCTGGATATCGGGCGCGTGCACTATAACCGCTGGTTGTTTTTGGGCGGGAGTGAGACCGACATCAGCGCGCTCTACGCCAAATCGCCTGCCAAATCGGCATTGAAGAAAGGCGGCAAGGTGCTGTTCGTCGGCGCTGGCGGACCGATGGGACGCATGCATGTGCAGCACGCCATCGAAGCGGACGATCATCCCGCGCTGATCGTGTGTTCGGATGTGAGCGCGGCGCGCTTGAACGACCTAGAAGATACCTTTGGTGACGAAGCGCGCGCGAAGGGCATCACCTGGGTATGCGCCAATCCGATGGAAAAGGAAGCTTACAAAAAAGCCATGCAACCTTATAAAGAAAATGGATTTGATGACATTGTGATGCTGGCACCCATCCCGGCGGTGATCGCTGGCTCAGCGCCCATGTTGGCGGATGGCGGCGTGATGAATGTGTTCGCCGGCGTGGCGCGCGGCACGACCGCGGTGATCGACCTGAACGAAATGGCCGCGCGCGGAACGCACATCATCGGCCATTCCGCCTCGGTGATCGAGGATATGCTCACGATGCTCAACCAGGTAGAAAGCGGCAAGCTTTCCACCAACCGCTCGGTGGCGGCGATCGGCTCCTTATCCGCGGCACGGGACGGCATGCAGGCATTGATCGATGCGACCTATCCCGGAAAAGTAGTGATCTTCCCCAACATCAAGGAACTACCGCTGACCAGCCTGGCAGATTTGAAAGAAGCACTTCCCGATGTTTATGCCAAATTAGGCCGTGGCGAGACCTGGACCAAAGCAGCGGAAGCCGCACTGCTGAACAACATGGGACTGGAGGAGAGTAAATAAATGAGGAAAATATTCGTAGGTAAGAACGCCATCGTGACCGGCGGCGCGCAGGGATTGGGGCAGGCCATTTGTTTCCGCCTGGCGCAAGAAGGCGCCAATATCACCGTCGCGGATATTAATGAAGATGGCATTCGCGAAACAGAAGCGAAGATCCGGGAGGAATTTGGCGTGAAAACGCTGGGACTGGTCACCGATGTAACCAGTGATGAACAGGTCGCGAAAGTAGTGGATGAGACCGTTGCGCAATTCGGTACGCTGGATATGATGGTCAGCAACGCCGGCATCCTGATCGCCCAGCCAGTGGATGAATTTCCCCCTGAAAAATGGATGAAAGTGATCGAAGTGAACCTGTTTGGTTACTTCCTGTGCATCAAGCACGCCGCGCGCGTGATGAAAGCACAGAAAAGCGGCGTGATCATCCAGATCAACTCCAAATCCGGCAAGAAAGGCAGCTATAAAAATTCGGCGTATGCCTCTTCCAAATTCGGCGGGATCGGCCTGACGCAGTCCGCCGCGCTTGAGCTGGCGGAATACGGTGTGCGCGTGAACGCGGTCTGCCCAGGCAATATGCTCGATTCACCACTGTGGGTGGATTCGCTCTTCAAGCAATATGCCCGTACGCGCGGCATGACCGAAGAAGAGGTGCGTGACTACTATGTGAACCAGGTGCCGATGAAGCGCGGCTGCAGCTATGAAGATGTGTGCAACGTCGTCACATTCCTGGCGTCCGATCAATCCAGTTACATGACCGGCCAGGCGATCAACGTGACGGGCGGGCAGGAGATGCATTAGAACGGGTACCCATTTTCATTGATAGGAGAAAAAATGTTTGACCTATTTGAGAGAGCGAAACAAGAATATACTGACCTGGGCGTCGATGTCGACCAAGCGCTGGAAACGCTTAAAACGATCCCGATCTCCATGCATTGCTGGCAGGGTGATGATGTGGCCGGGTTCGAAGGCGCGCAGGGGATCACGGATGGCGGCATCATGACCACCGGCAATTACCCCGGCCGCGCCCGCAATGGCGACGAGCTGCGCATGGACATTGAGAAAGTATTCTCGCTCGTGCCTGGCAAGCACCGCGTCGCTTTGCATGCCATCTATGCAGAAACAGGCGATAAAACAATATCCCGCGAGAAGCTGCAACCTGAACATTTCAGCCGCTGGATCGATTGGGGCAAAGAACAGGGCATCAAGTTTGATTACAACCCCACTTTCTTCTCACATCCAAAGGCAGCCGATGGTTTCACCCTGGCCAGCCGTGATAAAGGCATCCGTGATTTTTGGATCGAACATGGCATTTCATCACGCATAATCGGCGAAGCGCTTGGGAAAGCCTTGGACACCACCTGCATCAATAATTTCTGGATCCCGGACGGGTACAAAGATATCACCGCTGACCGTCTCACCCACCGCACACTTTTAAAAGAGTCGTTGGACGAGATCTTCAGCCACCCAGTGGACGCACACTTTAATCGCGATTCTGTCGAAAGCAAATTGTTTGGGATCGGTTCAGAATCCTATGTGGTCGGGTCACATGAATTCTATATGGGATATGCGATCAAGAACAATAAGATTTTGTGCCTGGATATGGGCCATTTCCATCCCACCGAGTCCATCGCAGATAAGGTCTCCGCGGTGATGCTTTTTGTGGATGA
>CAZDIS010000147.1:0-5759 GCA_964505585.1 uncultured Pelolinea sp. | reverse complement strand
GTTTGTGCCGATATCCGCCCAATCGCCAACCCGAACCGGCTTGATCTCCAGGTCTGTTTGGATAATAGGCGCATCAACAGGCAGCCCGGTGTGGGATGATCCCAGGACCATCGCCCCCGGCCCCCAACCGACATACTCGCCCAGGATCAGGTTTCGCGCGTCAAAATAACTTTTTGGCCCGATCCAGGTATGGTCTCCGATCACACATTGTCCATCAAATCTGCCCTGGATAAATGTTCCTGTTCCGATGAATACACCGTTTCCGACCTCAAATGTTTCCACATGTTTGAAGCCAACCCCGCTTTCAATGCGCACGCCATGACCAAATCGTTTGCATAGCGCGCGCCAGATTGCCCTGCGCATGACCGCATCCAATTTCCCATTACCGGAAATATGCTTTCCGTAAAGATCGCGCAGGGCTTCAGCCCGATACTCGCTTTTCAGAAAATCGGATAATCCAAGCTCAAACGCAGGATCATTTTTCTGTTCTTGCACCGCATGCGTTGCCCGGACGATGCGTGATTTGTTATTTGCTGCCTCATCCATCAAGAAATTCCTTTATTGCATTACATACGAATGCTATCTCTTCATCTAATAATTCCGCGAACATCGGCAGGGAAAGCATCTCATCCGCAGCTTTCTCGGTCAATGGGAGATCGCCTTGCTTATAGCCCAGATCCGCGTGCGCTTTCTGCAAGTGGACTGGAATCGGATAATGGATACCGGTATAGATTTTCTTTTCACCCAGTGCTTTTTGTAGCGCGTCTCGCATCGTGGATCGGATCACATACAGGTGATAAACATGCCGTGCGTAAGGCATCGCGGTTGGAGTGGCCACATCGGCGCCAGCCAATAATTGATTGTAATATGCGGCATGTGCCCGCCGTGCTTCAGTCCAATCTTCCAGATGGCGCAGTTTCACACGCAGGATCGCTCCTTGCAAACCGGTCATGCGATAATTGAATCCCGGCAGATCATGATAATACTTCTTCTCCGCTCCCCAATCCCGCATCATTTTGATAACGCGCGCAAATTCCGGATCGTTCGTCGTCACTAACCCACCCTCACCATATGCTCCCAGGTTCTTACCTGGATAGAAACTGAAACATCCGATATGGCCGATGCTTCCCGCACGTTTTCCCTTATACTCTGCGCCGTGCGCCTGGGCCGCATCTTCAATGACCAATAGATCATGGTTTTTGGCAATAGCCATGATGGCGTCCATGTCTGCCATCTGCCCGAATAGGTGCACGGGGCAGATCGCTTTAGTGCGCTCTGTGATCGCCGCCTCGATCTTTGCGGGATCCATGGTGTAAGAGATCGGATCCATTTCAACCAGAACTGGCGTCGCGCCGGTATATCGGATCGCAGCAACTGTTGCGATAAATGTGTTTGCGACTGTGATCACCTCATCACCGCTTCCAATACCGGCGGCTAAGAAGGCGAGGTGCAGCGCGCTCGTGCCGGAATTAACTGCCACGCCATAATCTGTCTGGCAATAATCCGAGAATTCCTCTTCAAATGCAGCGACTTCCTTACCTAAAACAAACTGGGTGCTTTCTAATACACCCAATACCGCGCTGTCTATTTCTTCTTTGATGCTATGATACTGTTTTTTCAGATCGACGAAATTTACCATGGGTTGCCTCCAAAGTTATAGGTTTACTGGTTTTCCGTTTTGTTTCATGGATTGTGAGGCGGCTTCCAGGATGCGCACAACCCGCAACCCGGATTCACCGCTTGTTTCCGGCTTGGCACCGTTCTCAATACAGTCTATGAAATGGTTTGCTTCCATCCGCAGCGCTTCGGTATGATCAATATGCGGAGCGAGCATATCGCCCGACCGGTAATCGATCAGCAGTTTGTACACCTTTTCGATCCCATCTGGCTCACGGTTGACCGTGATCCCCTTTTCATAGATTTTGATCTTTTCACTGGGTTCAAGCTCGTCTAATACAATCATCTTCTGGCTGCCGCCAATCAAAGTTCTGCGGACTTTGACGGGTGAAAGCCAGTTCACATGAATGTGGGAGATCATTTTCTCGCCGTAGAACAGGGTCAGGTATGCAACGTCTTCTGTTGCGCCATCGATATGCGAAATGCCAGTAGCTGAAACAGCCGTCGGCTTCCCCGGGTAGATAAATTCCAATATCGAAAGGTCATGGACCGCCAGATCCCAGAGTACGTTGACATCGTGCTGAAATAAACCCAAATTCACCCGCACGGAATCGTAGTAATAAAGGTCTCCCAATTCACCTTTGTCAATAATATTTTTGATCTTGCGGATCGCGCTGGTATAGACGAATGTGTGGTCGACCATCACAAGCAGTCCGCGTTTTTGTGCTTCCGCGAGTAGTTTTTCTCCCTGTTCAACGGTTTGCGTCAGGGGTTTCTCCAGCAGGACATGCTTCCCCGCCTGCAAGGCGCGCATTGCCAGGTCAAAATGCGTGCTAACTGGCGTCACGATCGCGACTGCATCAATTTCCTTATCTGCAAACATCGCATCCGGTTTATCCATCGTTTGAACCCCGGGATAACGGGTCTTTACAAGTTTTTGGCGTTTAGGATTCAGATCGCTGACAGATTTAACAACAGCTTGATCCGCCTCCATAAAATTCCGTACAATGTTTGGCCCCCAATAACCGTACCCGATCACACCCATTTTGATCATCAATTCCATCCCTTCTCATCAAAGTTTTTTATTTTTCTTTATCGCGTGCGTCACCGATCAATTTCGCTGGAACGCCGGCGACAATGCCATAGTCAGGTACATCATGGACCACCACCGCTCCAGCGCCCACCATCGCATTTTCACCGATGGTTACGCCCCCCATAATAGTAGCATTGCTCCCAATCGATGCCCGGCGTTTAATAAGAGTTTGTTTACATTCCCAATCTTCCCCGCCCTGCATGCTGCCGTCCGCGGTGGTTGAACGTGGATAAATATCATTGATGAACATCACTCCATGGCCAATAAACGCCTCATCCTCGATCGTCACCCCTTCACAAATGAATGTGTGGGAGGAGATCTTGCATTTCACGCCGATATCTGCGCCGGCCTGAATTTCTACGAACGCCCCGATCTTGGTCTCATCGCCCACCTTACATCCATACAGATTAACCAGCTGCGGGTGAAAGATCTTCACATCTTTACCAAGTGTTACGGTTTCGCTGATGGGCATACATTCTCCTCCGGTATTAAGATGACCCTCATGGTGGCGCGCAGGGTCATTCTGATCATCAGATACTGAATAAATAATACCAGTAATGCCTTAAATAAATATCGCCTTTCGCGGGATTATTTATCATATTGTTGGCGCTGGAAAAAAGCCGGAATGGTGATGATCCTACACGTAATTGAGGATATTTCTGCGCTATTTGGACTGTGCGATCACTTCTCTCAAAGTCGCGGAAACTGTATCGATCATGCCCTCATCCATCTGCGGGTACAGCGGCAGCGTGAGCGATTGTTTGAAGGCGGTGTAAGAGCGCGGCAGGTCGCCGGGCGCATATCCATAGGTTTTCATGTAGTAGGGCTGGGCGTGGACCGCGTAAGTGCCGAGGGTGGTTTCCACGCCTTTTTCGCGCATGGCGCGGATGACTGCGTCACGGTCGATATCTTGATCGAGGAGCACGACAAAGGACTGATACACATGCCCGCCCCAGGCGGGTTCGATCGGCGCGGTAACCCCGGCGATGCCCTGCAGTTTTTCGCGCAGCAGCGCGGCCAGGCGGCGCTTGTTCTCGAGGATAAAATCCAGTTTTTCCAGCTGGGCAACGCCCATGGCGCCCTGGATGTCGCTCAGGCGGTAGTTGAAACCCGCTTGTTCGTAATCGTAATAAAAATCGCCTTTCACGCCGCCGTGGTTGCGCAGAATCGCGATCCTGTCTGCCAAGTCATCGCGGCTGGTCACGACCAGCCCGCCTTCACCGGTGGTGATCGCCTTGCGGGGGTGGAAGCTGTAACAGCCCAGTGTGCCGATCGTGCCGCAGTACTTTCCATAGTAGGTGGTGGCCAGCGCGCAGGCGGCATCTTCGATCACGGGCAGGTTGTGCTTTTCAGCGATGGCCATGATCGCGTCCATATTAGCAGAGCAGCCAAATGCGTGCACCGGGATGATGACACGCGAACGCCCATTGATCTTGCGTTCAAGGTCAGCCGGGTCCATCGTGAACGTGTCCAGATTGATATCCACCAGCACTGGTTTCAATCCTTCTGTGACGACGATATTTGCTGTGGCGGGGAATGTGAAATCTGCCACCAGCGCTTCCGTCCCGGGTTCCAGCTCCAGCGCGTGCAGCGCCAGCTGGAGGGCGGTGGTGCAGGAACTCATCGCGAAAGCGTGTTTGGCGCCGACCAGCGCGCCAATTGCTTTCTCAAATTGCGCGACCTTCGGGCCCTGCGTGTAGAAACCGGTTTTAAGGACGGCCGCGATCTCTTCCAATTCGCGCTCGTCGACGAGAGGGACTGTCAGGCGGATCATAGCCGTTCCTGGTACCACTGCGCTGTTTCCAGCAGGCCTTCTTCCGGCATGACCGAGGGAGAGAAGCCGATCAGTTCGCGCGCGCGTTCAATGCCGCCGCAGTGCTGGCGGACATCGCCGATGCGATCCGCGACATGGATGACCGGGTGATCCGGTTTGCCGAGGATGTGGAGCAATTTGGCGACAAGGGCATTGATGGTGATCTCTTTGCCTGTGGCGATATTCAATACCTTACCGCGGCTTTGATCATGTTGATATACCTTGATAAATCCATCAACAGTTTCTTTGACGAAGATGTAATCGCGGGTCTGTTCGCCATCGCCGAATATCTCAATGGGTTCATTCTTTTTCAACTTACGGACAACGATGGGGATGATGCCGGCGTAGCGGCCCGGGTTCTGCCTGGGGCCGTAATTATTGAATGGCCGCACAACAGCCGCGTCAATGCCAAATGTACGCACGTAGGATAAAACCAACTCATCGCCGGCTAATTTACTGGCGGCATATGGCGTTTTTGGCTGGAGGGGATGGTCTTCATCCATGGGAATCGTCATCGCCGAACCGTATGCTTCCGAGGATGAACTGTGGATGAGGGTTTCAATGGATGCGGTACGTGCCAACTCGCAAAATGTAAGCGCGATGCCGATATTGACATTGACCGTCCACACGGGATATTTTAATGAAGTGGGAAGGGGGATCACGGCCAAATTGAAGACTACTTCAATTTGTTTTTCCTCGGCCAGATCCCGCATCGCTGCCAGATCGGATGCATCCAGTCGAAAGATCTCAAGGTCAGGCCTGGCGGCGACAGCATCCCGCAGATTTTCCTCTTCACCCAGAAAGAAATTGTCCACGACGTGGATCTGTTTGGGGTTTTCCTGGATGATGCGGTCAACGAGGTGGCTGCCGATGAAACCGGCTCCGCCGGTTACGAGTACATTTTTATTCTTTAAAGCATTCATTTTTTGGTTAAAATCCTCAAAAAGGGTCTGAATCGAGATTATAACAGGAATTATTTTACGCATTATTTCAATAGGATTTACTGGTAAGATGAAATTCCCCATCATCGGTTAAAATCAAACGCAACAAAACAAGGCAAATATTCTTTTTATGGCGATAAAAAATAATGAATCCAGCAAGATCGTGACCAAATTCAAGCGTTTTTCGCGGCTTGTTCTAATCCAGGCAGAATTGGCTGCTATTTGGATCCTATTGATCCCGGGCGAGGCCGAACGGGCGGTTTTTCTGGGGTATTCCCTGCAGCGGCTGGCGCTG